>DATLWY010000058.1:0-7646 GCA_035576045.1 Gammaproteobacteria bacterium | reverse complement strand
GATGCCTCGTGCAATAAAAAACGCAATAACGATAAGGGGGATCCAACGAATAAAGATGGGGTCTCTCGCAATAAAGCCTTTTTCAATAAGAGGCTTTAAACCATAAGTTATCCAACCATCTGATACCGCAATAAGCGCATTCCCCACCACACCTAAAGCAAAGGCCCACCCATACGGGAGCGCGGCCTTCAATAAACGGCGATAAACTTGGGTTGAAGTTAGGTAATTAACAGACATTAATGCTTCCTGTCTTTCTTTAATAGCCCTAGTTTACAGGAGTATCAACCCGTTATAAACGTATTTATCGGTTACTCGTCAATATCCTTCATCCCTACATGCCAATAGCGTTGGTTTTCTTGTCGATATGCGTGAATATCCACGACATTATGATTGTTTTTTTTATTCAAAATAAACGAGATTGCCCCGCCTTTTACGGTGTCTAGCAGCAGAATATTTTCTTTTTTATAGCGCTCAACAATATCGGGTTTTGGATGCCCATATTGATTTAAATACCCAACCGGAATGATTGCAATTTGAGGATTAACCGCGCGAATAAATTCAAGTGTTGAAGATGTGCGACTGCCATGATGTGGTACCAGCATGACCGTAGCCGGCAACTTTTCAGGGGTATTTTCGATAATGCTGTGCTCGCTTTTTGCCTCAATATCTGCGGTTAACAAGACACTTTGCGTACCCGCGGTTACTTTTAAAACGCAAGAATGATCATTGCGTTTTTTAGTCATCACAGTTGTGGGATGTAACATTTCAAAGTGCACCCCATCCCATGCCCACTGCTGGCCTGCAAAACAAGACATTGTGTTATATTCCGGAAACAATTTGGGTTCACTGGTTATAATTGTTTTAACTGGCATCGCCTTTAAAATAGAGCGTGCACCGCCGGCATGATCATTATCGCCATGGCTAATCACTAATGCGTCGAGATTGTTTCGCCCACGGGTTGCTAAAAAAGGCACAACCACCCTATCGCCCGTATCGAAATCCGGATTTAATTTAGGGCCTGTATCAAAGACCAACACATGGTTCTGGGTTTCTACGACCAATGCCAACCCTTGCCCAACATCTAATACCGTTACGTGTGCTGTATTCGGATCAGGCATCGTCGGTTTGATTAAAAACATTGGCAATAAAAAAATAAATCCAATATTTTTGCCGGGAAATCCTTTGGGTAATAAAATCAGTAAGGCCCCCACAAATCCTACCAATAACGTCCATAAGGGGTGGGTCGCATTAACCCACGTAGCGCCTCGAAATTCACTGAACCACTGCAAAACCGGAAAAAGACAGGATAAAGATCCGTTCGCCATATTTAAAAAAAACGTACCTAAACTCGTACTAAAAGTAAGACATAACGTACCGAGCAAACAGAAAGGCAAAACCAAAAAACCAACCCAGGGAATCGCAATAAAATTTGCTAATGGTGCAATTAACGATGTCATGCCAAAAATAGCCAGCATCATCGGTGCTAGCCCTAAGAAGAGCACCCATTGAATGCGTCCCCACTTCCACCATAGCCCTTTGGGTTGTAAACGGCCTTTCATGCCATATAAAATAAGCCCTACCGCCCCAAACGACAGCCAAAAACCGGCTGCTAATGTTGATAAGGGATCTAATAACAGCACAATGAATAGGGCTAAAAAATAGTTTTGCCATACAGAGGTATTGCGTTTGCTTAAAATACTCACCATAAAGGCGGTAATGACCACCACTGCTCGCTGCGTCGGAATAGAAAATCCGGCTAATGCCGTATAGAAAAATGCGATACCTAATCCACCCACCGCGGTTATCAAAGACACCGGTATTTTCAAAAATTGTGCAGATAAAAACTGAATGGGTAGTCTCTGCCAAATCTGCAGAATAATCAACATGGCAAAACCCGTTACAAAGGCAATATGCAATCCGGCAATGGCAACCAAATGTACCGTGCCTGTATCCTTAAGTATTTTCCATTGTTCTTTTGTAATACCAGACTGTACGCCCACTACCAAGGCGTCGATAACGCCGGAATATTCGCTGTTTTTTAACACGTGATTAATTTCTTTTAAAAGCCACATTCTTAAGCGATCGATGGGATGCCGCCACACTGAACTGCTTATTTTTGTAGGAGCCGCGTCTCCGTGTCGACTCGATTTATTAACAACCATGCCCTCGGCAACAATGTGATGCTGAAACAAATGCCGTTCTGTATCAAAGCTCCCGGGATTCGCGTAACCTTGTGGTCTTTTTAATTTAACCGTTACTTGTAATTGATCGCCTACGTGCAATGGCATGGAAGGATTTCTAAATCGCAGTTTTACTCGTCCCGGGTTAGGCCAAAGCGAATTGGGTAGCGTGTGTTGAATATCAAAATCAAAGCGTGTTGTATTATCACGACGCTCTGGAATACTGTCGATAATGCCGACGACACTAATGGGTTTTGCCTCAAGGTGCTCTGGAATTCGGCGATCGATAACAGATTTGGCAGTCAATAATACCCATAAAAAACCTATCAAATAAGCCAAAAATAATTTGGGTTTATACTTTTGACACTGCGGAATAAATGAAATACTGCCTACAGCAACAATGATTATCATTACAAGCGTAACGCTGGGTAATTCACCGAAAAAGTGAAGGCTAATAATACCTAAAAAGAAACTAACAACGCTAATAATGAAATTGTTTGTCATTTTTTTTCTTAATTTAACGAATCATCTGTTAAAGCGGACCAAAGTCACCGCCCTAAGACAAATGACCCCCATGTAACGTATAAGCCCTATCCATCTTTGCCGCCAATGCGGAATCATGCGTTACAATAATCAAGCTGGTCTTGTGCGTTCGATTAAGCGTTTGCATTACTTCAAATACCTGATGGGCATTTTCATCGTCTAAATTGCCGGTAGGCTCATCCGCTAATACACAGTTGGGATTATTAACAAGCGCACGTGCAATCGCAACGCGTTGACGCTCGCCGCCCGAAAGCGCTCCTGGACGATGCTCTAGCCTTAATTTTAAGCCGACTTGATCTAATAAATCGGCTGCGCGTTTTTTTGCAATATGGGGTTCTACATTCCCGATTAACAAAGGCATAGCCACATTTTCAAGTGCTGTAAATTCGGGTAGCAAGTGGTGCATCTGATAAATAAAACCCATGGTTTGATTTCGGACTTTTTCTAATGCCGGTTCAGGTAATGTATGCAGGTTATGCCCATTCATCCAAACTTCGCCAAGTGTGGGAGAATCCAATCCGCCTAGCATTTGTAAAAGCGTTGTTTTACCCGATCCCGATCGCCCCATAATGGCAATTTGTTCGCCCTGTTTAATGGCTATAGAGATACCCATCAGCACTTTTACGCGCGTATTGCCATCTTTATATTCTTTAAAGACTTCTTTACACTCGAGTACGGGGAATTTTTTATTCATAACGCAATGCCTCTGCGGGTTGAATGCTGGCCGCACGCCATGCGGGATATAAGGTTGCAATAAAGCACATCACCAGCGCTAAAATAACAATATAAACAATATCAATCTGATGAATTTCGGAAGGTAAAAATCCAACCAAATACACATCTTTTGCAACCAATTCGACATTGAAGGTTTCCTGGATTTTATCGACCCATCCAGTGACATTCAATGCTAAAAATAGACCAAATGCCACACCTAGTGCGGTGCCCACTAGTCCTATAATGCTGCCTTGCGCGATAAAAATACCCATAATGCTTCGCTTGCTTGCGCCCAATGTCCTTAAAATTGCAATGTCCGATCGCTTATCAGAAACCATCATGACTAAACTAGAAACTAAGTTGAAAGCCGCAACCGCAATAATGAGCAATAAAATAAAGGTCATTACCGTTTTTTGGATCTGTAATGCCTTAAAAAAATTGCCAAATTCTTGTGTCCAATCCATAACCCAATAATCTTCCTTTAAATTTCTCTGTAGATCGCGCGCAATATGCGGCGCTTCTAGTTCGTCTACCACTTTTAGTTGAATGCCATTCACTGCCCCATGCATACGGAACAGCTTATCTGCATCTTTTATATCAATAAAGGCCTGTTTGTCATCGTATAAATCACCTATTTTAAAGATTCCGACCACTGTAAAGCGTTTAATGCGCGGTAAAAAGCCTGCGGGGGTAACGGAAGCTTCTGGGGTAATCAAACTCACTTTGTCGCCAACGGTCACGCCAAAGTAGTTGGCAATGCTTTTGCCTAAGATAATCCCAAATTCTCCTGATCTTAAATTTTTGAGATTTCCTTTGGTTAAATGTTCGGCCAGGGGATAGACCTCGTTAATTTGTTTCTGATCGATACCCCGAATTAAAACACCTTGTACCCGCCCGCTATTAAGGCTAGAAAGCATCCCTTGATTATAAATATAAGGTGTGGCACCAACGATTTTGGGGTGTTTTCTAATCTGTTTGATAGTGGACTGCCAATGTAATAAGTTGTCGCCGATCTTCCCTACGGTAATGTGCGGCGTGCCGCTGAGCATCTGGGCGCGGATTTCGCGGTTAAAGCCGTTCATCACCGATAAGACGGCAATAAGAACGCCAACGCCCAAGGCAATACCGAGGACGGACATAAGGGAGATAAACGAGATAAAGTGGTTTTTCCGCCTTACATGTGTGTATCGTAATCCAATAAAAGCATAAAAAGGTCTAAACATGGCGCTTATTAACCTAAGTTTGAGTTAAAGATCGTGTTGAAGTTTTTCAACTTTTTGTATTATAGCTATTTTATTATTGTTCTGTCTTGTCTATTGATCTGGCTTGCCTCATAAAATCTCGCCCATAAAAAAAGCCTGGCTTATTACTAAGCCAGGCTTTAAGGTAAACCATCATTTTTCAATGAAGGTCATTGGAAGAAATGTTTAGTGACCGGCAGCAGCTCTTGCCATCTGCACTTCATGATTACGCTGCGTTGCCTCTACTGCAGCGGCTTCGGCTTTCCGAGCATCTTCTTTGACTTTTTTGTCTAGAGCTATTTGTCTTACTGTTTCTGCATGCAGAAATATTCCGGTGTGGGCAAAAGCGTCTCCAATCTGCCCTACTCCATTTACCCTTCTCATAGTCGCTGCAAAATCTGTCTCTTGTCCTTCAGCAGTTCGACGTTTTTCTGCTAGAACTGTCATTTCAGCATTTACAGCTGCTAAACGCGCTTGTAGAGACCTCAATTCTAGCGGATGAGCGCCATCGTTCGCAGCATTTCTTCCTGCGGTCAATTGAGCTGCTTGTTGTTGCTTCGATTTCTCTTGGCAATCCACAGCAACAACTTCTTCATGCGCAACCAAGAAAGGAGCTATCTTTGAAGAAATTTCATTAAATATCTTAATGCGAGATCTTAAAATATTTTTCTTATAATCTGGGGTAGTTTCTGCAAATGGTACGTTTTTCTCCTGATGGTCTTCAGTTGTTATTTTGAGTTCTTTAAGATCTGTTAACTTTGCTTCATAAGCATTTACGACTGCTTTTATTTCTGCACGCTCCTTGCCATCTTTATCAGTAACAGATCTGAGTTTACTAATTAGCCCATTTTCTTGCTTCGTCAGCTCTGCATCAGCGTCATCAAACGACTCTTCTTTTACTAAATCATCTACTAAATCGGCGGGAGCTTTCTTGGGATTGAATGTTTCTTGCACTCCTTTTATAAGACTCATTATAAATGAAAATAACTTTCCCAAAAAATTAAAGATAGGATTATCACCTAAACCTAATTGACTGCTAAAATTTGATAGCATTCCTTCTAATCCCGTTTTATTTGCATTCTTTGGATCAACACCAGGCGTATCGTCAGATTCATATTTAAAATTAGCAATAGAATTCGGGTGAGTGTTCAATAGACCGCGGACTTCTGCCTCCAATGCTGCTTCTTCAGCAAGTGTAAGCGCTCTAGCCAGTCGTCGTATTTCCGCTTCCCGCATTTGCTTTAACCAGGCGTCTCTACCCGCCATTAACTTGTTGACCCTGGCAATCAGGGCTGCATTTTCTATAGTGTTAAGTTCCCGCGCGTTCTTTTCATTGTGTAATATTGCAGCTTTAGCAGCCACACGCTGTTCATTTTCAAGTTCATTTCTTAAGAATTCTCTTTGTATTTCTGGTGCTAATGCCGCCATTTTTCGCTCTCCTATTTTTTAATAGTCTGAAACAGTTTGGTATTAAGTCTGCCATTTCTTGTGACTAGCGACTATTAAACCATAACTTGAGATTAAGGTCAACAACTAAATGTAAATTTTTTGTGTATAATCACTAAGATAGGAGAATATCAACCTGTATATGGTTATTGTTCACTCTTCTTGGAGACTTAGTACGAATTGGGTAATCCCTGAATAATGAGCTTAATGCTCAGCTACAACTAGGGCTGATTTCATCAATTAGCATATCGCTGGTAGTATTGATTAGAAGCTAGGATGAATAAAGAGTTCTGAAAAACGCTTTACAGTATTTTCTAGAATCCTTTACTCATCTTTGACTTGAATTCCCGTAGGCACTAATGCGGCGCTACTACTCTTTGCACCTCTTCAACTTCCTTATCATATAGCCGTTGATGTGCTTCTAATATTGGCTTCATACGTTCAAAAATAATAGGTAAGCTTTGTAAAGAATCTGCTGCAGCCTCTACACGAGGCTGAAGAATTTCATAGCGTTTTGTAATTTGCTCTAAGTCTCTCTGTATTGTTTCTAAATGTGTTTTTAAGGCGCCTTTGTCTGCTCCCCTTTGTTTCAATGGGGTTAATGCTTCTAAATTATCCTCTAATGTTTTCAATGCTTGACGACATCCTGTCAATTCTCCTTCGTGCTCTTGGATCGCTTTAGCATCCTTATCACTCTCCAATGCTTCGTCCATATCATCAAGTAATTGCAGTTCTTTTTCTTTCAACAGCTCATTAGCAGCATTCAGTTTTCCTTTTTCTAGTAAATTGTTTATATCATCCATCGATGTCTCATCAGACGATCCTGCAGAGCCAGCTGCTGGGCGATTGAACATTGAACCTAAGTTTTGAATCATAGGAATAATTGATTGAAACACAGGCATAAGTTTTATGAAGAAACCAGCAAATGCCTCAAGCGCTGTTCCAATAAATTCAAAGCGACTACCTTTGAAAACATTACCTACTTTAGACATAGCCTCCTTAAATATTGACGGAGAGTCTGATAGTGGTGGAGCAGGCTCGGCATTGGCCTGTGCTTCACGTGTTATTTGCGCATCAGCCTGCCTCGCCAATTCTTCTTCTTTTTCTCGTGTAATCTGCTGATCTATATGATCAGCTTGCCATGCTGCTATTAGCTGCGCTATTAGCGCTGCTCTTCGTGTTGTCTTCCTGAGTTCTAACTCTGCTGCCATTTTTTCTTCTAGCGGTGTTTTCTCTTCCATTATCTCTCTCCCCATTTTTTATAACATATCTTAAGTTAGTATAGTTTCAAATAAAACGATTTGGGGTCATTTTTTTCTTCACTGCGTGTGTATACACGTAATACGAAATCAAAAAACACACTTTTAAAGCTTAGCGCCATACCAGCCGACACTCTTATACAGAGAGCTAATTAGGATGGAAGCTATGTATTTGTTGGCAACCAAAGACGAAGACGAAGAAGGCGTATCCAAGGATCCAACCGATCTCTATTTGAAAGAGATAGGTATTGCGCCCCTACTCT
>DATLWY010000057.1:0-3539 GCA_035576045.1 Gammaproteobacteria bacterium | reverse complement strand
CGAAGTGCGACGTGGTGGACGCCGATTGTTTTTATGTTAATACTCATTGGGTCTCCTCGTTGGTAAATACGTAAAATTATGGTTCACAAATAATAAACGGCAAAGAAAAAAACTGCAAGTTTTGACGCTCACGGCTAACCTTTGGCAGGGCGTCCCTTCAAGGCTTCGATGATACAGGTCATCTCCAGATGGCGCCCTCTTTTTATGACTGTTCCACTGTTTGTTCCATTTTGGTTTTAAGCGGCTAATTTCCTCCTCGTTCTAAAACGAGAAAGCTTAGACAAATCGGTTCTATGTCCCTATTCGGTAATAACTACTATTCCTTTGTTCGTCAATGCCCCCTCCTTTAAGTTTTTCCTAAAACAGCCCAGCATATCTATTTCTTCGAAAATACGCTTGAGAGCCTCTCTCTTTGATCTCGAGTCGTCTAGTTTTTTATTGCCGACATACGCTGCCCAGATGCTTCTCGTGTGGCGAATGATTCCCAGTTTGGTGCCGTTAAACATGGCTATTTCTCCTTTAGCGAATGCCATCGGTTTCCAGATTAAATTCCATCTCTGTTTTATCATTCTAAGATTTGTGTTTGTCAAACAATTCCAATGGAGTGCAATTAAGGACTAATTCAATCGATCCAGAAATGCGAATTCTCTTTTCGCATTTCGTCGTAATTATTCTCTTCCAATCCCTCCAGTTCTTCGGGTACCCAGTCATCCAGGTCCCAGACTTTTGGCTGAGCGAGTATCGTTTTGGTGATGGCTCCGACGACCACAAAAACTGCACTAATGCCCAGCAGCAGAGAAAAAATATCAACCACTACTTTTCTTTCTCCAATTCTTTCGACAGCCAGGTCCAGTCCTCGGTGGTGTAAGTGTTCTGAAAACTCAAGATAAATTCACCCTGTCCTTTGTCAAGGTATTCTTGCATTGTTTTGAGCACCGCTTCCCTGCCCTGTTTTGATAATGGCTCGGCTTGGTATACTTCAACATCTTTATCTTCGAAATCATTTGCTTGACCCACTCGCAGAGATTTACTCACTTTTGATTTCGATTCCGGTGGTTTTGCTACTGTGGATGTGCCGAGAAGTCGACGGCGCAGATGTTCGGTCAAAAAGGCGGGAACATTTGAAACAGATTTTGTCCGGGCGGCGGCAATTTCCAGTTCCATGGCAAGGAGTTCGGCAAGTTCGTTTAATTTTGCAGCATCTGATTTTTGAGGACGCTTACCTGAAACCTTTTCAAGCGCTTTTGCTAAAGTTTCGTTCATTCTGCCGAAAGGCTCATCATCATTGTTTTTATTAGTATTTAAAAGAGTATTAGCGTTTCCCAAAGTACGTTTGTTTTCAACAGGTTGAGCTGTACTAGATATACTACTTTCTGGTATATCTAGTATATCTACTTTCTGGGCAAGGCTAGTATTACTAGCTATACTAGTATAGCTAGTATGGGGTACCACAATTTCCTCAGGTGTAAAAATCTCGTACTCATTACCAATTAAAGAACCATTGTGCAAACTTTTTTTTATTAATCCTATTTGCTCAAGATGTTTAATCGCTGCATCAACAGTTACCATTGATCCTAAAGCCGAGCCTTTTTTGATTTCATTTCTTGATTTGCGAACAATCCTTGTAGGGTTTATTGCGCCGCGGGAAACACTCCACAAATAATCCCAGACTTGCTTTGATTTTCCACGAAATAAATCAAGGTTTTTTGAAACCGAATTAGGCACTTTCTGAAAGTTACGGGTTGGCGAAATATCAGTCTGTTTTTTTTCAGCTATACTAGTATTACTAGATTCTCTAGCTATACTAGTATTGCTAGCAGTACTAGGTATACTAGCAGAGGGTGAAGTTTCCTTGACAGCAATGGATGGAACATTTCGCAAATCGCGGAATGTCTTAAACTTTGGCGCGTCGCTCATTTAATTTCCTCGCTTGTTTCATAGTGCCTTTAGGTTTATCGTTTTCTGTCATTTCCGACGGTTGCGCCATATCGGTTTGAGCCATATTGACAATTTCTTTCGGGATGGATTGAAGATCATTTAGCAGGGCATATTGAACGCTCATGGCGCAAAGTTTTATTGCTTCACGCGGAATGCCTTTTGAGTAGGTATAAATGGCTTCTACAGCCGCAGATTCAAAAGGGTTTTCAATACCTGCAACGTGACAGCGGAAGTTGATCATTCCAAGTGTGTCAGCTAAAGTTAGGGCGTCGAGGTTTGAAGTGACGGCAATACGCGAAACAAGAGCGCGTTTCGATTTATCTGCTAATTTATAGCGGAGTTCAATTTGTCCTGCCATTATGATATTTAATAATTTGCGATCATCAGTTTCATAGTTGAGAATCTGCCGAATCTGCTCAAACATCGGACCACGTAACTGTTGTGCCTCATCAATAAACAGAACAACCGTTTTCTGTGCTTGTGCTTGTTCAATCAGAAAGTTTCTTAATTCGTATTCTGTTTCACGCTGGCTGCGGCGGGTTGGCACAGCGAATTCAGTACAAATAGCTTTCAAAAATGCTGTCTCGGATGTTTGTTTAGGATTTACGATAAAAGCTACTGTAAACTCTGGGTTATCGTCGTATTCATTAAATAAAAGACGAAGCAGGGAAGTCTTACCTAGACCAATATCTCCAATTATTGTAGTCAATCCTTGATTGGATCGGATAACATAACTAGTTTTGGCGATTGCTGCCTGAATGTTTGGTGTAATGTAAAAAAATCTTGGATTCGGTGAAATTGAAAATGCAGATTCAAGAGACATAATGGAAGTGTTATAGCATAGTTATTTGCAAATTTCAATTAAATATAGGTAGGGGTGGTAATACTTGATTAAAATAACTTACAGTACTTCTACCTTACTTTTTTCATTGTTAAAATAGTTTCATATACCACTCTTTTTGAGACAAAGAAAGTAAGTAAATACAATAGATAACGCACTAAAATCTAAGTATTATCAACGTCGTTGCTGTTAATAATTAGTTTTATGCCTACTTTTCAATTTAGTGTTACGGAAATTAAGGATGAAGAAATTACTAAACATCTCTATTTTGCTGTTGCTCGCCACCTTATTGGCTTTTGGTGACGGAGGGATACCTTTACGTAGAAATTCCTTTGATATTGAAAAGTGTTTAGCACAAAAGCACGTTAAAGCACGTTCTGAATCACTGACTCCGAGGTAGAAATTCCTTTGATATTGAAAAGCGTTAGTAACTAATGATGCGGCAGCGAGACATATAGATAACTGTGTTTGGAATATTAGTGTGCTTGAGTTTCAGCATGCAACGAAGGAATATTAACGTATTGGTTATTATTCATTCAACAATCTAATCACTGAAGCCCTGCCGATTTTAAGTTGTTTGGCTATTTCTGATTTACTCATCCCTTTTCCATTAGCAAATAGTTTTATTACTTCTTCTTTTTTATTTGAAGCAGTCTTTGGTCTACCGTGTGCTTTGCCTTTGCTTCTGGCTTCAGCAATTCCTGCTTTGACACGCTCTTTTAATATCGAACGTTCAAATTCGGCAAACACCGCCAGCATT
>DATLWY010000056.1:0-2800 GCA_035576045.1 Gammaproteobacteria bacterium | reverse complement strand
CGCGAAGTCACCGAACAGAGTGCTTGCAATCAAGCAAAGCATCTCTGGGATAACGCTACACCTGCTTCAGATCAACATCCTTATTTGGTGAAAAAAGGTATTAAATCGCATGGGCTACGAGAACATAAAGGATTATTGGTTGTACCTGTTAGGAATAATGACGGGCTACAGTCTTTACAATTTATTGGTTCCAATGGGGATAAGCGGTTTTTGAGCGGAGGGAAAGTAAAAGGCGGTTATTTTAGTATTGGCACGGCAAAGGATAAGCTGCTCTGCCTCTGTGAAGGGTATGCAACTGGCGCAAGTATTTTTGCAGCAACGGGCTATGCAGTAGCCATAGCATTTAATGCGGGTAACCTAAGTGCTATTGCTAAACTGTTGCGTCATAAATTCCCCGAACACCAATTGATAATCTGTGCCGACGATGACAGTTGGACTGATGGTAACCCAGGGTTGCAAAAAGCGCGAGAAACAGCCCTTAGGGTTGGTGGATTATTAGCCATTCCAAATTTTGGCGAAAATTGTACCCCAGGGTTAAGCGATTTTAATGATTTACACCAACATTGCGGGATTGAGACTGTCAGACAGATTATTAACACCACTATCAAAGGATATGCCAGCCTTAAATTAATCTGTGCAACAGATCTGAAACCAGAATCTATCCATTGGCTTTGGCAAGATTGGCTTGCCTGTGGGAAATTACATATTATTGCGGGTGCGCCAGGAACGGGTAAAACCACCATTGGATTAAATTTAGCGGCCATTATTACACGAGGTGCTCAATGGCCTGATGATGCGCGCTGTGACTCTCCCGGTAATATTCTGATATGGTCTGGCGAAGACGATCCCCGAGATACATTATTACCGCGTTTGCTTGCACACGGCGCCGATCCAAAACGGATCTACTTCGTGAGTGATATGATCGAAAACAATACGCCAAGGGCATTTGATCCCGCCAGAGATATGCCCAAGCTGTATGAAAGAGCGCTGCCAATTGGCGAAATCCGATTAATCATTATCGATCCGATTGTCAATGTTGTTTCTGGTGATTCTCATAAAAATGGTGAAGTGAGACGCGCGTTACAACCTTTGGTTGAGTTGGGTGAGAAGTTGAATGCAGTCATATTAGGCATAAGCCATTTCTCGAAAGGAACGACAGGGCTTGATCCTTTAGAACGTGTTACCGGATCTATTGCCTTTGGCGCATTGGCTAGGATGGTATTAGCGACTGCAAAAATGACTGAACCTGATGGACAGTTAAAGCGTTTACTGGTACGCGCAAAGTCTAATCATGGTCCGGATGGCGGCGGTTTTAATTATCAAATTGAGCAAATAGAGCTTGAAAATTACCCGGGTATTTTTGCGTCTCAAGTGATATGGGGTGCGCCTGTTGATGGCACCGCTCGTGAGTTACTCAGGGATCCAAACGACTTTAGTACGCCAGAAAAATGTTCTAGCTTATCGGAGGCAATCGACTTCTTGAAAGCATTGCTTGCAGAAGGCGCTATGCTCAAAAAAGAAATTACTCAAAAAGCAATGGAGGCGGGTATTAAAAGTATGACATTACGCAGAGCTAAAGCGTCACTGAGGATCGTTGCTCTGCATGAAGGGTTTGGAAAAGGCAGCGTCTGGAAGTGGCGTTTACCCTCAGAGGAACTCAAAAAACCTAACGTGGTTCGTCTCCAAAGGGTAAGCGAGATTGCGCAAGAATGAACGCATCTCAAAACGCTTTATAGTGTAAGTGATATCCGTAGTTGTTTTTTTTGTTTCTCATTTTTTAAAAATTGTTGTTGTATTAATTGCCTGTTGTGGGCAGAATGAGGGTAAGCTGTGCGGCAAGCGGTGGGCAAACTTGTTTGTCCACGGCTTGTCCATCAGCTTATCCTCATGCCTCGAAGAGCTGTCCACAACTCCTTTTAAAAAATGGACATGTTCGAAGCCATCATTTTAGAATTTTCTACTCCACTTTTATTAAAATGATTAAAGTTATTTCTTGTTTTTAATACTGTCTTTTTTGATCTGCTCGGAAGTGGTTATCTTAACAACCGTGCATCTTTTTTAGGATCATGAAATGACGGGGAAGTTGAATTAAAAATAACCTTATTAAAAAGTAGGCAAGCCAAAATATGAGCAAGCAATCTATTAATTTGTAAAAAATTAAAATTAAAATTAATCATAAATTAGTTTGCAATTCCTTTCGCCCACGTCGGCAACGATGTATACTGTGCGCCCTTACTCCATTTCGGGCTTTTGGCCTTGCCATTTATTTTTACATTGCCATACCCTTTTTGTCTCGCGACTTATACGCGCTTTTCCCCTCGCTGCGCTCGGGTTTTTATGGGCTGCCCCTCGTAGGTGAGTGTATACACATCTGGGTTTTTTGCGCTATCCTTTTCTTGGGGTTGATAAACAAAAAGGTGGCAAGATGGGTATTTTTGATTTGGAAAGGCTACAGCAAAAACTATTGCGAGTCCTAGCGTATATTCAAATGTTTTGGGCTACAGAGAAACCTAAACACGAGAAGACGATAAAATACCGTCCTGTTGTATTAAAAGATGCCGCCTTGGTGTCGCAAGTGTTAGTACAAGACGGCAGTATGCAAATAGAAGTGCCTAACCGTTTTCAGGCACCCCGTTTTATCTTTTACAAAGATGCAAAAAGAACTACGCTAAAAAACTTTTTCATTGACCCAGACCCTGCTGCCGCAGCAGCGCCTTTAAGGCCTTTGTTTCAATGCGGCGAAGGTCATCAAAGCTGATGTTAAAATGCAGGGTGATTTCTTCTACAGTATGTTCGGATT
>DATLWY010000055.1:0-7197 GCA_035576045.1 Gammaproteobacteria bacterium | reverse complement strand
CAAGATGTGCTTGTCGCATTTTCATTTTTTCTGGCGGAATATTCCATTCGGCTGTCTCTAAATTGATTTCTGACCATTCGGCATTGCGTAACTCACCAGGACGAACAAACACCAATGGCAAAAGCTGTAAAGCGCATTTTGTTACAAAATACCCCTGATATCTTTGTATGACTCTAAACAATATGCCAAGTTTTTCAGGTTCTAGAATAGCAGCTCGATGTCTTACTATTACAGGAGGAACAGCACCTCGTAGATCAGCCGATGGATCTCTTTCGCATTTTCCAGTCGCAATGCCATACCGAAAAATTCTACTACAGTACTGATGATTGCGATGTGCAGTCTCTAAGGTTCCTCTGGCTTCAATACGTCGTAATACGCTTAATAATTGAGGCGCTGTTATCTCAGAAATAGGATTTTTGCCTATCCAGGGGAAAATATCCTTTTCTAAACGGCTGAAAATTGTATCTCTATGACTTTTTCCCCAGCCACCAGAATATTTAGCAAGCCATTCCCGGCCTACAGCTTCAAAGCTATTTGTAAGAATTGTCTGTGTGGCGCGTTTAGATATTTGCTTGGCAACGCCTGGATCAATTTCATGGGCTAATTGACCCCTAGCATGATTTTGTTTATCTCTTGCTTCAGATAACGAGATCTCAGGGTACTTCCCGAGTGCCAATGCTTTTTCTTTTCCCATAAATCGATATTTAAGCCGCCAGCATTTAGAGCCTTGAGGCGTAATCAACAGGTATAAACCTTTTTCATCAGCTAGTTTGTAGGATTTCTCTTTAGCCTTTGCAGCACGTATTTTAAAATCGGTTAGTGGCATTAGACCCTCCTTTTTTTGGGGGTCTGCAAAATCAGTAGTCTTGATACGCCCCCGTTAACACCCCCAAAACACTTTGGATTTCATAGGAATGTATGGAATAAACTAAGACCAGCTTACAATAAAAAATGCTTTATTTCAAGGGTTTTTAGGATTATGTAGGATGTCGTGAAATCTTTAGTTGGTGCCCGGGGCCGGACTTGAACCGGCACGGGGTTTAAGCCCCGAGGGATTTTAAGTCCCTTGCGTCTACCAATTTCGCCACCCGGGCAAAAAAAAGGAGTAAGCGGCCATTATAGGAACTTTGATAGGGTATATCAATCCCCATGTTGAACTTACTATGTTCTATTCCATTTGTTTTAAGAACATCTCAAATCTTCAATCTTTCAATCTTTCAATCTTTCAATCTTTCAATCTTTGGAAACCTAACTTATTTTCAACCTTAAATCTTGAGAGTCCCCTACATTTAATTGTTACCTTGCAAAATTTTAGCTTCGTGGTTTTACTTTTAAAATAACGCCATTCACTCCAGTAACAACCACATTGGTACCTTGGGGTAAGTCAGCCCCTTCTACACGCCACGTTGAATCTTCCACAATTATTTTACCTCGGTTATTTACGATTGCTTCTGAGAGAATAAAAGTGCGCCCAATGTACTGCTCGGCCCGTCTATTTAAAGTAGGTCTATCGGATTTAGTGGGATACCTTTTGAGATAATATTTCCATGCGACAATGCTGAACAATGAACCCATGGCGAAAACCGTCCCCGTAACTTGCCAGGGGAGTCCCGGCATTAAAAAAACAATAGTTCCAACTACAGCAGCAACACCACTTAACCATAACAAGAAAAAATTAGCACCTAACATTACTTCAAAAATAACTAACAATAATGCTAAGCTATACCACACCCAAAAATTATTTAACCAAATGGCATTAAAAAATTCCATCATTTAAATACCTCTTATTTATCTTTTGCGCCAAAAGCTTCTTTGGCTATTTCTGTGATTCCAGCAATACTGCCAATCACTGTGGCGGCTTCTAAAGGCATTAAAATTACCTTCTGATTATTGGCAGAAGCTACCTTACCCAAAGCATCAATATATTTCTGTGCTACAAAATAATTAATGGCTTGAATACTACCTTGGCTAATGGCAGTTGAAACTAAATCCGTTGCTTTGGCCTCTGCAGCTGCTTGTCTTTCTCTTGCTTCAGAGTCTAAAAATGTAGATTGCCTTCGGCCTTCTGCATCTAGAATTCTCGCTATTTTTTCACCTTCTGCTTTTAAAACAGCGGCTTGTTTTATCCCTTCTGCCGACAAAATTGCAGCTCGCTTTTCTCGTTCTGCTTTCATTTGAGCTGCCATGGATTCCACCAAATCTCGTTGCGGCGCAATGTCTTTTATTTCAATACGCGTAACTTTAATGCCCCAAGGTGCCGTGGCTTCATCAATTACTTCTAAGAGCCGTGAGTTAATATGATCACGCTGTGATAATGCACCATCTAGATCTAAAGAACCTAAAACTGTTCGAATATTTGTCAAGGTTAAATTATTTAAAGCACGCTCTAAATCCCGTACTTCGTAGGCTGCTCTTGCACTATCAACCACTTGGAAAAAAATAACGGCATCTACTCGTACCATCGCGTTATCCTTCGTGATTACTTCTTGAGAGGGAATATCAAGCACTTGTTCCATCATGACAAGCTTGGCACCGATCTGATCAACAAAAGGAACAATAATGGCAAGTCCGGGTCTTAAGGTATGCGTGTATTTTCCAAAGCGTTCGACTGTCCATTCATATCCTTGTGGAACTTGCTTCACTCCCATAAAAATAACCACTATCGCTAAAAAGACTAACAGACTGATGACTGCACTAGAGCCCAGCAACATTACTCACCTCCAGAAAATTAGGTAGATTTTTTAACTATCATTTAAGTACTTTTAATATTTTAGCTGATTGCTGCCGTCTTGTAACCATTAACCCTACTACAATTAGGATTATTTGCGATAGTTAGTCAGTTAAAACCAATGCCCTGTTGCCCTCATCTCAATTAAGCAGCCGCTAAAGCGTAGCTGGTCAAGTATGCGGCGTAAAAGATAAAAATTTTAGAGGTTTTGTTACGAAGTAGGCGGATCAAGTTTAGAAACGGATTATTCATAACCACCTGGCGAAATACATCTATCTCTAAAATTGTTCTCATGGTATTCCTTGTAAGCAAACGGTAATTGTAGGTTGCTTGCAATTAGTTCAAAGAGAGCATAGAATAAAGCCCAATAAAGCAAGATTTGCGACAAAAAACTTAATTTGGCACCCTTATCCTTGAATGGCTAATCAAAATAAATTATAGGAAGTATAATTATGAAAAAATTTGATACGTACTTAGATCTTTGTACGCAAGTCTATGATCTTAGCAAACCTATTCCTCCTAAGGATTCCTATGAATTTTACCGATCCTATGTTGCTTCAGCTAAAGGCCCTATTTTAGCACCCATGTGTGGCTCCGGGCGTTTTTTACTCCCACTGCTTGAAGAAGGTTTTGATATCCAGGGATTTGATGCAAGCGAACATATGCTCGAGGCTTTACATTCAAAGGCTAAATCAAAAAATTTAAAACCTGATGTATGGCAAGACTTTGTAAAGGATCTTAAAAAACAGGAAAAATATGGCTTGGTTTTCATTCCTGCCGGTTCTTTTGGACTCATTATTGATATTGAAGAATCAATAGAAGCACTTAAAATATTTTACGAACATTTAAATACTGAGGGTACTTTGGTGTTTGAAGTTGAAACCCTGAAATCCGCTCCAAATCAACTTGGCGTTTGGAGGACATCAGTGTGGCCGAAGAAAGATGGCAAAATAATTGTTGCTAACTTTCTGGATTTTTCATTAGAAAATAATGTTAGCAGAACCATTTGTAAATATGAACTAGTTGATGGTAATGATATTATTCAAACTGAAGTTGAAATTTTTAACATTAGGCTCTATGACTCTAGTCAAATAATAGAAATGTTAACAAAGGCAGGATTCAGAGATGTTAAAGTGTTTAAGCCTTTTGATAAGTTTAGTAAGTCAGACAAAAATGATGAGTTAATTGTTTGCGAATGCCGGAAATAATATCTTTAACTACATTCGAGGCTTAGGCCAGGTGCAGAATTAAGAAGGTATTTACCATTTGTTTGCGGCTTTACAACTTCAACTCGCTGAGTAGGAAGGAATTGGCTTTGCTACTGGCTAGCAGCTTTTCCTTTGCTTCAATTCAATACTTCAATCGCCAATATTTGGAACCGTTTGATGCAATTAAAAGAAACAAGCTCCCACCGTCAGCAAGCTTATAAGGCTTAGCTTGAGACTTTGCTTTACGTACTTTTACATCCGCTAATGGTATGGGGGTATCTCCTAACCTAACGGGACAATGTACCCCCAAACTTGCCCGATTTTGGAGGTACCCGTAGAACGGCTTAAGACAAGTTATAAATGGTATTTTTATCAATTACAAGGGGTTAGGACGTTTTAGGTATTTTTTGGACGAGGAAAAAACTGCTATGGAGGCTGAAGACGCCTTCTAACTCAAGCTTTTATGCTGTATTTTTACTGGATTTTACTAATTTTATGATTATAACATACCCCCAAAAGTACCCCTAATTATGATCGGTTATTTGAGTGCAGTTTCCGCTCAAGCCTTTCGCCCTTCCAGCACGTTCCTAGAAACGCCCTAATCAGATAACCTGCACCATTAAATCAAAAATCATACTGTCTTGACTACCTTCACGTTGCCTTAGCGTTGCCTCAGCGTTGCCTTCGGGGTCAGATCCGAAAAGTTCACTACCATAGTATCAAGAACAGAAGACAATAAAACACTAAGCATTTTAGGCCATTTCTTACATAAAATATGGTATGTTATTGTAAATAATTTTGTACTAGGTTTTAGTTATGCAATATGACAAAGACAAAGCGGATGAAATAGTATTAGCTCTTTTGTATTTAGGGATACATGATGGCAGCAGGACGTGGAAAGGCATTGACTGGGATAGTATGAACCGATTACACCAGAAAGGCTTTATATCAAATCCTATTAACAAAACAAAGAGTGTTATGTTAACTGATGCGGGAGAAAAAATGTCTGAACAATTGTTTAAACAGTTTTTTGCAAAGCAACCTTGAATCATCCAACGCCTATTCGATAAAATTTTGCTAGAGGAGGAATATCTCGGAATGCATTCCGAATATACCTCGAAAATCCGGAACCCACTCCGAGATTACAGATGAAAAATCTCGTAAAAACAAGATAAAACAAATCTCAACAGAAAATTCTGTTTTTTTCTACAACACACATCAGCCCCGATTTGAGTTGATTGGCTGCATTGTTTGCATATCAGGGTGTTCTTATCAGAGGTTATCAGAGATCAGCAAAGTTTTATCGTTAATTTTATTTAAAAACAATGGGTTATATCTTTGATAATCTCGAAAAATTTCTGAAATCAGATCTTCCATAATTTATCTTGATAATCCCTTTAGAGGGTATTATCACGTGAAAAATGCATTAGAGTTGTAATATATGCAAAAAAAGCATATAATTACCCATGAAAATATGCATTAAGCGCAGAAAATATGGGGTTAATATATGCAAAGAATGCTTGAATATGCACTTAAAGACTGGAAAAGCTTCGAGGGACGAAGCCCCTTACTCATTAGAGGGGCTAGACAAGTCGGCAAGACCTTCTTAATCCAAAAATTTTCTGAAGAAAACTTTACCTCATTTGTGAGCATTAATTTTGACCTAGAGCCAGAATACAAACAATGCTTTGAAACACTGAAGCCTTCTGAAATTAATACGTTGATAACCGCCATCAGTCGACAAGCTATTGTTCCTGGCAAAACCATATTGTTTCTGGATGAAATACAAGAATGCCCTAACGCGATTATGGCGCTGCGTTATTACAAGGAATTAATGCCCGAACTGCACGTTATCGCGGCTGGCTCTCTATTAGAATTTGTTCTCAATAATGAATCTTTCAGAATGCCTGTTGGAAGAGTGCATTCCTTGTATTTATATCCAATGACTTTTAAAGAGTTTTTATTGGCCAATGGATATACGGATCTATTCGATCATCTTTCCAACGCGAAAATAACGACTGTATTTAACCCTGCAATAACAGGTTTATTAGAAAAATTACTACAGATATATTTTATAACGGGTGGTATGCCCGAAGTCATACACACTTACCTACAAACTCAGGATTTTACAAAAACAAAAATAATACAAGCCTCGCTATTAAATACTTTTAGAAATGATTTCGGAAAATATGCTTCTCATGCAAGACATAAATATTTGCAGCGCATATTTGAAAAAGCACCCGGTTTAATTGCTAGACATTTTAAATATTCCGAAATAGATCCCGAAATGCAAGCACGCGATTTAAAAGCAGCAATAGAAACCTTACAATATGCAGGACTTCTGCATCAAATCTGGGCTTCTCATGCCAATGGATTACCACTTAATGCATTAATTAACTCTAAAAAATATAAGCTACTATTTTTAGACGTTGGCCTGGTTAAAACGACCAGCAATCTTGATCCTGAATTAATGTTGCAAAAAGATCTGATGCTGGTTAACAAAGGTAGTCTTGCGGAGCAGTTTGTTGGCCAGGAATTGCTGGCGCTTACATCGCCCTATAGCCCTGGCGAGTTATTCTATTGGGAAAGAGATGCAAAAGGCAGCAGTGCAGAAGTTGATTATGTTATTAATGTGGGGGATAAAATTATACCTATAGAAGTAAAAGCGGGTAAAACTGGAACGCTTAAATCTTTAAATTACTTTTTACAAAATATCAAATCTGATAAGCCACTTGGCATAAAAATATCTATGCAACCTTTAGGTTTTCACGATAATATTTTATCCATTCCATTGTATATGGTAAGTGAGATAAAGCGTTTGGCTAAAGAGCTGGACTGAAAGTCAAAAAATAACCACGGGGGGAAATAATTGTAGAAGCATTCCATAGCAACATCAAATAACTCCAATAAACCCTCATCAATAAATGAGTATAATTGCCTATGCCTCAGTCTCCATCGCTATTCAAAGTTCCCAAGAACATCAGTTTACCCCAAATCAATTTATTGGATAATCGCTCAAAGAATTGGAGTCAAGAAGCACAAGCAATTGTTGCTAACGGTATTTATCGTCAAAAATGATCAAAAAACCCAAAGGCGATCATCTCCACAAAGGATACACTTTGAGAAATTAGTGATTTTTTGTTTTCACTTTCAAGACCTAGCAAGAATTCAAAAATATCAATACTCAACCCTTCTTTTAATTTAAAACAAAAATTTTCTAGCATTTTCCAATAGATCGTTTCTAAAGAAAGCGATTTTTTC
>DATLWY010000054.1:0-38711 GCA_035576045.1 Gammaproteobacteria bacterium | reverse complement strand
CTCTTCAATTAATTCAATGTGATTCTACCTAAGCAGAACCTAATCTTAAGTTCGTCCTAACTCTTGCACTTCTCAAGTCTATGTTGATCTAAACCAACACAGCTACAAGTGCCCACACAAATTGCTTGGCTTCTATATTTTTAACTTTTTAAAGAACTGCCCTTACAGCTTACCCTTAAGCCTCTTACAGCTTAAGCCTCAACCTTCAGGCGATTCGCAATCCTAATCCCTTATACAAATAATGTCAAACACATTCTGGTGCGAATAAAAAAAATTAAGATAGTAAGATTAATAAATAATAGTGTTTAAAAAAATTGCCAATAAAATTCTTAAAAAATTATTGCACAATTGTGCTGCTTTAATCAGTGATTAAATAATGATTGACAAAAACCCTTGTTTTTGATAATGTTTTTGAATTATCCAGTTGTATGGCGACCAAGTATCTTTCAGAGGTTGGTCTTTTTAAAAGGTAAGCTAGGAATAAAGGAGAACACAATGATGGAGACTACAGAACGTACAAAACAAGAAGGTAAAGAACATAAATCCGGAGGTGCTGCCTCGCACGCACTAAATATACCGTCCCCCCCTCGGTCACTCACATTATCAAGAATTCCGTCGGATTCTCCTTCCAGATTTCCAACCTATACAAGCTATTTCAACCTCTATAATTATTTGCCCGCTGCTTCTCCTAGAGCTGCTAGAGAGGAACAACTGAGAGAAGAAACTAGGTTATTGCAAGAACAGATAGAAAGGCAACAGAAAGAGTTTGAAGAACTTAAACAAGCGGAAGAAGCACGGCGACAAGCGGAAGAAGCACGGCGACAAGCGGAAGAAGAACGACAACATGCGCAACAACAAGGCCTAGAAGAGACGAAGCAACGTTTGGCAGCACTAGAAGCAAAAGCGGCAGTAGAAGCAGAACAACGGCAGCGAGAAAAGACAGCAAGGAGAGCAATTAAAGAAAGCGTTGTGAGGCAGCAAGAAGAAGCAGCCGCTTCGCCTCCTCCCGTTTATACGCCTCAGAGCCCTCCACTTAGATCTGCTACACTCTCACCACATAATAAACAGCGCTTGGACGCACAAGCCCAGAACCCTCAATTTACTATACACCTTTCCCCCATAGAACCCTTAGTGCCTTCACAATCAGCGCCAGCGTCGACAAACAGTCCTATACCCTCCACCCCTGAGAGTAACGCCCAGCCCTCTCAATTATTGCCCGACTCACCGGTCGAACATAAATTAGCGGCTGATGTAGTTGCATCGGGAGCGCCCGCAGAATGGGAACCAGAACAAACCTCAGACGAGCCCAACCTGGAAGAAGGAACAGCGGTAGAAACTGCTCGCCATTCACCTACGGGAAGTGCCTCTCAGGTTCCGGTAGTAGAGCAGAAGCTAGCGCAAGAAGGCGTATCCACCCACTTACCGAGCGGGACGGGATCAGAAGAGACGGGGGGCCCTACTGCAGAAGAACCGTGTGAGGAAGCAGCGATAGAAGCAGCCGTGCATTCATCGACAGGGGATTCTGAACAAAAAATACTAGAAGAGGGAGCTGCTCAGCAACAAATGCAGCACATAACTCTCTTGGTTACTCTGCAACAACAAGAGGCCATAAGGACGCAATTAGCCGAACAACGGGAGCTTAAAGCAGCAGCCGAAGAAGCTGTGCGTCAAGCTGCAGACCAAGAGCGCATTAGACAAGAAGCTGCCCGCCAAGCCGCAGAACAAGAGCGGACAAGGAAAGAGACCGAAGAAGCGCGACTGACGGCACTCCGGCTACAACAAGCGCAAGAGGCGCAACGAGTAATATTATTGCAGCAACAAGCCGCTATAACGCGATTACAGGAAGAACAGGAACGGCAGCGGACAGCAGAAGCGCAAGCCGCTGAAGAACGCAGAAGAGCCGAAGCCGCCTTCGCTGCAAGCTGTGCAACGGGCGCACCCACATTAGAAAAACATTACGAAATCGCCAAGGCTTTGGTTATAAGTTCAGGCTTTTAGAACAGCCAAAATACGCCTAAGCCATAAACGGTACTGTCTTTGGGTTTAATCTCAGGGGCAGTACCGGTTAACCCATCGTTTGAAAAAATGACCAGCTTACTTGTTTTAACAAGACCTATGGTTGCACGAGCACCTAAATGGCAATTCCACTTATATTCTAAGCCGCCCATAAGGCGCAAAACGGGCTTTCGCGCACTTAAGGTTCGAATTCTACCGGGTATAGCAGGGGTGCTCATTGCTACACCTTTGCGTTGAACAGTGCCTTTAAAAAAACTCACGCCCACTGAGCCTATTAATTGAACAGGCAAATCTTCTCTGAAAGAATAAAAGCCCACTAAATCAACGTGAGAACCCTTAATTTTCATTTTACTTTTAAAAACAGATGGTGACATTCCAGCAACAACAGGTGATCCCGCAGCTACGTCACCCGTATGCAATGTCACATCGCGTGTTCTTGTTATTGTACTCTCATAGCCCGCTTCTATCGCAATACGGTCGTTCAATTTGATCCCCGCATACACATTACCTTGTGGGGAATGATGCTGAAGTAAGTTATCGCCAAATCCCCCTTTGAAATCCATGCGACGCACTTGTGCATCGAAGCCAATATAGGGTTTGTAATCTTTCCACCATTGATTGCCCATTGCGCCTGAAGTTGCGCCTGTTAAGAGTGAAACTATCGCAATAGAAACCGTTACTTTGCTTTTTGTATTCATAATCCAGCTCCTTGGCCTGCAAAGACCTATCATGATTATCTTAAGAACGAAGATGAAAGGTGTATTTACTCTATCTTAGCAGAAAACCAAGGCTAAACAATAGGGGTCTAGAGCCACTCTTGGGGCTTTATAAATGCCATTAACTTAACTTGTGGATTTTGTGGGTTGTCCAAATCAGCATATCCATTGTATTGCCAACACACTGCTGGGGGTAAAGACATGAGAATAGATTCGATTCGGCCCCCAAATTGTAATCCAAATAAAGTGCCTCTATCGTAAATTAGATTAAATTCGACATAGCGCCCACGACGATATAATTGAAAAGCGCGTTCTACCTCACCAAAGGCCTGTGCTTTTCGTTTTATTATAATGGGTCGATAGGCTTTTATAAAATGATCGCCAACAGATCGGATAAATGCAAAACACGTCTCGAAAGACCCTTCGTTTAAACCGTCAAAAAAAAGCCCGCCAATCCCGCGCGACTCTTCTCGATGTTTTAAATAAAAATAATCATCTGCCCATTTTTTAAAACGCGCATACAGATTCGCACCAAAGGGTTGGCAAGCAGCAGCGGCTACTTGATGCCAATGCACACAATCTTCTGTAAATGCGTAATACGGCGTTAAATCGAACCCACCGCCAAACCACCAAACAGATGGGGCACCCAACTTTTTTGCTAGAAAAAAACGCACATTTAAATGCGCTGTTGGTACATAAGGATTGTGTGGATGGATCACCACAGAAACGCCCATTGCTTCAAACTGATATCCGGCTAATTCGGGATGATGGGGTAGTGCTGCAGCGGGTAAGGTATCTCCAAATACATGCGAAAAATTAACGCCACCACGCTCGATAACAGCGCCATCTGTTAATACGCGCGAAATGCCATCACCGCCTTCTGGTCGCGTCCAATTATCTGATTCAAATTGGCCTTTTCCATCTTCTGAGGTGAATTGTTGACAGAGATCTTTTTGTAATGTTAGGAGATACTGTCGAACAGCAGATGCATCAATACTATCACGCTCTAAACCATCCCCACTATTCATCACAATCTCAATAACCTCGATGGTTTAAGGAACGTGTACGAAATAACTTCCTCTTTTGCGCAGGCCAATGTTTGAGCGCAACGAGTTGATTGATCGAAAAAAGAAAAGGTTATTTTGTACACGTTATCCCCTAAGGCTCTGCAGCGGGGTCTGCACAGGGTTCTGCAAATGCACACTCTTTTTGAGGGCAAACTTTTTCGGTACCGCGACGTTTGGTCGTTTTAACCATTAAGATGGGCCACTGACATGTCGGACAAGGTCCTGCAATCGGCGGGCTGTTAACCGCATATTTACAGTCGGGATATTGACTACAGGAATAAAAGAATGTGCCATATCGCGATTTTCTTTTCACTAATGAACCTTTTTGACACACCGGGCAACTTATTGCTGTGTCTAGCGGCTTATCTAAAGACTCACTAAATTTACATTTTGGGTATTGGCTACAACCAATAAACTTACTATATTTTCCTTGTTTTATAATTAATTCAGAATCACAGGTTGGGCATACGCGACCTTGTACAACCTCCGGTGGCAGCAAAGAAGCTTCTCTATCTTCTTCTAGATTTCGCGTGTAATCACATTCTGGGTAACTCGTACATCCAATAAAGCGCCCACGTTTACCCAAACGAATAGACAGGGGTTTACTGCATTTTGGACATTTTTCGTCTAATGCTTCGTGGGTAACATCTTGTCGCTTAACCGTCTCTTCCGTTGTGTGAATTAAGTCAATAAACGGCTTCCAAAAATCTGCCAATAAAGGAACCCATTCCTTTTCACCGCGAGAAACAGCATCTAACTCATCTTCCAGCTTGGCGGTAAAATCATAATCCACATATTGTGTAAAATATTGGGTTAAAAATTTGCTCACAATACGCCCAACATCGGTTGGCTTAAATTGACGACTTTCGAGCTCCACATAAACGCGATGTTGAAGCGTTGAAATAATAGAAGCATAGGTCGAGGGTCTGCCGATGCCGTGTTCTTCTAACGCTTTAACCAGAGACGCTTCCGTAAAGCGGGGAGGGGGATCTGTAAAATGTTGATCAGCATGCAGCGCTATCAAATCTACCATTTCGCCTTCTTTCAAGGGCGGGAGGAGTCGTTCACCATCTGCTTCTGTGCTTTTAACATCATCTACACCTTCTAAATAAACCTGCATAAAACCCGGTGAGGATACAATAGAGCCATTTGCGCGAAAACGATTGCCTTCCCCACAAGAAAGATCAACGGCAACGGCATCGATAGTGGCGTGTATCATTTGACAGGCAATGGCTCGCTTCCAAATTAAATTATACAGTTTGTACTGATCGGGTGTTAGAGCGCTTTTAGCCTGATCGGGGATCATATGCGCCATTGTAGGACGAATTGCTTCATGCGCTTCCTGCGCATTTTTAGCTTTAGTTTTATACACCCGCGGTTCTTTGGGTAACGCACTTTCACCATATCGTGACAGAATTAAATCTCGGATTTCGCCAACGGCTTCTTTTGCCAGCGCCACAGAATCGGTACGCATATAGGTAATTAAACCCACCGCGCCTTCACCAACATCGATACCTTCATATAATTGCTGAGCCACACGCATCGTTCTTTGTGTTGTAAAACCAAGCTTACGAGAAGCCTCTTGTTGCAGCGTCGAGGTTGTAAACGGGGCCGTTGGATTACGTTTTCTTTGGCTTTTGGTAATTTTTTCGACTTTAAGCTTGCCCTTAGCCAGTGACCGAAGCGTATTTTCAATATCTCTGGCATCTTTTTCGTTGTCAACAGAAAACTGCTCAAACTTTTTACCCGCGTATTCAACCAATCGCGCACTAAATTCGTGCTTTTTAGATTTAAGATCAGCTTCCACGGTCCAATATTCTTGGGTTATAAATTTTTCTATTTCTTCTTCTCGCTCTACAATCATGCGAAGTGCCGGACTTTGCACACGGCCCGCAGATAATCCTCGACGTATTTTTTTCCAAAGTAAAGGCGACAAATTAAAACCTACAAGATAATCTAATGCTCTACGTGCTTGCTGTGCATTTATCAAATCCATCGATAATTCTCTTGGGTTTTGAATGGCAGCTTGGACAGCAGTTTTGGTGATCTCATGGAACACGACTCGATGAACCGGCTTATTTTTTAAAATCTTTCTCTCTTTAACAAGTTCGTATAAATGCCATGAAATGGCCTCTCCCTCTCGATCCGGATCAGTCGCGAGATATAAAGATGTGGCATTTTTTAACTCCGCGCAGATTGCATCTAGATGCTTGGCATTTTTTTCAATAATTTGGTACTTCATTGCAAAATTATGCAAGGGATCCACTGCACCGGTTTTAGGAACGAGATCTCGTACATGCCCATAAGAGGCAAGAATTTCAAAATCCTTCCCCAAATATTTCTTTAAAGTTTTAGCCTTAGCCGGAGACTCTACAATAACAAGGTTTTTTGCCATAATTTAAGTAACTCTTTTTATACCATAACCAAAGAGGAGCGTAGGGGGGCTGCTCTGTGTCCGCCCTGCATCTCTAAATTGCCAACTTAAGCCAAGAGACGCGCATAACCGCCCGGAACCGAGGTAACCAATCCTTTCAACTCCAATTCTAGTAGCATGATAGATACGGCCTTAGCCGTCAATCCACTTCGCATCACCACAACATCTACAGGGGTAGAATCATACCCTACCTGAGATAATAACGCTTCTTCCCCCACACTCAGATTTTTTTCTGAGGCTGGTATTTTACACAGATTAGCCTTGGAGCGTATCACATATTTCAGTATTTCACCCAATTCTTCCGAGACATCTTCAGCGGTTTCGACTAACTTAGCTCCCTGCCGAATTAAAGCATGGCATCCTCTTGCGAGTGGATTATGGATAGAACCTGGGATAGCAAAAACTTCTCGACCCTGATCTAAAGCAGCTTTAGCCGTAATCAGTGATCCGCTGTTCAACGTCGCTTCGATCACCAGCACGCCAACACTTAAGCCACTGATAACACGATTTCGGCGTGGGAAATGGGAAGGCGCCGGTGGAGTGCCGATGGAGAACTCCGAAACTAACGCCCCCCCTTTTTCTACAATTTCACGCGCCAGTGTGCGATGGACTGCAGGGTAAACGGTGTCGAGACCGTTACCCAACACTGCAATGGTATTGCCCACCCCCGATAAAGCCCCCTTATGGGCGGCGCCATCAACCCCAATCGCAAGACCACTCGTGACAGTAAACCCGATGCTTGAAAAATAGTGCGCAAATTTCATTGCGTTTTCACATCCAATAGGCGTTGGATTGCGGCTTCCCACAATGGCAATTTGCGGTCTGGCCAATAATTTTACGTTACCCTGTACAAATAACACGAGGGGCGCTCCATGTGTTTCTTTGAGCAAGGGCGGGTACAGTGCATCATATTGCGTGATGATATGACAGTCCTTACCCTTCACCCAGGCGAGATCTTGATCAACGCGAGGCCAATCTGCAATTCCCTTAATAACCCTGCAGTTCCCCGCTGCATCAAACAAATGCGCCAGATCTGCATGTTTTTTAAGTATACCGGATAACTTTACAGGCCCCATGCCGGGAATGCGCAGCAAAGCCAATAGAAACCGTCGTTGTTCTTTTTCGAAATTCATCGGTTTTGTTGCTGCTTGCTTAGAAGCATGCATGAAATAAATGCCTCTTTTAAAGGAGGCAGTGTTTGAACGCAGCGAGTTGATTGATAGAAAAAAGAAGTTATTCCGTGCATGTTTCTTAGGGGCTCTTAACCTTATCCAATAAATTTATAATTTCCGTCGATTCTAGGATCAATCCTAAACTCAATTTCTCATATGTTTGAAACACCAACAAGCTCCCGATACGGATATCCGGCAATTGCACAAAACATTTTCGCCACCCTTTAGATGTAGGATCAACAATCTTCCGACCATTTTGCATAATATCTAATGTATCACCTGCTACGAGTCCCTCTCGTTGCCCTAAGCTAATAACAACCACTTGATTACGCCCCGCTTGATTAATCCCGTCTCGGACAGACAGAATAAAACCTTCTTCTGCCAGGGGCTTCGCTGGATGAATCGTTAACGTACTCGGTAACGATGATGCAAAACTTGGCAATAGCCTTGACCCCACCTCGATGCTTTCTGTCGCGGTCACTACCTCAAATACCGCAGGATTCCCAGGCATATTCAATTCTGCAGTACCAATGCTAATCGCTTCAAATCCCAGTTTTTCGCCCGTACAAGGGTGGTTATAGCTTCGACCTGCTCGATAAATGCCATAAGCAGATTCTTCTCGGCATTGCGTTCCCAGAACATATAACACCGTTCCGGGGCCACCTTCAATCCGATTTTTATCCTCCGCTATTACAGTGGGGGCATTTAAAAATTGCTTTTTATCTTCCAAAATAACGCTCATTTTAATAAAAGGTCGCAGTGTTTCGAAGGAAAGTGTGGTCATGGGTTTAATGATCTTCGATTCTCGAACTTTCGGTTTTAATTTTACGGTGTTTGATCTGTCATTTGTCGTACCTGCATAGGCCATGCAGCTTATTAAAAGCAGTGTCATCATCCCAAAACCTGCCCTAAGGAACGTGTACGAAATAACTTCCTCTTTTAAGCGAGTCAATGTTTGGGCGTAGCGAGTTAGGCAAGCGAAAAAAGAAGTTATTTCGTGTAGGTTCCTAAGCATCATGCTATCTTTCCTCCGAAAATATTTATTCGAGAATATGTTATAGAGTATAGTGAGATTTTGCGGCGCTATTAAATTAGTTGTAAGATTAACTTTTATAAAGGTACAGGCATGGCACTCTTAAACATATTACAGTTCCCAGACCCCCGTCTAAAAAAAATTGCCACGGCAGTTACTGTTTTTGATGATGACATCCTATCTCTTATCACGAATATGTTCGAAACAATGTATGAAGCCCAAGGCGTAGGGCTCGCATCCACGCAAGTGAATGTTCATAAACGTGTGATTGTGCTTGATATCTCTAATGAACAAAATCAACCCCTTGCATTGATTAATCCTGAAATTGTTAGCAAGCATAACGTACTTGAAAGGGAGGAGGGCTGTCTTTCTTTCCCCGGCGTTTACGCTAAAGTAAAACGTTATCAAGACATTGAAATAAAATATCGCGACCATAACGGAAAATTACAGAATCTTAGAGCCAATGGCGGATTATTAAGCGCTTGTATACAGCACGAAATTGATCATTTAGACGGCATTACTTTTTTTGATCATCTCTCTTTATTAAAACGAGAATTGTTAGGAAAAAAATTAGACAAAAATCGAAAACGCGCACTATGAGAATCGTATTTGCAGGCACCCCAGAATTTGCTGTTCAACCGTTGAAAGCGTTACTTCACTCAAAACATTCTGTCATCGCTGTTTTTACGCAGCCCGACAGGCCTGCGGGGCGCGGGCAAACCTTACATCAAAGCCCCGTTAAAGCATTGGGTCAATTGCATCATATTCCAGTGTATCAACCCAATCGTTTAAAAAATTCGGAAGAACAAGCAAAGCTCCTCGAGCTTCAACCCGATCTGCTTATCGTTGTCGCTTATGGCCTCCTGTTGCCCAAAACTATTTTAGACATTCCAAAATTTGGCTGTATTAATATTCACGCCTCTTTGCTGCCGCGCTGGCGAGGTGCTGCGCCTATTCAGCATGCAGTATTAGCAGGGGACAAAATGACGGGAATTTGCACCATGCAAATGGACGAAGGGTTGGATACAGGCGATATACTTTTGAGGATACCTTGTACTATTACACCCCAAGAAACCAGTAAAACACTCCATGATAAATTAGCAACGCTGGGGGCAGTCGCTCTACTCGAAACACTCGAAAAGCTAGAAAAAAACGCGCTTGTTCCCGAAAAACAAGATCCGGCAACAGCAACAATCGCTACAAAAATTTCTAAAGCAGATGCTAAAATTGATTGGCAAGAAAGTGCGGAAGTCATCGATCGCAAAATCCGTGCATTTAACCCATGGCCTGTTGCATTTGCGGAATTATCCGGACAGACGATTCGAATTTGGTCTGCAAAAACGAATTTAACTGCAACCGTCAATCATAAAATAAAACCCGGCGCCATTATTGAAATTCATAAAGACAGCATGGATATCGCAACAGGTGACGGCGTACTAACATTATTAGAAATGCAATTGCCGGGTGGTAAGCGTTTGCCTGTAGGAGAGATACTGCACGCAAAGGGGGCGCTGTTTCTGGACGCAATATTTGTTTAAAAATTTACACCTTGACTGTAGATTTTTAAATAATTATTCCCTAATTTTCCAAAGTTGACAGTCGCGTTGAATAAGCCAACAATACGCCTATCCAATAATGATACATATCATCGATTGTTAAATTTTCGGCAGCAAATGTCCTCGCATTCGCAATAATTTTTTGTGTGTTTTCGGGATATTGTTCCACCCAAGCGATGGACTTTAGCAACGACGCTTCATCTTGAACAGAAAGGTAATGGACATTTGGAACAATACCTTTGTAAAACCATTGAACATGATTGCTTTGGTGTTTAAATACTAAACAATTTGTACGCAATTGCCACACGACTCTTTCCCATGCTGCACGCGATCCATCAATAGTGATTTTTTGATAGCGATATTGAACATGCTGATCTTCTGATATGTATTCAGCAGGGTTATTTTGCGAAAATTGCGCCTTTATAAGCTGACGATTAAATAAATACTTTTTTTCATTTACTAATACCTAAAACGGCAGTATATTATATCCTGTGCACTCATAATAGAAAATTTAACTTGAGTCCTTATATTAGATTCCTATCCTCATTTTATACAAGTTTTTTGCACAGCATCTTTTCCAAAACACGCAATGGGGATTTTTCAGGGTTTTTCATCTTGGAGGGCGCCAAATAAAAAGTTTGCTCTAACAAAAATTGACCCGAAAGCGCCGCGTGCGAAACACAATCTGTCATCACAACCCACGTAGACCCTGCTGGAAAAGGCATCTCAGTTTTTTGTACTTTATTTTGATACACGTTACTTTTTTTCATTTCATCATGCAAAGTCAACATCATATGATCATAAAGACTGCGATATGATTTTGTTATTTTCAACAAAGATAATAATTTTCGATACCCAAAAAAAGGGTTTTTAAATACCGGTAAAAATTGTTGTACAACCTGCTCGAAAGGTTCTCCTAAATGCCACAACCGTGCTTGATTCTCTGGATTAACATTGGAAAAAACCCGCAAAATTCTTTTTCCTTGATTGGGTGTGGCAGGAAACGCATCGATGTGCAAGCGCGTATCGTCTTTTAACAACGACGTTTTTCTGCCTAAAACTTCAATGGGTCTATAACTGGTGCGCCCGATCTGCAAAGCGCCCTGGTAATGCGGAATGATATTATTTAGCAAAAAGCGACTGTTATTAAAAAAACGAACCATTAATAATGTCATTAAAGAAGATAATGATTTTTCTTGAGATTCAGCCGTTCCTTTTATCTTACCATTTTTGGGATTAAAACTGATATTTTTAAAGCCAGCGCTTAACACATCGGGCGTTAGCAATGCCTGTTCAGCAGTGCTAAACTCAAAGGATAGGTTTGGAAAATAAAGTACCTTTCCATCCTCAAGCGCGGTTATTGCGCTTTCCTGCTCTACAGTGGACAATGGCTCTGTCCATGAAGAGGTAGTTAAGGTATGCAACATAGATGTCTCAGATAAACCGTCTTACGAAAAAACATTCTATATGAATACGCGTGCCCTGGCCACCCGAGCAATTCACGCGGTTTTAACTGATGGGCATTCTTTAAGCCACCGTTTGCCATTGTTTAAAGAAAAATGCAAAACAGCCGAAGATGCTGCTTTTTTTCAGGCATTAGTTTTTGGCGTGATTCGCTGGTACCCACGCCTCGAATTTATTGCGAATCAATTATTAGCAAAGCGCATCAAACAAAAGGACCGCGATTTGCTGTATTTGATTGCAGTGGGGCTTTATCAATTAACTGACATGCATGTACCCGAACATGCAGCGTTGGCCGAAACTGTTGAAGCGGCAAGCGTGTTAAACAAACCGTGGGCAAAGGGTTTAGTAAATGCGGTGCTCCGATCATATCAGCGCAAAGCAGCCCATCTAAAACACATATTACAATCCAATGAAGCCGCTTATTATGCACATCCCCAATGGCTAATCGATACACTTAAGATTGATTGGCCAGATCAGTGGAAAAATATTTTAACGGCTAACAATGCACCGCCGCCCCTTAGCTTGCGTGTTAATCTGCAAAAAAAATCTCGTGAAAGCTATCTCAGCGAACTCGAGAAAACGGGCTTTCCTGCTACAGCCATTCCCTATACGCATTCAGGCATTGTACTAAAAACACCCACAGATATTACAACATTGCCAGGCTTTGATGCCGGCTGGTTTTCGGTTCAAGATGGCGCAGCGCAATTGTCTGCTGAGTTGTTAGAACTTGCGCCCAATCTTTGTGTATTAGATGCTTGTGCAGCACCCGGTGGAAAAACAACCCACATGCTTGAAATGGAGCCACACCTTTCTGAATTAATTGCAATTGATATATCGCCTGAGCGCACTTCATTCATTTCTGAAAACTTAGCGCGTCTACAATTACATGCTACGGTTATAACAGCTAATGCGAGTCAGCCAAGCACGTGGTGGAATGGTAAATTATTTGATCGCATTTTATGTGATGCCCCCTGTTCTGCTATCGGTGTTATCCGAAGACATCCGGATATTAAATATTTAAAAACATCTGAAGATTTAATGAAGCTCTCTCAACAACAAACCAAACTTTTAAACGCGCTATGGCCACTTTTAAAACCCGGCGGCATATTGGTGTATGCAACTTGCTCTATCTTCGCTAAAGAAAATGATGTGTGTGTTCAAACCTTTTTGCACGCCACAAAAAGTGCTTATTTACTGCCGATTTCGATAGCTTGCGGACTGCCAAAAACCGTTGGCCACCAAATATTACCTGGACAAAACGATATGGATGGCTTTTACTATGCACGTATTGGGAAAAAAATCACATGAAGATTATTATATTAGGCGCAGGACAAGTAGGCACAACCTTAGCGGAGCACCTTGCTACCGAACATAACGACATTACCATTATCGACATCAATGGTGAACGCTTGCGATCGTTACAAGAACGCATGGACATTTTAACGATTATGGGCAATGCTGCTTATCCAAGCACGCTAAAACGCGGCGGCGCTGAAGATGCCGACATGCTCATTGCGGTTACCAATAATGATGAAACCAACTTAGTCGCATGCCAAGTAGCTGCGACACTTTTTCAAATTCCAACAAAAATTGCCCGCGTTCGATCTTTGCATTACCTTGCACATGAAGAGCTTTTTGGCGCATCTGCTTTTCCGGTTGACGTGCTCATTAGTCCAGAACAAGTGATTTCAAATTATATTCGTCGCTTAATTGAATACCCAGACGCATTACAGGTTTTGGACTTTGCAAATCAAAAATTACAATTGGTTGCAGTAAAAACAAAAGTAGCCAGTGGGCCCATGATTTCGCAACCTTTAAAAAACTTACCTACTTACTTAGGGGATATCGATACCGAAATCGCCGCTATTTTTAGACGAGGCACATCCATTACGCCAACGGGCAGCACCATTATCGAGCCCAACGACGAAATCTTTTTTTTAGCGGAAAGACAAAATATACGTTCTGTGATGAGCGCATTAATACCACTTAAGCCTGCCAACCAACGCATCATTATTGTGGGTGGTGGCAATATTGGCACGCGTCTCGCCACAGCGTTAGAAAAAGAATTTGAAGTAAAAGTAATAGAGCATAACCCCATACGCATTGAATCACTGGCCACACACTTAACAACTGGCATTGTACTTGAAGGGGATGCCGCAGATAAAGAATTATTACTCAGTGAAAATATCGAAAATACAGATGTTTTTTGCGCCGTTACCAACAAAGATGAAACTAATATCATGTCCGCATTACTCGCAAAACGTTTGGGCGCACACAAAGCCATGGCGCTCATCACACGGCCTTCTTATTTAGATTTAGTAGAAGGGGGAGATATTGATGTAGTAATTTCTCCACAACAAGTCACGGTAGGAACTTTGCTAACGCATATTCGACGTGGTCATATCGTGAAGGTACATTCGCTCAGACGCGGTACAACCGAAGCAATTGAAATGATTGTGGATGGGAACAAAGAAACTTCCAAAGTCGTCGGACGTTATATAAAAGATGTTTTATTGCCTGAAGAAGCCAGTATTTTAGCTATTGTGCGAAAAAACCGCGTTATTATGGGCCACCATAACGCCATCATTGAAACAGGTGATAGAGTGATCGTATTGTTGTTCGACAAACGCAAAATTCGCAAAGTCGAACGGTTATTCCAAGAAGACAATACACGTGTTATTTAATGGTTTTTTATGAACATTAAAACTTTGATGAATATCTCGAGAATTTTAGGCTATTTATTAATGCCATTTAGTGCTACAATGCTGCCGCCTATCTTGGTTGCGCTCTGGTATCACGAAAATATTCTGTTACCATTTTATGCTGCCACCCTAACAACATTAACATTAGGGTTTTTGCTGTGGTTCCCATTTCGACATCATAAACACGAAATTCAAGCCAGAGAAGCTTTTCTGATTGTCGTTCTACTTTGGTTAGGGTTGACTTTAACGGGTGCTTTACCCTTTATGTTCTTTGAAAATCCGCATATCCATTACATCGATGCAATATTTGAAACTATCTCTGGCCTAACAACTACGGGAGCAACCATTCTTTCAGAACTCGATAGGCTACCGCGTTCCATTTTATATTATCGTCAGCAATTGCAATTTATTGGTGGCGGCGGGATTATCTTGCTCAGTATTGCTATTTTACCTATGCTGGGGGTCGGGGGAATGCAGCTGTTTCGTGCGGAAACGGCTGGCCCTTTTAAAGAAGATAAACTTACCCCGCGCATCGCTCAAACAGCTAAAATGTTGTGGTTTATTTATGTGGGCTTAACGATCTTATGCGCACTGGCTTATTGGGCAGGCGGCATGAGTGCTTTTGATGCCATTGGGTATAGCTTTAGTACAATCTCTACCGGCGGGTTTGGTACGCATGATGAAAACTTTAGCACATTTCAAAACCCAGTTTTAGAATACCTTTGCGTTTTTTTCATGTTACTGGGTGCTGTTAATTTTTCTTTGCATTTTGCAGCGCTCCGTCGAGGAAATTTTTTACAGTATTGGCAAGATCCTGAATTTAAAACCTATATAAAATTTTGGTTTTGGATGGTGTTATTGATAGGATTTACTTTATTTTATTTTCAGGTCTTTGAACGCCCAGAAAGCATATTGACTAAAACTTTTTTTCAAGTCACGAGTTTTATCACCACAACTGGCTTTTTTAGTACACATTTTAATCATTGGCCTACATTTATACCTGTACTTTTAGTTTTTTTAGGGTTACTGGGCGGATGCGCAGGCTCAACAGCGGGTGGCATAAAAATGATTCGACTCTTAATCTTAAAAAAACAAGGTGAACGTGAAATACAAAGATTAATCCATCCCAACGGCCACTATATTATTAAGGTGGGATACAAGCCATTACAAGAACGAACCTTAGATGCTATTATCGGGTTTTTTTGTATTTTTGTCGCTATTTTTATCCTCTTACTATTGATATTAATTGGCATGGGGCTAGACCCGCTCACTGCTTTTGCCACACTCGCCGCCAGCATTTCAAATACAGGGATTGGATTAAATTATCCCATAGATGCCTTTAAATCTTTTAGCGATCCCATCAAAATAGTCCTGAGTGTAGGAATGCTTGCTGGCCGTTTGGAATTATTTACGTTACTGGTATTGTTAACCCCCCACTATTGGCGATATTGAAAACTGGCAGGTCATTGTGTTGGTTGAATTACACCTAAGTAAGATTTTCCGTTTCATAACTGTTCATAAAAGCAAACTTTTGAGGTACACTAAACATGTTCACTATAAACAAGGGACGTGCATAAAATAAATTCCTCTTTTACGTGCGGCAATGTTTGGGCATGGCGAGTTGGGCGAGCAAAAAAGAGAAAGTTATTTTATGCACGGTTCCCAGTTAAACCTAAACCTTTGAACCAAGCCCTAGGAGCAAAAACCATCTTATGAGTACACATCTACAACCCGTGACAGACAGTTCTTTTGATACTGATGTATTACAATCTACAATCCCTGTGCTAGTCGATTTTTGGGCAGAATGGTGTGGCCCTTGTAAAATGATCGCCCCTCTTCTAGAGGAAGCAGCTTTGACTTACGCCGGAAAAATTAAAATGGTAAAATTAAATGTCGATGAAAATAATGCCACAGCTGCAAAATTTGGCATCCGAGGAATTCCAACCTTACTGATATTTAAAAATGGCAAAGTCGCTGCCACTAAGGTAGGGCATTTGACGAAACCCCAATTATCTGAACTTTTAGACAGTCATTTAGGCTAGATTATTTAAAACAAATCATGTACTATCCAATTTACAATTTTAGTGTTAATCTAAAAACCTTAAGCAGTAGCGTGCTTCGCCTAATTACACGTGGATCAGCATACACCCGAACCCTTCAACTCAACTAAAGAAACCATTTTTTATGAATTTAACTGAATTAAGACATAAATCTCCGACAGAACTCATGGAAATTGCCCAAACTTTCGGCATCGAAGATGTTGCCCGCGCCCGAAAGCAAGAGGTTATTTTCGCCATCCTGAAAGCGCACGCTAAAAAGGGTGAAGATATTTATGGCAATGGTGTACTTGAATTATTGCCAGACGGTTACGGATTTCTGCGCTCCGCCGGCAGCTCTTATCTGGCAGGGCCTGACGATATTTATGTATCACCGAGCCAAGTGCGAAGATTTAGTTTAAGAACCGGTGACGAAATTTTTGGTAAAATTCGCCCACCTAAAGATCAAGAACGCTTTTTTGCATTGCTTAAAGTCGATACTATCAATTTTGAGCCACCCGAAATTACGCGTCATAAAATAGCTTTCGAAAACTTAACCCCTTTGCACGCCGACAAACCGCTTATTATGCAAACGGGTGATGGTAGCACAAGAGATATTACCAGCCGGGTGATAGATCTCGTTTCTCCCATTGGCAAAGGACAGCGAGGCCTTATTGTATCGCCGCCTAAAGCCGGTAAAACGGTTATGCTACAAAATATTGCTCACTCTATTGCAGTCAATCATCCAGAATGCCACTTGATTGTATTATTGATTGATGAACGCCCAGAAGAAGTAACGGAAATGTCGAGATCTGTTCGAGGCGAAGTGATTGCTAGTACTTTTGATGAACCCGCAAGTCGCCATGTACAAGTGGCAAGTATGGTCATTGAACGTGCAAAACGCCTAGTGGAACATAAGCGAGACGTCGTGATTCTACTTGATTCCATTACACGATTGGCGCGGGCGCACAATACAGTTATTCCTCCCTCTGGCAAGGTTCTTACGGGTGGTGTCGATGCCAATGCGCTTCATTTACCTAAACGCTTTTTTGGTGCTGCGCGTAATATTGAAGAGGGTGGCAGCTTAACCATTATTGCAACCGCCTTGATCGATACCGGCTCTAAAATGGATGAAGTGATCTACGAAGAATTTAAAGGAACCGGCAACCTTGAGCTGCATCTTGATAGACGTATTTCAGAAAAGCGCGTTTATCCGGCAATTAATATCGCACGCTCTGGAACCCGCAGAGAAGAACTGCTTGCCAAACCCGAAGATCTCCAAAAAATGTGGATTTTACGCAAATTACTCCATCCCATGGATGATTTGGCGGCTATGGAATTCTTGTTGGAACGCTTGCGTGACACCAAGACCAACGAAATCTTTTTTGAGTCGATGAAACGCGCTGCGCAATAAATCGTAATCTGCGCCAGGCTCGCTTTGTACAAGAATAACTTTCCCTTTTAAGAGAGCGAATGTTTGAGCTTAGGGACTTGGGCGAGCGAAAAAGGGGAAATTTATTCTTGCACGGAGCCTTAAGAAAACCTAAATGGCAGAAGAAACAGAAACCACGAACTTTGGCTATCAATCCATTCCTACGGATCAAAAAACGGAACGGGTCGGCTCAGTCTTTCGTTCGGTCGCTAATCGTTACGATGTCATGAATGATCTGATGTCCTTCGGACTGCATCGATTTTGGAAACGCTTGGCAATAGCGCGTTGTAATATTCGCCCACATCACTGTGTGTTAGATTTAGCCGGTGGCACAGGGGATCTCACCCGACAAATAGCAAAGCTTCTCGGAAAAGAAGGTCTCATCGTATTGGCCGATATTAATGAAGCGATGTTAACCAAAGGTCGAGAACGCTTAATCAATGCCGGACTGATACAGCCTATTGCATTGACACAGGCCAACGCAGAATGCATTCCCTTTACAAATAACAGTTTTGATCGCATTATCTGTGCCTTTGGGTTACGAAATGTAACGCATCCCAACAAAGCTCTTGCTGAAATGTCACGTGTGCTAAAACCCGGCGGACAAGTCATGATTTTGGAATTTTCGACTGTTAACGACAAAATGCTAAGCACATTGTATAATGCATATTCATTTTCGATTCTACCAAAGCTGGGAGAATGGATTTGTAATGATAAAAAGAGTTATCAGTATCTTGCCGAGTCCATTCGTGTACACCCTAATCAAGAAACACTAAAGTCAATGATGTGCGAAGCGGGATTTGAACGAACGGAATATCAAAACCTCCATTCTGGTATCGTTGCCTTACATACAGGGTATAAATTTTAGAACTATGCAAATAGATACGATTGTCAATCGCGCACTTGCTTTAGATCCCAATGCAATGCGACATCTCAAAAAATTACACGGTAAATGTTTGGAAATTTTCTTGCAAGACTTTGAAAAAGCTTTTTTCATATGCTTTACAGCAACTGGCATACAATGTACTTTAAAGAAACCTGAAAGCTCAGAAAAAAGTGATGCGCGAATTAGCGGACCTATTAAAGCTTTTTTCAATCTTATGCTAACGAAAAATTCGCACCAATCAGCACAGTTAGGGCTGTCTTTCGAAGGGGATTTCAACACGGTCGAAGTGATACAGCAATTGTTTTTATCTCTGGACATTGATTGGGTCGAAGCGACATCATTCTGGACAGGCGATATTATAGCGCATCAACTCGGACAGTTTGTACACCATACTAAAAAAAGAAATATACAGTTATTAAAAAATACCGCAGAAAGCATTTCTGAATATCTACAAGAAGAATCTTTGATATTACCAACGCGCATCGAAGTCAATCGTTTTATAGATCAAGTGGATGTATTACGTGCCGATGTCGATCGATTAAATGCGCGACTCGCGCGATTAGGCGAGGAAACCGCATGAAAACATTTTCTCATGTATTTAGGATAATACAGATTACCCATGTTTTATTAAAACATGGTCTTCTTTTGCCGTATCAATGGAAAACACCACATTCACAAAAAGGGGTAGCTCGTGGCAAAAAAATAAGAGAAACCTTAGAAGAATTGGGGCCTATTTTTGTTAAATTTGGCCAGCTATTATCGATGCGATTTGATATATTACCAGAAGAAATTACAAAAGAACTGGTGTTGTTACAAGATCGAGTGCCCCCATTTGCCAGCAAAGTTGCCCAACAGATGATAGAGAACTCACTGGGCTCTCCTCTTCATCAAATCTTCAAACAGTTTGATCTCACGCCATTAGCATCTGCTTCTATTGCACAAGTCCATTCCGCCATTCTGTTAGATGGAAAAACTGTCGTTGTTAAGGTATTACGCCCCAATGTACATAAAATGATTAAGCAAGATATTGAATTGCTAAAAACCCTCGCAAAAATGACAATGCGATTCTGGAAAAAAAGTAGAACCTTTAAACCCTATGAGATTATCAGAGAGCTTGAAAGAACTTTGACAGATGAGCTAGATTTAATGCGAGAGGCCGCTAACGCTTCTCAGCTAAAACGCAACTTCCTATATTCTCCTTTATTACATGTTCCAGAAATTCATTGGCAATTTACTACACGCAATATTTTGGTCATGGAACAAGTTTACGGAATTTCTGTTTTAGACATAAATACCTTAAAGCACCAAGGCTTCAATTTAAAACAATTGGCTGAAAATGCGATTGAGATCTTTTTTACTCAAGTATTTAGAGATTCTTTTTTCCATGCAGATTGGCATCCAGGCAATATTTTTATTTGCAGAGAAAGCCCTAAAAATCCAAAATATATCGCTGTTGATTTTGGCATTATGGGCAGTTTAAGTCCTACAGATCAAGCCTATCTGGCAGAAAATATTTTAGCCTTTTTAAATCGTGATTATCGTGAAGTTGCCATCCTGCATTTAGAATCTGGCTGGGTACCCAAAACGGTGCGGATTGATGAATTTGAATCGGCTATCCGTACGGTTTGTGAACCTCTGCTCGAAAGGCCTCTAAAAGAAATTTCTTTAGCGCAACTCTTGTTTAGGCTCTTTCAAATCGCCTCTCAATTCAAAATTAATATTCAGCCACAACTGATTTTACTGCAAAAAACACTGATGAATATCGAAGGATTAAGTCGACATTTAGATCCCAATATCGACTTTTTTACAACTGCAAAGCCTTTTTTAGAAAAATGGATGAAAAAGAAAATGGGTGTTGCGTCTATTATTCAACAACTCAAAAAACAAGGTCCTGCGTGGTTAGAAAAATTGACAGAAATTCCAAATTTAATGCGCATTCTTAGAAGGAGTTATGAATAATATGATAGACTGCATTTTTTGTAAAATTATTCAAAAACAAAAACCCGCGGATTTTATTTTTGAAGATGAACACATTACTGTCTTTAAAGATATTCATCCCAAAGCGCCTATTCATTTATTAATTATACCAAAAACACATATTAAAAGTTTGGCTGAGGTTTCTGAAAAAGAAGCTCACTTGATTGCACATATGCTGCTTGTTATGCCCTCACTTGCAATAAGACAAGGGTTAAAAGGATTTCGAACCATTATTAACACGGGTAAAGACGGTGGACAAGTGATTGACCATCTCCATTTTCATTTATTGGGCGGGGATCATCTGTCAAGCATGTAATTTTCACACAGGAGAATAGTATGGGATTTGGTGGCATCAGTATAGGCTCTTTGCTCCTAATTTTTTTAATTGTTTTAGTGCTTTTTGGGACTAAAAAATTACGCACTATCGGAGAAGATCTGGGACAAGCCGTACGGAGTTTTCGAAAAGGTTTACAAGAGCCTAATCATAAAACAGAAAGCGATTCAGATAAAAATCTGCTATGAATATGGGGTCACTCTTAGTCATTTTAATCGTTGCGTTAGTGGTGATCAAACCTGAGCGATTACCCGAAATCGCATTTCTACTTGGACGTTTAACGGCTCGGTTTAAATTATGGATTCATACATTCCGCATTTAATAGAATGTCGAACGCGCATTATTCGAAGCGGTTTGATTATTTTGTGTTTGTTTTCTGCATTGTTCTGCATTGACGAACATCTCTACACTTGGGTTGCCAAACCCTTATTGAGCCAACTCCCTGCTGGAACCAGTATTATCGCAACCGCGGTCACCACGCCTTTTATGGTACCAATGAAACTTGCGCTGCTTCTTGCTTTTTTTATGAGTATTCCATATCTCTTATACGAAATCTGGTCTTTTATTGCGCCGGGTTTATATCTCAAAGAAAGGAAAAGGGTTTTACCTTTTTTAGTCGCAAGCACAATTTTGTTTTATGGCGGCGTTGTGTTTGCATATTATATTATTTGCCCGATGGCACTCGGGTTTTTTGCAAAGTGCGCGCCTGTTGGCGTTTTAGTGATGACGGACATCCAATCCTATCTAGATTTTGTTTTAAGCATCCTTTTTGCGAGCGGAATTGCCTTTCAAGTGCCTATTATTACCTGGGTTTTACTACAGTCGGGTTTAGTCACAATTTCACAAATGGAACACTATCGACCCTTTGTAATCGTTGCTACATTTGTTATTGGTATGATTTTAACTCCGCCCGATGTTGTCTCACAAATTTTACTTGCATTACCGATGTGGTGGCTGTTTGAGGCTGGATTATTGTTAGCAAAATTTTTAAATAAAAAATCTACATTTCTTGCTACACGTTAATGCGACGATAAACTCATCCTCTCTGTTGTGCTTTTAATACATTCTGAGCTTTGGCCCCAAGCATCTTTTCAACCCCTTCAAATTGCTCCGACAATAAACTAAGCCCTTTCTTCGCTACAGCTCCCATCGCATCTTGTACAAAGTCTGACTGAAGCGCATTCGTTAAAAATCCACCACAAGGCAACATTGCAGGCAAAATGACGGCCCCAGCCCTAATCATAATATCTGGGTTTTTAATGAAAAAATTCCCAAGCGCTTTTAGTCCATTGGTTAATCCTTTCAGTACACCCTCAAAATTAATTTCACCTGTTAGCAATTTCTGCGGCAAACTCATAATGTCCTTGCCAATGCCCACAAGCTCATCCTTCTGTTCGGACTTTATTATGCCAGAATTAAAAAGTGAAAACCCAGCATTTAAAATGGCTCCGCCAATGGGAAATATCAGTGGCAATAAATTATCCTGCAATTTTTTAATCAGTGGTGAGACGATGGGCAATCTTGTCAGATCTATACTCGGTGTTGGTATTTTATTTTTAATTGCCGATCGAACACTTTTGGTAATTTGGTTTGCTTGCGTCGTTATCTGACTAAGCCCTGCATTAAATCCTTTCTTAATAGAATTGGGAACATCTGCATTTTTTACAACATCCACTGTTGATTCAACAAAATTTTTGAGTGGTTTAAATACAGATAAAATCTTTTCACCTATATCAACAGCAACGCTCTGGTTAGCAGTAAAAAATTTATGGGTTTCTTGCAATGTACTTATAAAATTGCCAAACTCTTTTGCTACTGCTTTTCCTTCAACTTCTGATGAGAATTTTTCAAGTTCGGGCATATTTCTCAGCATTTCAAAAGGTATTTCCGTCGTAAGCCTATTCCCTATTGTTGCTAATGCGTTTCGCTGTTCGTTTGTTAATGCTCCCTTATTATAGGCATCCTGACAAACCATTAATATGTCTTGACCCATTTTGGGAACAATTTTAAAAAATTCTTGTCGTAAATCTTTAAATAAAGGCGTCCGCACCACTGTGTTTGCAAATTCTTCTCTTTCCCTTTGAGGACTGAATGACGATACGCCAGAACGTGATATAGCTTCTTTTTCTTTCTTCTCTTTTTCTTTTGCATCTAAAACTTCTTTAGCTTGCTCTAGCTCCGCAGCTTGCTCTAGCTCCGCTGCTAGCCTTTTCAGATATTCAAGATCAAAAGACGGATTTGAAGGCTGGCTCGTTGGCATAAGGTGCTCCTATTCCTGTATAACGTCATGTTTAGAGAATTTAAGTTTCCCTTATAGCTTAATACATGAGCCAGGTCTCAGGAGAGCATTTTGAACGTATGGACAATATCCTACAAAAATAAACGACGATCGACTATAGGCAGGGGATGGCGGATGGGGCAATATGGACTTGTCAATCTCCAACCGACATTATTCGGTTTTAGCCCAGGTTCCTCACCTGGGCACCTTTTTTAAGAAGCCCCTTTACTTACCCTCTTTCGGTCTTGCTCTTTCAAGAATTTCTTACGCAAACGAATATGCTTTGGTGTTATCTCAACTAATTCATCATCTTCGATAAATTCTAAGGCATATTCTAATGTTAAAGGAATCGGGGTTACTAAAACTGCTTTTTCATCCGTGCCCGAAGCCCGCATATTCGTCAGCTTTTTTTCGGTCGTGACATTCACGACTAAATCGTTATTTCGCGTATGGATGCCGACTATCATCCCTTCGTAAACTTCCGTCTGATGCCCAATAAAAAGACGACCTCGCGGTTGCAAATTCCACAGCGAATAAGCGGTTGCTTTTCCGCCTGCATTAGAAATTAATACCCCCGTATTACGTTTTGCGACCGGCGATTTATCTGCAGGGCCATAATGATCAAAAACGTGCGTTAAAATACCCGAACCTGAGGTCAAAGTTTGAAATCCGGTATAAAAACCAATAAGACCCCGCGCTGGGATCATATAATCTAAACGAACACGACCTCTACCATCAGAAATCATGTCATTTAATAGCCCTCTTCGCTCTCCCAGTTGTTGCATAACGGAGCCTTGATGCGTTTCTTCCACATCAACCACCAACTGTTCAAATGGTTCATGTGTAACACCGTCTACCTCGTGCAAAATCACTTCGGGTCTAGACACCGCCAATTCATATCCTTCGCGACGCATTGTTTCAATTAAAATACCCAAATGCAATTCACCGCGACCCGATACTTTAAATTTATCGGCATCACTGGTTTCTTCAACACGCAATGCAATATTGTGGATCACTTCTTGTGCCAAGCGTTCGCGCAATTGTCGACTCGTTACAAATTTGCCATCGCGGCCTACAAAAGGAGAATCATTAATTTGAAAAGTCATGCTAATAGTTGGTTCATCAACATTCAAAGGCGGTAACATCTCAGGCACATCTTTGGCACAAACAGTATCTGAAATGGTAAGATCCGTAATACCCGAAATTGCAACAATATCCCCTGCAAATGCTTCTGTTACTTCTATTCGTTCTAATCCTTTAAAAGCCAAAATTTGCATGACACGACCACTGCGAACTTTTCCAACACGATCGACAATGGAAACTTGGGTATTCGTTCGGATCTGACCCCGCGTAATACGTCCAGTGCCGATCACTCCCACATAATTTGAATAGGCCAAAGCACTAATTTGCATTTGGAAAGGGCCTTCCGACGTTGCAGCTGGCGGCGATACGTATTTAACGATGGTTTCTAACAATGGCGTCATATCTGTACTAGATGTATTCAGATCTAAAGTCGCGTAACCTTGTAATGCAGAAGCATAAACCACCGGAAAATCTAACTGTTTTTCGGTTGCCCCTAATTTATCAAAAAGATCAAAGATCTGATCAACTACCCAATCCGGTCGTGCACCTGGCCTATCTATTTTGTTAATCACAACGATTGGGTTCAAGCCTTGCATAAATGCTTTTTGTGTTACAAAGCGCGTTTGTGGCATGGGACCATCTACAGCGTCTACCAATAGAAGTACACAATCCACCATTGATAAGATCCGTTCTACTTCTCCCCCGAAATCTGCGTGCCCCGGTGTATCTACAATATTGATACGGTAATCACGCCAATTGATAGCTGTGTTTTTAGCTAGTATGGTAATTCCCCGTTCGCGTTCCAAATCATTAGAATCCATAACACGCTCGACACTCCCAGAGCGCTCTTCTCCCAGCGTTCCTGTCTGTCGCAATAGTTTATCAACCAATGTTGTTTTACCATGATCAACGTGCGCAATAATGGCAATATTTCTTAACTTTTCAAGCATACGAAACTACTCTCTTTATTAATGAAATGACCGAACGAATTAGACCTTAAAAGTCTGAGTCAGCATCATACAGTATTTTGTTAAATAAATCAATTATTGAGTAATTGAACTATTCTTAAAGAAAAGGGTCTCATTGATTGAGGAGATCTAATTTTTTTCGTGTATCCACACGGTAGAATAGAGGAGTTCTCATGGAGAGCCTAGTCTTAGAGCCCACTTCAATGGCGCAATGGCACAGCTTAGTAAAAGAAGCGCGCCAAGCTTCGTCCGTTTCGTTAAATGAAGAGCTAGAAAGCTATTTGATTTTTCTCTTAATGCGCTTTATAAATCACCCAGAAATGGCCAATAGCATTTTTGCATTAGATTTTTTAGAAAATATTAAAAAAATAAAAACAGAAAATCAGCACATCATTCGAGATATTGGTGATAAATGTTTGTTGTATGCGGGTCTTTTCCCGGGCAGAGCAAAGCGACAACGTGTACAAATTAGTTATTATGTCGATCTTGGCAGACGCTCATATTTTGCACTTTCTACCTCACACCGCAATATCTTGTCGCCGCTTTTTGCCAGTCTATCCGATCATTTTGTAGGATTAATGGACATATTGCATTCAATACGCAGTTTAGACACACATGCTTACCTTATTAATTTGCTAGAAGCAGAAGATCTCTGGCACACGACAAAAAGCGAGTATGCACAAAAAATGCTCAAAAAAGCGACTGATGGATTCCTCGTGCCACGCGATCCTTCAGCTATTCTGCCAAAACATTAAAATCATTTCTACTATTTGTTGAACGTGCTATTATTATTTTAAAACATGTTTTTATACATTTTTTATTAGGAGAGTGTTATGAGTGTACCCCCCAATAAAGCAACGCCTGTAGCCGATGAGAAAACACAGGTTGAAAATACGGGAACTGAACAAACTAAATTAATGCAATTCATGGAAGCGATAAGAACAAATAACAGAGAGCGTTTTGCAACATTGTTGCAAGACAAAACATTTGATATCAATTTTAAACTGTCGCTTGCTGACGGAGAAAAATTACTGCCGGGATATATGCTATATAGAGAAGAAAACAATCCTTTACTGTTTGCTTTATCTCTAGAAAGAATGGATTTTGCGACGCAATTGCTAGCAGACTCTCGCATAAACTTGCAGGTTAAAAATAAGTTTGGATTAAATATATTACATATGCTTGCATTTGTAAATGATACCTACGAATATACAGATACTGTTACAAATGATCAGAGTAATAGGATAGCAATCGAACTGAAAATGGGTGCCGAAAAAGTGGCAAAGGCAATTGAATTTCTACGTGACGTAGGAAAAAAAGCAGGTTACACATTTGATGATTTGTTAAATGCCAGAGTCACAGAGTGTCAGCGAACACCTATTATATTATCTACAGAAGGGCCGGTTTCTTTAGAGCTCTTTTCAAAATTTCTTGAATTAGTGCATAAGTCAGAATCTTATGGCTCTCTTAGCAAGGGAACCCGCGGAAATATATTTCATGAAATTGGTAGCCATCAAAAACAACGGTTAGATATAATAGAAAAAATGCTTGAGGATGAGGAGACGAGAGGATTTGCTATAGAGCTGCTTTTAGAAAAAAATACGGGCGGAAAAGCAGCGTGGGAGTTATTAAAAACACCTATCTATAAACAACCCGACTCTATACCATTATTAAACGCAGTTATTCTAAAATGTCGCCTTAATCCTACTAAAGATCCACGTACTATAATAAAGCAAGCTTTGGAAAGCAAATTAACGAAAACTAAGCGTCCAATGAAATAGAGTGAAGAATACTCAATAAACAGGTAAACTATGCCCTATGAAACAACGAAAGGCGATTGCATTGATTTCGGGGGGGCTGGATTCCATGCTAGCTACGAAGGCTATCTTGGAACAGGGTATTCACGTAGAAGGTATTAATTTTTTTACCGGATTTTGTGTAGAAGGGCACACGCATGCCATTCGCCAACAAGATCAAAAAAAACAAAAGCGAAATAACGCCTTGTGGGTTGCCGAACAATTAGGCATTAAACTACATATTATTGACATCGTTGAAGAATATAAAGATGTTGTGATTAATCCGAAATACGGCTATGGCGCACACTTAAACCCCTGTCTCGATTGCAAGATTTTTATGGTCGGGCAAGCAAAACAATGGATGGATACAAACCAATTTGATTTTATTATTACAGGCGAAGTGATTGGCCAGCGACCAAAATCTCAACGAAAATCAGTGTTACCGATTATTGCTGAAGAATCTGGCGCAGAAGATAGGCTATTAAGACCTCTATGCGCACTTAACTTGATGCCTACGTTACCCGAACGCGAAGGTTGGGTTAATCGTAGCAAATTATTCAAGTTTTCTGGCCGTAATCGAAAGCCCCAAATGGCCTTAGCAGAAAGCTACGGGATTAATAAATATGCGCAACCCGCGGGCGGGTGTTGTTTTTTAACCAACGAACATTATGCTTCAAAATTGCAAGACCTCTGGACACATCGCGGCACAAAAGAATATGAGTTAGATGATATCGTATTGTTAAAAATTGGACGTCATCTAAGACCTAATGACCGTTTTAAACTCATTATTGGGCGGGAAGAAGGTGAAAATAATTATCTAGAAGGCTATTGTCACCGGTTTACACATTTAAGATCGTTCAGTCATACGGGACCTGTTGCACTATATGATGGCGATAATGGCGCGGAAGACTTGCTATTGGCCGCTCAAATTGTGGCTCGGTTTGGTGGTGGGCAATTTGCAGAGACGGTATGTATCGAAATCAATACTCATGTCGATGAAAAACGCATTGTAGAAGTCGCACCCATAAAAGCTGAAAATATTGCTGAACACTGGTATATTTAAGATGCAACCACCGCTTATACAAGATATGACATTGGATGCACGCAGACTCTTATGTCCGCTGCCCGTGATTCGTGTACAAAAAGCCATACAACAATTACAAACCGACGATACGCTAACTGTTTTAGCAACAGATCCGGGTGTGCTCTATGATATTCCTGCTTGGTGCCGTATACATGGACACACTGTTCTCACAATAGAACAAACAAAACAAGAAATTCACATTAAAATTCGTGTGAATTCCTTAAGTTTGTAATCTGGCGGTTTTTGTTAAAGCTTCTATAATGGATAATATTCCATCGTCCTCATTCAAGTTTAAGCCCTGTGCAATAGGAGAAACCGTGAAAAAAACGCTTCTATCTTTTAGTCTGCTAGTTATTTTTGGATTATTTTACAATGTTGCACTGGCAGATGATAAAATAATGCCAACCACACCTTCCACTATTGCCGCACCAAAACCCATTCCACAATATACAATTAAAATAACCAGCCCAAAACCCGATGAAACTTTTCAAAACTCAGCTCAATCGATTACGATAACTGTTGCAGTTACCCCAGAACTAAAACCCGAAGATAAAGTCGTCGCTTTTGTCGATGGCAATGCTGTAGATGAACCCATCCATTCAACTAGTATTGCTTTACCCTGGTTAGAAAGAGGTAGTCATACTCTCCAAGCTAAAATTATACAGCCAAAAGGTCGCGGGGCTGCAACCGACGTGATTACCATTTTTCAACAACGCACATCCAAATTGCTCCCACGTAGATAATAGAAAAAATGTGGGCAAGGAAAGCATGCGACATAATTTTCTCTTTATCGTTGCCCAATATTTGAGCGTAATAAGAGCTTCGAAAGCAAAAAAAGGGAGTTATGTCATAAGTCTTCTCAATTCATTGAACGACAACTTGATTGCGCCCTGTTCGCTTTGCCGCATATAATGCTGCATCAATGCGAGCAAGTGTCGTTTCAATTTTTTCAGGACTTTGATAGTCTGAAACGCCCAATGATATTGTTATCTTTAAACCAGATGCCACCTCATCAAAATTGGCATTTTCAACCTGTATTCTAATTCGATCTGCCATATATTTTGCTTGTTCTTTATCTACCAAAGGCAATACAAATAAAAATTCCTCTCCTCCAATTCTTGCAAAATAATCAATTTCTCTTAACCCTGCCAACACCTTATGACAAAGCGCTTTTAATGCTGCATCACCCACCAAATGTCCATAAGCATCATTCACTTGTTTGAAATGATCGATGTCTAACATACAAACAGAAAAAAAATATTGCCCACGTTCCGCCATTAATGCCTGATGACGTAAAATATCGAAAATATACCGTCTATTTTTAACCCTGGTTAACTCATCTGTCATTGAAATGGCGCCGATGCGCTTAATGGCTACTGCTAACTTTTGATTTTTTTGATTCAAATGTTTCCTTAAGTTACTTATTTTATAGCAAATTGCAGATAACGCAGAAGCAAGAAAAACGTAACTAACAAATACTGCGCTTTCTTCTTTTATATCAATTGCTGAGGGGTGAAAATTTTTCAGGTAAAAAATAATACCAATATATAATACAATACCATATAAAGTGACAATAATATACTGACGTCTATTTAAGTAAAAAGCAGCAAACACTAAAACCAACAAATTAAACATTAACAAAAGCGATCTAATTTCAATAGTTAAAGAAACTGTGTACATAACAGAAGTCACGGCCCAAAATATAATGGGCATTATTAAGTCTGGATCTTGAAATCGTTGATTAACCCCCGTTTTAAGCAATATGTAATAGGTAAGATATCCTACCCAGATTACCGAAAATATTGCGATAAATTCTATACCGGAAGCATACAAAAAATCGTCCGTCCAAATTAATAAACAAATACAGGTATGAATAGCCGCGCCGAGCAATGCGTAAGATCCTCTTTTTATGCGGAGTGTTTGCGCTTTGTCAGGCTTAACAGCACTTGAAAAATCTGTGGGATTAACTGGGGAATTCATCTTGATCTTTTAGCATGGTTAGTCCTTCGGGCGCGCTAATGCCAGCGCCGCCTGGAAGTAATTTAATCATCAAACGAATTTCATTTTCTGAATCGGCATATTGTAACGCCGATTCATAACTAATTTTTCCATCTGTATATAATTTAAATAAGGATTGATCAAAGGTTTGCATGCCTAGCTCACCTGATTTTATCATAAACTCTTTTAATTCGTTTATCTCACCTTTTCGAATATGTTCTGCAATAATGGGAGTGTTAATTAAAACTTCGACTGCAGCCACTCTGCCCTCGCTATCTTTTATGGGAATCAGCTGTTGCGCAATGATTGCTTTTAAATTTAATGAGAGATCCATCCATAATTTCTTCAACATTTCGTGGGGAAAAAAGCTGGCTATGCGATCTAATGCTTGATTGGCATTATTGGCATGCAGGGTTGCTAAGCAGAGATGCCCCGTTTCAGCAAAAGATATCGCGTAATTCATCGTTTCGAGACTTCTAACCTCTCCAATTAAGATAGCATCTGGTGCCTGGCGAAGGGTGTTTTTTAAAGCGACTTCAAATGAATCTGTGTCAACACCGACCTCTCTTTGCGTTATAATACACCCATCATGATTATGCACAAATTCAATTGGATCTTCGATTGAAATGATATGTCCCTTTGTATTTTTGTTTCGATTGCCAATCATCGCGGCCAACGTACTACTCTTTCCTGCACCCGTTGCCCCAACAACCAGCACTAAGCCTCTCTGTATTAGGGCAAAATTGCTTAATGTTTCCGGCATACCTAATTGCGTTAAAGTGGGGATTATACTTTCTATCCTCCTTAAAACTGCGCCATAAACTGAACGTTGTTGAAAAGCGCTTACGCGAAATCGGCCGAGATTTTCTTGTTGTATGGCGAAATTAAATTCTTTTGTTTTTGAAAATTGTGCTTGCTGCTCATTGTTAAGCATCCCAAAAACAATTTCTTTGGTTTGTATTTCTGTTAAATTTTCCCCACTCAATGTGACTAATTTTCCATCAATCTTCATCATGGGAGGAACACCCACTGTAATAAACAGATCGGATGCTTTTTTTTCTACCACTTGGCTAAGCCATATCTCCAAACTCATTTTAATGCTCCATTCTTAGAGTATGGCAAAAAATTACTTCTCTTTTTTCGCTCGCTTAACTTGCTTCGCTCAAACAAACCTCGCTTAAAAAGAGAAGTAATTTTTTGCCATACCCTTACCCCCATAATTTTAATTGAATAATTCCTTGTTTTCTGCTTTAATTTTAGCTTCTTTGCGATTAATAATGCCTTTTTCTACTAATTCTTGCAAACACTGATCAAGCGTTTGCATACCGGCGACTCTGCCCGTTTGAATAGCAGAATACATTTGAGCCACTTTGGCCTCGCGTATTAAATTACGAATGGCCGGAGTGCACATCATAATTTCATGAGCAGCAACTCGACCTCCCATATCTTTTTTGAGTAGTGTTTGCGAAATAACCGCTCTAAGCGATTCCGACAACATACCACGTACCATTTCTTTTTCATCGCCCGGAAAAACGTCAACCACCCGATCGATAGTTTTTGCGGCAGACGAGGTGTGGAGCGTTGCAAACACTAAATGTCCCGTTTCTGCCGCCGTTAACGCCAACCGAATGGTTTCGAGATCCCGCAATTCTCCGACCAAAATAACGTCAGGATCTTCCCGCAATGCCGAACGCAACGCTTCTGTAAATCCAAGCGTATCGCGATGAACTTCTCGTTGATTAATAAGACTTTTTTTACTGTGATGTACAAATTCAATAGGATCCTCAATCGTAATAATATGATCACTTCGTGTTGTATTCACGTAATCTACCATTGCCGCCAATGTTGTACTTTTCCCAGAGCCCGTTGGACCTGTTACCAATATAATCCCCCGAGGACTACTGGCAATATCCTTAAAAATAAGAGGTGCATTCAATTCTTCTAGCGTAAGAACTTTTGTAGGAATGACTCGAAACACTGCACCTGCCCCACGATCTTGTGTAAAAACATTCACCCTAAAACGCGCCATGCCTGAAATTTCAAAAGAGAAATCAGTTTCAAAAAATTCCTCAAAAACTTTTCTTTGCTTATCGTTCATAATATCGTAAATAAGAACATGCACTTCTTTATGATCTAATGCGGGCATATCAATGCGACGCATATCGCCATCGACACGGATCATGGGTGGCATACCCGCTGAAAGATGTAAGTCAGATGCGTTGTTCTTCATGGCAAAGGCCAATAATCCCGTAATATCCATTCTGCGCTCCCCCAAACCCTCTAAACCCTAACATTTAAACCAGAAAAATGACCTACGTAGGGCAGAAACCATCTTCCATCTAAGTTAAGCTATTTATCCAGTATAGACCTTCCCCATTAAACTAGAATAAACTGTCTGCAGAAAAAGGTACCTGGCAATTGGAGGAATCATGCAAAAACAACCTATTATCGCCTTTACGGGATGTGGAAACATGGCACAAAGCTTAATTAGCGGCCTCGTTGAAATTAGCCAAATGTTCAATAAGGAGTAGTACATGGTTTTTTTGAGTGAAGCTTTTGTCTTTTTAATTAAAATTATCTTTGATCTTTATTTTTTAGCAGTGCTGCTCCGTTTTTTATTCCAATATTTTCAGGTTGATTTTTACAATCCTTTTTCACAATTTATTCTAAAAATAACAGATCCTGTTTTAGTACCCTTACGTAACAAGCTCCCCCATACCCAAAAAATTGATATTGGCGCACTATTATTGTTATTTTTATTAAAAATGGTAGAGTTTCTAGGAATTACTTTATTAATAAAAAAAATGCTACCCAATGTTTTGGGCGTTGTTATTTGGTCTTTGGGAGAAGTCATTAGCCAAACACTTAATTTTTTCTTTTTTGCTGTGCTATTAGTTACAATATTAAGCTGGATAAACCTTAGAAATTACACACCGTTTACTTCACTTTTAATCCAAATCACAGAACCCATAATGGCGCCAGCAAGAAGGTGGGTTCCCCGCACGATGGGAATTGATTTTTCGCCTATTCTTGTCTTAATTATTTTAAAATTAGCCGATATTTTAGTTGCAAACCCTATTATTGGGCTGGGAATAATGTTTTCTTATTAAAATCTCCGTCTTGTTATTTAGAGCATCATGACTATGCGTAATTATGTACCCTTATCATTGTATATTCATATACCCTGGTGCGTTAAAAAATGTCCATACTGCGACTTTAATTCTTATGCAATAGAAGGCAATCTTCCTGAAAAACTGTATATTGAAACCTTATCGCGTGATCTTAAACAAGATTCTTCGCTCATTCAAGGGCGCTCAATTAAAAGCATTTTTTTCGGCGGTGGTACTCCAAGTCTCTTTTCACCTAAAGGTATCGGTGAAATTCTAGACAAATCCAGCGCTTATTTAGATTTTGAACCTCATCTTGAAATTACGCTCGAAGCGAATCCTGGTACGGTGGAACATCATGCATTTAGCGATTACCGAAGTGCCGGAATCACGCGCATTTCTTTAGGTGCACAGAGCTTTCAAAACGAAAAGTTAATGCAATTAGGACGTATACATACAATGGAAGAAACAAAGCGCGCTATTATGTCTATTTTATCGGCAAATTTTAATAGTTTTAACATCGATATCATGTATGGGCTGCCTAACCAAACAGTAGCAGATGCACTGTTTGATCTGAAAACGGCCTTGTCTTTTTCACCACCGCATCTTTCTTGGTATAATTTGACTATTGAACCCAATACGATATTTCACCATAAAAAACCATCTTTGCCGCTGGATGATAAAATTGCAGATATAGAGCAAGCGGGTCTTGAATATTTAGCAAAGCATGATCTCGCACAATATGAAATATCCGCTTTTTCAAAACCCCAGCATCAATGCCAACATAATCTGAATTATTGGAGGTTTGGCGATTATTTAGGTATCGGCGCAGGGGCGCATGCAAAAATAACCGATCTCAAAACTCATACAATCACGCGCTATTGGAAAACGCGTTACCCTAAAAGCTATTTGAATTTTGATCATGCATTGCTAGCTGGCAGTCAAATTATTCCCACTGAAGAAATTCCGCTTGAATTTATGCTAAATGCGCTAAGGCTTACAGCAGGAACTTCTGTTCAGGAATTCGAAACACAATCAGGGCTTCCCATCGCAAGCATTGCGGCTCAGCTTAGCGACGCCCAAACCAAAGGTTTATTAATAATGACTGAGAATCAAAAAATTAAAACCACGTCCTTGGGCAAATGTTTTTTGAATGATTTATTAGCTCTGTTTTGACTCTAGACTTTTTCTTAAGCCATTCTAGACTCAAAGCTCGTTTTTACTTTGCAAACCATAGATTTATGCTAATCAGCATTACTGCCCAATACAGAATTGTCATGCCACCGCCAACTTTTAGAAAATCTTTTGTACGATAACCCCCAGGGCCTGCAATTAATGCATTTGCCTGTTGGGTGGGCAATAAAAATGCATTCGATGCAGAAATCGCGACAATGAGCGCATACATACGAGGATCGGCGCCCACATTAAAAGCGAGTTCTAATGCAATAGGCACTAACACAATGGTGGCGCCTACACCAGAAAGCACGTATCCAAAAACCGTTGATAAAAACGCCAAGCCTAATTGAATAACACCGTTTGATAAATTTCGATCTAATAGAGAGGCATGTTGTGTTAACCAATCGGTTGTATGTGTAGACTGCATAACGAGTCCCAATGGAATTAAGCCTGCTATTAAAAAAACATTTTTCCAACTGACACTTGCGTAAGCCTCATCAATGGTTAAAACACCGGTAGCAATCATTCCCGCTGCGCCCAAGAGCAAAGCAACCGATACAGGAAAATTACCTCCCACAATTAAAAGAATAGAAAGTATAAAAAATGATAAAGCATGCGCAACTTTTTTAGGCCGGATTTCTTCGCGTGGATATGATGTCGTTACAACCACAAAATCAGGATTTTTATGAAAAGCCGCCAGTGCTTCCCAACGACAAAACATCCCTAACGTATCTCCCGAACGTAATACCAAAGCATTTAATTCTTCTCCTTGATATACCGTTTGCCCTCTATATACCGCTAACACATGCAGCTCATGGGTGCGCTTCATATGTAATTCTCGCAGTTCCAAACCAATTAACTGTGAGCTTGGTGGCACAACAGCCTCGCACAGCCCCGCACGAACGGGGTGCAAAATTTCTGAAAACACATTTAAGCGCGGCTCGAGTATGAGTCCATTTTGTTCCGCAAATGCAACAACCGTTTCTTTGTGTCCCATCATCGCGATAAAAGCACCCGACGCAATCATAATTTTCCTCAGCGGTGGAAAATGAATTTCTTTTCCATACATGAGGGCTAAAACAGAAGAAGAGGAGCCTAGTTTCAATTCAATTTCTTTTAACGTCAGTCCTATTAGACTGCTACTGCCGCGAACTTTTAATTCAAAAATGTCTCCGCCTTTTCCATAGGTTTTTAAGAAATGGGTTTTTGTCGTTCCGCTACTGTAGGTTTGAATCGGTTCTTTTGGTAAAAGTCGCCGTGCAAATAAAATCAAATATCCTATGCCGACCAATAAAATCATCAAACCCACCGGGAAAACCGAAAACAAATGAAAGGGTTTTAGCCCCGCCAGGCTGGGATCAACATAGCGCTCTGCATTTTTTAAAAGGCTGTTTAATAAAATTAAAGGACTACTTCCTATCATCGTGAGTGTGCCGCCCAAGATAGAACAAAACGCGATAGGCATTAATAAACGCGATTTTGGGATCCCCGTTCGTACGGTAATCTTAGTGACAACCGGTAACAATAAGGCAACGGTTCCGAGGCTCCGCATAAAAGCAGATAAAAATCCGGATGAAAACATTAAAAAAATATTGATCTGATTAGGGCGTTCTCGACCTAACTTTAGTATCCATCGCGCAATTCGTAATGCAATACCGCTTTTTTCTAAGCCCGCGCCAATGATCATCACAGAAATCAATGACATGACAGCATCATTTGAAAACCCTGAAAATAATTGTTCAGGTGGCAATAACCGTGTAATGCCCAAAACAACTAAGACCAAAACAGCAACAACATCAACGCGAATAACATTTGAAAGTGTTAACAATACTGTAAAAACAATAATGCTAAGCACTAAAGCCATATCAAATGTTAAGGTAATCTCGGGGGTCACTTTTAATTCCTACTTAGAAATATCAAATCCCAGGTTGGATGACCCAATCGTAAACCACGTTGCTCGTACTTCGTGACAGGACGAAAAGCTGGGCGCGGCGTAAACTGATCCGCACCACTCGCATTCACAAAATCCGCTGAATTTCCGAGTATTGTCATCATATGATAAGCATAGTCCATCCAATCTGTTGCAAGATGGAAGGTACCCAAGTCTTTTAATTTTTGGGAAACTAACTTAATAAATGGCGTCTGGACAATGCGCCGTTTGTGGTGGCGTACCTTGGGCCAAGGATCCGCAAAAAAAAGCTGGAGCGTTGTTAGGCTGTCGTCGGGAATCTTGTTCGCTAAAACCTCTAGCGCATCTGCACAAAAAATGCGAATGTTGGATAGCTTGTATTTTTCAATGAGGGTGAGAAGATTGCCAACACCCGTCCGATAGACTTCTATGCCTATAAAATTTTTTTCAGGGGAATTTTTAGCCATTTCAGCTAACGAATGTCCATCGCCGAAGCCTATTTCGAGTACGGTGTCTGCCATACGCCCAAAAAGATTCTCGAAGACAACACATGCAGGGTCAGTGGCTGATAAACCATAAATTGGCCACAATCGCTCCCACGCACTCAATTGGGCGTTGCTGATTCTACCTTCACGGCGAACAAAGCTCCGAATGGGGCGAGGATAAGGTGATACTACTTGCATAATGTCCGGATTTTAACACGTTTTGTTGGGCAAATATGTCTTTTTTGAGAGAAGTGCGAAGCACAGATAAAATGCTACATTTTTATTTAAACATTGAATTTTCTCTTTTTTGCGCTTATCGTAACTCAGGTACGGTAAACAAGAATTGCGTTATATGGAATTGATCCGATGTTAAAAAGAAAGCTAACTTTACTATTAATAACAACAGGATGCCTTCTGATGACTGCCTGTGGCCAAAGCGGGCCTCTCTATCACCCAGATCTGCCGCCGCCTATCTATGTCCCTCGCGATTAACCACAATGTTTGCGTCTCTGCTTAAACCCCTTTAAGCTTAAGGGAATGCTTATCAACTTTACAAAAATGCACGGTTTAGGTAACGACTTTGTGGTGATTGATCTGATTACTCAGGCTGTACGGTTGCGTGCGGGTCAAATTCGAAGAATTGCCGATAGACATTTAGGCATTGGATGTGATCAGGTTTTATTGATTGAGCCGCCCACTCGAACAACAGCCGATTTTTACTTGCGCATTTTTAATGCCAATGGCGATGAAGTGGAGCACTGTGGAAACGGCGCCCGATGCGCTGCACGTTTCTTTTACGACATGGGGTTTACCCATAACACTACGTTAGAAGCAGACTGTCTCGCAGGGCCTCTTACATTTGTGATGGATGAGCAGGGTGATGTGACTGTCAATATGGGTATTCCAACATTTAATCCGAGCGAAGTGCCCTTTATCAGTAAAACAGAAGCGCTTCAATATCCTATCATTATAGAAAATACTGAATACAATATGAGCGTACTCTCGATGGGTAATCCTCATGCCATTATACAAGTGCCCGATATTGCGCTAGCACCCGTAAAAAAACTCGGCCTCCTCATCAGCAAACACACTTCTTTTCCCAAAGAAGCAAATGTTGGATTTATGCAAGTCATTGATAAACACCAGATTGGCTTGCGTGTTTATGAACGTGGCGTTGGTGAAACTCTCGCGTGTGGTTCGGGTGCTTGTGCAGCTGTAGTTGCAGGCATATGTCTGGGATTATTGAATAATTCCGTATCGGTTGTATTTTCCAAAGGCAGGCTGCAGATTGCGTGGGAGGCTTCCAATGCCCCAGTGATGATGACAGGGCCTGCAACGCGCGTTTTTATTGGGCGCTTTAGGCTTTAAAAATGATGCTTCAATCTATTCAGGCTTTTTTGGAATCCCTTCGATTTGAAAGACGATCTTCAGAACATACGATTACCAGTTATAAAACAGATTTGATGGATGCGCTCGCATTTTTCGAAGCCGAACACCTCACCACGTGGCAAGAGGTACAAGAAAGCACCATTCGTGCCTTATTGGCTTTTAGACGCAATCAAAAAATATCCCCTCGAACTATTAACCGACAATTATCCACGCTACGCACTTTTTTTCGATATTTAATACGCAGGGGCGTTATTAGCGACAACAAAGCGATGCGTGTTGTGGCGCTTAAAACCAGTCGTGCACTACCGCGCGCACTCGATGTGGATCAAATGGCAAAATTGTTAGAATTGCCGGCTTCAAATCCGCTTGCTATTCGAGATCTGGCTATTATGGAACTTCTGTATTCTGCGGGATTGCGGGTTTCTGAAATTGTCTCTTTAAATGTGTATGATCTTGACCTTAAACAGCAACAAACGCCTGTTGTCGGAAAGGGCAAAAAATCCAGACTTGCGCTGATTGGCCGATGCGCCGTTAAAGCTTTAGAACAATGGCTCTCGATTCGCACAACACTGGCAGAATCCGTTGAGCCTGCATTATTTGTCAATAACAAAGG
>DATLWY010000053.1:0-4760 GCA_035576045.1 Gammaproteobacteria bacterium | reverse complement strand
CAACTTACAGCTGTAACACACTCATTTTTACATGGAAAATTGGTGCACCCGGAGAGATTCGAACTCCCGACCACCTGGTTCGTAGCCTGGCCAAGTAAATTTAACCAGTTGATTTTATTAACAATTTTATCTGGCAATGCTCGCTACATTGTCTAACTGTGCGGTACAATGTATAACTCACTGGCACAAAAATGACACAGCCAACCACGCTTCCTTCCAAAAGGGGTACTCTAACAGCTAACTTTTTTTTGTCGCTAATCAACTCGCTTTTAATGAGTCCTCTCAGTTAATCTTAATCTATTGATTTTTATTAAAGGCAGATTGTCACTATACATATAATTAGCAATGACTAATTTAATAAAATGGTATTCATCCCTGTTTGCAGAATCGTCCGAAAGCCATAATTTTGAGAACATAAAAATGCGTGAAGTTAGTTAATAATTTAGCTAATTCTATAAGTTCGCCATTTGCCAAAAATGGCGAACTTTTGGGTTCTTAAGAGTTTGTCTCTTCCAGACACAATCTACTAAAAACGCCGATATTTCTTGCGTTTTATCCAAAAATAAGGTTTAATGTTTTGATACAAGAGTGCGAACATAGTTCGCATTTATAACCTATCAGCAAACTAATATTAATGGAGTAGATCGATGATCGATCAATGTACTCAGCCACTACAAGCTGAAGAAGCTGACAAGCTGTGCGAAGCCTGTGAAAGCCTGGAAGAAAAGTTAATCGTATGGACATTATTGGATACGGGGATGCGGATATCTGAACTTTGTAACCTGAAAGCGGAGCAAATTTTACGACAAAAAAAAGCCATTCGTATTAATGGCAGAAAATCTCAAGAGCGTGTCGTTCCGATGTCAAAACGGGTCCAAACACTTTTAGATCATTATTTTGCGATCAATAATCATTGGCCTGTGGGAACTCGGCAAGCGCAAAAAATTGTTAAACAGGTTGCCGAGAAAGCAAAGCTTTCACGAATGGTGACACCTCATACTTTACGTCGTACCTTTTTTGAGAACTTTGCGCTTCAAAAAGGGCTTTCTTTAGCAGATATTAAAGAAATTCTTGTACAGTATCGTCTACGTGATAAGTGGAATGTTAGGAAACCTGCTGTGGGCAGCTATGATGAACTTTTCCAAGCACTGCACGATCGTACTTCGAGTATAGGCGAGATCTGACGTGATCTCGCCTACCTCACGGAATCCATCGTGCAAATTTCCCGCAATGGGCTCTTCAACATTGGATTTACAAACAAGCCATGGCTGTCATTTTGCCATATGGCAAATGAATTCTTGGCTTGCAGAGTGGTAAGCGTTTTAGAAGCCGATTGTATCGTTCCCACTTTACTTTCCCGTTTTGGCTTCGCGAGCTTAGCATCTTTCGCCAGTATTTCACCGTAAAATAATAGAAGCCATTAATTGATTGCCAGTTACCCGCTATTCCATAATAGCGAAAGTGCCCCGACAAAATCACATTAATTTGCTTCTGTTGCTCGATGACTGGCTCATGCCTTATTCGCCTCAGTGCATCCTTCATCTTGGCCACACCACGCCTTAAACGCGTCTTTTCTGTTTTCGTCCTTTGAACCGATTACCATATAATGCTATTTATAGGTTCAAAATATCGAGAATCTAAACTAAGTTAATAAACTCTATTTGAAAAGCGGATGATCAAAAAATAAGTTGTATAACTAATATTATTAATGGATAATTAGGTTATTTGTTGTGTAAAGCCTGTGGAAATCAATTCGAGAATTGAGAGTGGATGCCCATTTTTTTGATTTTTTTCATATACGCCACTTAAAACAAACGCATCCTGTTTGGCGTCTGCTCAATGCAGACAATGCGCCTTTGATCTTAAGCTTTTGTTTTCAGGCTTTTATTGAACACAATCGACGTTCAGTTTCTGAAGAAATCCTTGAAAGCTTTTTAACAGATTATTTGTTATATCTTCGCGAAACTTATGGAGAAGAGAATTTTCCGCGCAGTGCCAAGGAATATTTGGAACAATGGGCTGGAGAAAGCTGTGAATTTTTGAGAAAATACTATCCTCAACGCAGTGAAGAAGCGGAATACGATTTAACGCCTGCCACAGAAAAGGTAATTGAGTGGTTGCATGAATTGCAACCTAAAGAGTTCGTGGGTACAGAATCACGGTTACTGATTATTTTTCGATTACTCAAAGACATTGTGGATGTTACAGAGGAAAATCCTGAAGAGAGGCTACGTACATTACAACAACAGAAAAAAGAAATTGAAGCAGCTATTGAAGATGTGAAGCATGGTATTCAATGTGTATACAGCCCTACACAAATCCGAGAGCGTTATATTCAAGCAGAAGATACCGCAAGAAAGCTGTTAAGTGAATTTCGACAAATTGAGCATAACTTTAGGGCATTGGATAGAAACACCCGTGAACGCATCACTAAAAGCGAAGAGGCAAAGGGGAAATTATTGGATGAAATCTTTTTCCAGCATGATGCCATTCGAACTTCTGATCAAGGCCGAAGCTTCCAGGCATTTTGGGAATTGCTAATGTCACCCAAACAACAAGCCAATTTAACACACATGCTAGAGAAGATTTTTCAATTACCCGAATTCAATACTGTTGGGCAACAAGGGTTACTAAAAGATCTTTATCCATACTTATTAGAAGCGGGAGAACGGGTTTATAAGATAAATCGATTACTGGCCAGCCAGTTACGAAAATTTTTAGATGACCAACTTTATTTGCAAAATAAACGTTTGGCGCAATTAATCCGCAATGCTGAGAAAAAAATATTCCAATTAAAAGACACGCTCAGCCAAGAAAAGCATTTAATGGACATACCTTCGTTTAAAATTGACATGAATAATATCATCGCACGTTCTTTGTATGTTATTCCATGCAAGCCTATCGTTTCAGACTTGGTGCAAGTGGCAGACAAGCTCGATTTAGACATGAATATTTTGTTTAACCGTTGGGTTATTGATGAAACCTTACTACGCGATCGGATTGAATCCTTGTTACAACAATACCCTAAAATTAGCCTTCAACAAATCATGGCGCACTACCCGGTTGAAAAAGGGTTATCAGAAATTATTGCTTATATAAAAATTGCTCACTCTTCCAACCAAGCGCACATTAATGAAGCAGAAACGGAAGAAATTTTATTTAAAAATGCACACAACGCGGTGCAAATCGTGCGATTAAACAAAATTGTTTTTGTGAGAGGAAAACGTTAATGATTCAATTGTCACTCGGACATGTACTCATCCCTTTATTAAAAGGTGTTTTATATCAAAAAGACAGTGAAATGCTCTGGCAAGCATTGCTCAATATGCGACACGGCGTTCAAGAATATGTGGATGTTTTAGGCTTGGAATGTGTTGTCGATGAAACAGAGGGCTATGCTTTTTTAAGACAAAAACAATGTGTGGAGATAGAATGCGATGAAGATACAGGTGAGTGTTTGCCCTTACCAAAACTGATCCCATCTAGACCATTGGGCTTTACCATGAGTGTACTTTGCTTATTATTGCGAAAACGTCTGATTGAACAAGATGCAGAAGGTGGTGAAGTGCGTACTATTGTAAAGCATGAACAATTGATTGATACAGCAACTGTTTATCTTAAGGCTAAGTACAATGAAGCAAAATTGATTGATCACCTTGAAACCAACATCAGTCGTTTAATTGATCTCGGATTATTGCGTCCTTTGAAAAATGCACCACAGGTGTATGATATCTGTCGTATCATCAAAGCCTTAGTGGATGCCGATTGGGTTCAAAATTTAAATATGCGTTTACAGGAATATCAAGATGCGACCATTAGCTAAAACTAAAAACAGCTATAAATTAGATCGATTGGAAATCTATAATTGGGGAACCTTTGATCAAACGGTTTGGAAACTGAATCCCGCAGGTTTTCACAGTTTATTAACGGGTGATATTGGATCTGGAAAATCCACTATAGTGGATGCCATCACTACTTTATTGGTGCCTCATCATAAAATTGTTTACAATAAGGCAGCCGGTGCAGAAAATAAAGAAAGGACGTTGTCTTCTTACATCCGTGGTGAATATAAAGCAGAAAAAGATGATAAAAATCAAATGGCAAAGGCCGTTGCCTTAAGAGACCATACTCAGTACAGTGTTTTATTGGCTCATTTTAAGGCCAGCGATTCTACGGAATGCATTACTTTAGCACAAGTTTTTTGGATAAAAGACAATCAAAATACACCTGATCGTTTTTTTGTAGTGTCTGAAACTGATCTAACCATTATCAAAGATTTTAGCAATTTTGGGAACGATTTATTAAAATTAAAACAACGCCTGAAAAAAGCAGGTAAAAACACCTGTTTCGATCGGTTTAAAGATTATAGCCAGCATTTCAGACATTTGATGGGTATCCAAAATGAACAGGCTTTAGAGTTGTTTTACCAAACTGTTTCCTTAAAATCGGTAGGCAATCTAACCACTTTTATTCAGAGCCATATGCTTGAAAAAGATGATGCTGAAAGCAGAATTGAAGAGTTGTGTCATCACTTTGAAGATTTGAATCGTGCGCATCATACCGTTGTTAAAGCACGCCAACAAATTGAATCGCTGACGATTTTGGTCGACTTAACGACTGTTTATGAAAAAGATCATCAGAGCTTAGAACATTTTCGTGATTGTCGAGAAAGTCTCAGCACTTTCATGGCATTTCATCATGAACAATTATTGAAAGAAAAGCTGGCCAGCATTGCTAAAGAGAGCGTCAAGGTTGATCGC
>DATLWY010000052.1:0-13436 GCA_035576045.1 Gammaproteobacteria bacterium | reverse complement strand
CATGCTGTTATAGAAAGACAACGCGGGAAACATCCTGAGTATGTTTTTATCTATAGAGACAAGCCCATTACTCGTATGCTGAATAAGGGCTGGTGTACGGCGCGAAAACGCTTAGACTTGCCTGTTCGGGTACACGATCTTAAGCATACGTTTGGCAGACGGCTTAGAGCAGCAGGGGTCTCGTTTGAAGATCGGCAAGACTTATTGGGACACAAATCCAGCAGGATTACGACTCACTATTCTACTGCCGAACTCTCAAGTTTATGGAAGGCTGCTAATAAGGTTTGCACAGGTCAAAACGGGTCCGCACTCACTGTGCTACGATCAGTTGAAAAGCTGTGTCACGCAAAAGTCACGCAAGCAGTTTTGGGAGGGTTTAAATGTGTTTCTGCAAGTTGTTGATTTTTCTAGTATTTACTGGTGGCCAGAGCTGGAATCGAACCAGCGACACGAGGATTTTCAGTCCTCTGCTCTACCAACTGAGCTATCTGGCCTAAGAGAAGAAAGAAGCTATTAGACCGTATCTTGGCACGGTACGTCAAGACTAATCTTGTTTTGGTGTGTTTGATAAATTATTTTTGTACAACATAGCCCGCCGGTGTGGCACTTCCTTCACCAAAAAAGTACTTTTCCATCTCAGCCGCTAAGAATTGTCGGCTTTTAAGATCAGTCATATTCAGGCGGTTCTCATTAATCAGAAGCGTTTGATGCTTTAACCAACCTCGCCAGGCTTCCTTAGAGACTTCGTTATAAATGCGCTCACCGAGTTTGCCAGGATAGGGGGAGCGATCCAGTCCTTCAGCTTCTTTCTGAAGTTTTACGCAAAATACAACATGACTCATGATACTGCCTCGATGATATTAATGGCATTGGGGGGCATTAATGTTGACTGATTTAAGCTTTTCAATTTTTCAATCAAACGCCGGATAGGGGCTGGTAAGCCCAGGGTATCCGTTTTTTCAAAGGGGTACCATTGATAGTTTAAGCCCATTGATTTTGGTTTACGTTGATCCTGTACTTCGCACAAAATGGGATGAATATTTAAATGAAAATGTGTAAACGTGTGGCGGAAAGGCTCCCATTCGTTCGTTGTTTGTAGATTCAGCTTAAATGTTTTCGTGCACCAATCGTTCAGATGGGTTTCTACCGGGCATTCCGGAAGGCTCCATAATCCACCCCAAATGCCTTTCATTGGCCTTTTTTCTAGCAATAGGTATTGATGTTTGAGAGAAACCAGTATTAACACATGGGTCGCTTTTGTTGGAATTTTTGCTTTGGGTTTAGGCACGGGATAAAACTTTACGCGCTCCAATTTTTTTGCCTCACAACTACTGGCGATAGGGCAAGCCATACATTTGGGTTGGCTTCTGGTGCAAACCGTTGCACCCAAATCCATAATGGCCTGCGTGTAATCTTCTACGCGGATTTTAGGGGTTATCTTCTCGCTGTATTGCCATAGTTTTTCTAAGGTTTTAGGATGGCCGCTCCAGCCGTCTACCGCAAAATGGCGAGCTAATACGCGTTTTACATTGCCGTCTAAAATCGGATATCTTTGTTGAGTACTGATGGATAAAATAGCCCCAGCGGTTGATCTGCCAATACCGGGTAATGCCAAAACGGCGTCATAGTCGGTTGGAAACTTTCCTTTATGTTGCGTGTGAATAATTTGCGCAGTTTTATGAAGGTTTTTGGCTCTAGCGTAATATCCTAACCCAGACCATAACTGAAAAACATCATCTAAGGGTGCTTGAGCGAGCTTGGAGAGCGTTGGAAAACGCTTCATAAATCTTTCAAAATAATCGATGACGGTTGTTACTTGCGTTTGCTGCAACATTATCTCGGAAATCCAAACGCGATAGGGCGTCGGATTTTTTTGCCAAGGCAAATCATGGCGGCCGTGTTTGTCAAACCATGTTAATATTTTTTGACTGAGCGTCATTAAGGAAAACCAAACAATTTTTCCAAAGTATTATCACTGGCTTTTTCTGTAGGGGATTTATGAATCAAATTGATAGCGCCATCTGCATAGTGTGCCAAATTGGGTTGTATCGTGAGATTATCAAAAGGCCCTTTAATTTGTATTGCCAAGGGAGTTTCTTTTAAAAAAAGAGAAAAAGGTTCTGAAGGATGTTGTTTGGGGTGGGTTAATAAAGCCAATGCTTGGTATTCTACATTTTTTTGCATCAGATCAACCATACCATGGCCGTTGACGGTATATTCGGGATGCGTTAATTTAAAATCAGACGTGTAAGCTCTGCCCTTATCAAAAGTAATATTGGTTTCAAGATGCCTAAAAGGTGTGACCAACAGGTCGACATTCATCGCTTGCAATCGCCATTCACCTAATTCAGCAGTGAGGATAGCGCCAATATTCGCCGAATTTCTTTTTGAAAGCGTATCTTTTAGCATCACAAGCGTGGATTGTGCGTGTCGTAGCAATGGGGAGAGATCGATACCTCGCAGTCTACCGTCAGTTAAGTGCACGTAAGCTTTACCCGATAAATGTTGTAACCATGCCTCTGGTGAATTTCCTTGGGTTGTTAAATTTACAGTTGCTTTTATATTGCCATAAATTTTATCTTTTACGTCAAGCCGTGCTAACAATTCATTAATCTCGAAGCTATCCATTTCATCAGAAATCGTAAACTGTGGAACATCATTTTGAATATCGATTTGCATTTTCGCTTGGTGGTGGCTGCTGGCCAATTGTGCTTTGATGTGATCAAAAATAAAAATGCCATTGCTTGCTTGCAGCGTTGTTTTAATTTCAGGAATAAGAAGTGTATCTATTCGTAGGTTTTTACCGACAAAAGATCCCGTTAGGTTAAGCGTTTTTAATGTTTGCGTCTCTAGACTTGTTTTAAAAAAACCGGAAATATTGGCTGTATTTTCGAATGCCAAGTTGAATGATGTAACTGTGAGCGTTGGTATTTGATAAGTAAAAGTACCTTTTAGATCAGCAGTCGTAGCAGATACGGGGTAGAAAGGCATATTAAAATTTGATAACCCGCTTTGCACATTCAGGTTGGGAATGTGGAAGCTGCCTGCAATAATAGGGATATTTTGTAACTTTTGGATTTGAAACTTTCCCAGTAATGTGTTGAAAGGGAGATTTGGGAAGTTGGTATTACATTCAAGGTCTTGAATGTTCAGTTGTTGTGCTTTAGGATTGAACGCCCACCTTGCTTTAAAAGAAAAATTTCCCGTGTGATCAGAATTTGCATCGTGAAGTTCAAAATTTATATTAAGTGGCGCATGGGCGCCTGCAACGCCTAAAGGTACTTTTTGAGCGAATAGCGTTATATTTTTAAATCGTACATCTTGATTAGTTATCGCATCTTTCCAATGTACCGTGGCATTTTCTACTGTAATGTCGTAAGGCAAAACCCAAAAGGGTAGAGACTTTTGGGTTGTGTGGAAGAGAGGCATTTCTTGAATATTATCCAAAAGCGAATGCCCCGCAATTGAACGGCTCACAATAGCATTTAAGCCTTCCAGATAAATATTGGCTGACGGTTTTCCAGAGAGAAGGCTCCAGAGCTTCGGTACAAAACGTATTTTTTTTAAGGTTACAGTATTATTTGACATTGATAGGGGTGTTTCTAGCGAGAGATCCTGTGCTTCCAGCGATAAAAACGGTGTGATATGCCAAGACAAGGTGCCATTTATTGTTAACATTTGGCCAGTTGCTTCGGAAATTCGTTTTTGGACGACATTTTTAAATTGATTTGGATCAACCAAGGTAATAATGCCAACAAGAGATAAAGTGCCTACCAAGCATAAGGCAATCAAAAACTTAAAGGCATATGTGATCAATTTGAACATAAGCTTACCACTCTATTTAAATTTTGGAGCGGGTGATGGGAATCGAACCCACGCTACCAGCATGGGAAGCTGGAGTACTGCCATTGTACGACACCCGCAGCACTCTGCATTTTACCGTGGTTTCCAATGAAGTACAATCTTACAATTGGTTTGTTGGTTTACTTCTATCATTGGGTATTCAATATATCGCCCAAGGCTTTCTGGAGTGTGTTATGAATGGCTTCGTTACCCTTTACGTTACCCAGCGCTTTTTCAACGGCTTTATTCACTGCTTTTTCAACCTTTTCTTTTGATTGAAAGCGTATAAATTGCTTCATATAGTTTTCGAGCTCCGGCCGAATTTTAGGATCATCTAAACGTCCTTCGATTTGAATAGGCAACGGTGTTTGGTATAAAAAAGCGCCCACTTTATGAGTGGCTGGATAAGGATTATTTTTGAGTTGTAAATGAGTTTGATAGTGTATGGAATTTGAGCCTGGGTTAATCGTTCCTGAGCCGTTGATCTCGTAGTCGCCATGATTAATAGCAAGATCGGGGGTATTGATGACACCATCATTAATGATTGCAGTTGTTTTGATTGAGTTAAAGGGTGTAAAAGCATTTGAGTTAGGATCTGTTTTCCATTTTGTTAATTCAACATTCATGCTAGGCATCCAATTGGATTTGAAATTTTGGCTCATGGCATCCGAGAGCGCTTGAATATTTGACTGTACATTTTTTAAAAGATTCAATACGTCGATGCCATGCAATTTGCCATTCAGGATTTCAATCTCGGCTTTTCCTGAAAGACTATTTTGCAATGCTTGAAGATCTGCTCCTGTTGCAGATAAATTCATTGTAAGGCGCGTTTGGCCTGAAAGTTTATCTTTGGAGCCAAAAAGCGTGAGCAAGTCATTTATTTCAAAATCGTGTGCTTCTTGGGTAAGATAAATTTTAGGTGTGTTTCCTCGCACATCTAATTTCAGCGTTGCGTTTTGCTGGCTTTTGGCAATTTGAATATTGATAGGCGTAAAATTAATGATGCCTTCTTGTGCTGTAATAGCCATTTCTATTTTATCAATTTTTATTTTGCCCAATTGAAGGGCATTACCCAGTAAATTCGCTTTGATAGCCGGTGTTTGTGAGAATCCTCGTATTTCGGTATCTCCGGTAATCAGATTTGTAGTGCCATCGGGTAGTTTAAATTTAAGTGCAATTTTTTGAAGGTTGAGTTGTTCTTGTTCTTTTTTTAATATCCAATCAGTATTAAAAAAAATGTTGGCGAGTGTTTGATGATTAGAAGTCAGTTCGAAATTTAAAAAAAGTGGGGCACCCGCGCCACTCAAACCTTTGAATAAATTATCCGCAGATAAATTGACGTGGTTGAGGACATATTCGCTATTTTTTGAGCGATCGCTAAAAGTAATTTTCCCCTCTTGAATTTTTAAGCTGTTTAAAGTGATAGACAGAGAGGACGCGGGGTTTGTATTTTTAGTACCAGAATGAAGTTCTATCGTTTTAGTTATATTTGTTTCTTGTTCGTTTAAGTGTTGATTCAGATTTACCCAATTGGCTTGCCCTTTTGCATTTCGGGAAAGTGCGAGATCTAAACCTTTTACATTAACAGCGAGTGCAATTTTTCCTAAAAAAACGGGTAGCAGTTCACATTCAGCTTGAATGGCTTTTGCAGAAAGCATTTGGCCAGAGAAAGGGGCAAGATTTTGGATAGCGATATCGTTAAATTCTAAAGACAACATGGGAAACCATCGCCATTGAATGGGGCCTTGGATAGTTAAAACAAATCCAGTTTTTGCAAGAACTTCTTTTTCGATGGTGTTTTTAAATTGGTTAGGATTTACAAAGTTGACGATGCCAATAATGGCGATAGCGAGGATAGCGATGAGTGCTATCAATATTTGAAAAATGCGTTTTAAAAACTTAGTCATGGTTATAAATACCTTTTTGTTTTGCCTGACATTAATTATAACATAGACGCTGATTTTATTTCCTGGCATTATAAAACACCTTAAATTATTGTGAGTGGTTCCCTTTGAACACTATTCCTGCAACCATTGATCTTAACCCTTTGGGTGGACATCCAGAGGCCTCTGTTATTTGGATGCATGGACTGGGCGCCGATGGAAATGACTTTGTGCCGATTGTGGAGCGATTTAAGTCACTGCAATCCAAAGTACGATTTGTATTTCCGCATGCCCCAATGCGGTCTGTAACGGTGAATGGCGGGGTACTTATGCGGGCTTGGTACGATATTGCAGCATTGGAGATATCGCGCAATGAGGATGTTGACGGGATAAAAGAATCTGCTCGGTTAATTGATTTACTGATTAAGCGCGAGCAAGAACTGGGTGTTGAGAGTAGCCGCATTGTTTTAGCAGGTTTCTCGCAGGGAGGCGCTATGGCATTGCACGCAGGGCTGCGTTATTCAGAGCCTTTAGCAGGGATAATTGCATTATCCAGTTATTTACCCTTGCCCAATACATTAATAAAAGAGCGGGATCTTGCGAATCAAAACACGCCTATTTTTATGACACATGGCTTATTTGATACTATTGTGCCTATCATGCTTGATCAAATGTCTAAAGAACAATTACAAGCATTAGGTTACAAGATTGATTGGTTTACTTATCCCATGGCACATGCAGTGGTTCCAGAAGAAATCGATGATATCTATCATTTTTTAGAGCGAGTATTGCTAGCCTGAAGGTTCAACCATATATTTTTTACAAATTTTTAAAACCATGACGCCCACACCAAAACACACCAATCCTAATATGACCAAAAGAATAGGCCAAGCAGCCGAATGCATAAAGTGTTTGCTGGTAAAGTAGCCAATGTATCCTAATGCAGATAATGTACTCACAAAAAGCAGTGTTCTATTACGGATTAAAGTGCTGAGGTAGAGCATAAGCCCGCTTACCCCAAAGAAAATCACTTCAAAATACGTACTGCGAAGCGCATCAAAAAGACCATTTAAAAACAGAATGGCGCCTACAAAGTACCAAAAGCTAGCGATGGCTTTATAAAAGGCTTTGTCCAATACGTAAGCAATAGAGAGTAAGGATAGCCCGACAATGATGCCGACCAGTTTATCGCTCGCATGTACTAAATCTAATGCGGTTGTTAAAAATGCACACCAGAAAAAAAGAGAAGTAAAAATTAAAGAAGCACGTTTAATTTTTTTAAAGGTAACAAGTTGTTGGATAAGCATAACGCCAAAAATGAGTACAGAAGAAATTTTAAAATCCAGTCCATCTCTAAATTCGTTAACAGCAACAAAAAGGCCAATGGTTTGGAATAACGTGGCGGTTAGAAAAAGGGGGGTTAACATGGTTTCGTATTTTTTTTGATATCCAGGTAAAATCAGTGCCAACAAATAGAGTGCAATACCGGTACCAAAGGTAATGGTAATTTTCATTGCAACATTCATGGTCGACCAAAACGTGCCAATGTAAATACTTAAGCCAGAAAAAATAAAAATTCCGCCCAGATAAGCGAAAAGCTTCATTAAAGTTTCTGTGCGAGTATTTTGTATGGGTTGTATCTGTAAGGCTTTTGTAATATCAGCGATTGTCAGATTGTGTCGTTTTGCAAGGCGGCTAATTTCTTTTAGGATCTCAGCTTTAGATTGATGCATAAAAATTCCTTATTGCGCGCGTATCCATCCTAGAAATTTAATCGATTTATACCCATCCATATTTTTTTTATCGGAGACGTTAATAACATTACCATTTTTTGATATGAGTAGCGTCCTTTTTGTGTTCAATAAAAACAGGTTAACAACGCCGCCTGCATTGGGAAACGAGATTTCTGCTTTATACCCGTCGGGACCAATGTCTTCGGTGTCGAGCTTTAAATCTTTGATTTCAGGGATGCTTAGCTCCTCTTGTTTTTTCGCAATAAGGATTCGGGGAGCAGGTGATAAGCTGATTGGAATTTCTGTCGAAGTCATTGTCTTCGCGCTAAATCGAAATAACCGGGGCATAGGTAGGCTGCCTTTTCGAACTTCTGGGGTTATCCAGATTTTTAAGGTTCCCTCTTTGATTTCTGCGGTGATACCATCGTGCGGGTAGGCAGTGGTGAGATATAAAAGATCGATTTTGGGAGATTTTACGAGGATTTTAGGTAAAACAGCAGCGAGATAGAAGAGGATGACCAAAAAAATAGGAAGTGAAATGCCAATGATTAATATAAGGTTTTCTTTTACAACACGCTTCATCATTTTACCGATTAAAAATTTAGTGTGGGAAATTACTTTATAGTACAGCCTCGCTAGAAAGGCAAAGTTGATTCGCATCCATTGGGAAGTGGGGATTGCCCTGAGCATTCGTGGCTAGCAAAAGTCCTTTTTTGTAATATTCTTCAGATTTCTCGCGAAGTTCCAGGTATTCCATTAAGGCGCCGAGTGCTGCATAGGTCTCGGGCAAGGGCATCAAGCTTAAGCTTTTTTCGAGGTAATCACGCGCTTTCCCCCACAATTGATTGGTTAAACAAAGTCGTCCTAATGTTAACAGCAAGATTGGATTTGTAAAATGTCCTGGCAGCAAGGATTCTGCAAAAGCCAGTTGTTTTTTGGGAGATGGGCCGATGGTTAAACCGTATAAATGGACTAAGGATTGATGATACGTCTTCTTAAGCGTTGTTCTAAGCAAGGCTTCGGCTTCGCTATTGGCAGATTGTTGTACCAATAATTTGACATAATCAGAGACGATGGCGGGATCAGATTGAACAGCCCGGGGGGATTGTTGCCAAAATGCCATGAGCGCTCTTAGTCCTTTACCCGCATAAGTGGGTAAAAGGGCCGGATAGATTTTTTTTTCTAGTCTTCTTAAATCTTCTTTTGACAGCACTTGTGTTTTGCGACATTCGGGCAATAAAGTATACAAGGCGGGCCAATCCAACATGGCCTCGTATAGCGTGCATAATAATCTTAAGACTTTGGGGTGTTTCGGGGCATTGATATGTAAGCGTTGCAAATTACGAACGCTTTCTTCTAGCTCACCATGTTTAAATTGTAATTGTGCCTGCGTTAAACGAATAGCCATATCAGAACCCGCGCCAACATCCAATGCTAATTGTAAATAGTGATCGCGACGTTCAGGTGAATTGCGTTCTTCTGCAGCTTTCGCTGCGGAAAGATAATTAATGAGCGGTGTGTCGCTATGCGAAGCGCTTTGTATTAAATAGTGTTCTGCATTTTTCCAACGTCCCTCCGCCAATGCCAAAAATCCCTTATAGGTTTGCAGTCTTGCCGTGTTTTCTTGATGCTTTTTCCACCACAGTTTGATTTTGTCAGAGCCCGAAAAAAGTGTTTTAATAAACCAGATGGTGAACAATGCCATGATGATTATTAAGATAATCAAAAAAGCCGATAACCACAGCGGCATTTCGACTGTCCAATGTCCATACGAAAAGAGGGCGTAACCCGGATCCTGGCTAATGATAACGCCAAGTCCTGTTGCCAGTGCCAGTACAATAATAAACGGCCATAGTCGCATAGCTTTAACTACCTACTTATTACCTTAATGTATTAAAAAATTCCGGAGCTGTTATGGATGGCAATGTGGGACGTAATTGAATTGCCGAAAGTTCAGTTAATGTATTTTGTATTTTTTTTACGAGCGGATCGGTCTCATCATAATATCGCGACAACCATTGTTGGGTATCCTGTAAGGCCTTTTGAAAAATTTTATCTTCAGTTGTGAGTATTACTAAACGAATTTGTTCTAGCAGCGATCGCAAGTTTTCTTGAATTAAGTTTTTTTGTGTTTCGGAAAGTAAGGGTTCTATGCGTTGCGCAGAATGTCGAATTTTTACAAAGTCTTTAATGCTTTCTAAGCTTTCAAAAAAGCGTTGTTTCCAAAGGCTTGCGCGAGATGTCGTCGGTTGTTTTCCTTGTAGTTGGGGCGTTGTTTCTGTTGACTGTGTGTTGGCTGTAATGGTTTGAGGAGAGATCAAGGCGGTTTGATCGATGAGCTCACTGACCTTTAGCCATAAATCTTCTACATGAGGCAAAGAGACCTTTTGCAGTGCGCTGAGATCTTTCCCAAGCGCTTCTGATAAGGGAGATAAGCTTACATCATTTAAGCTTTGAATGTTTGTTTGTGCCAACGTAAGGAGTTCAGTTGCAGCTTTAACATCACGTGTTGTTTGCAGGCGTGTGCTTGCTAAACGGATTAAATATTCTAATTCTGCTGTTTTAAAGGAGGGGTTTTGCGTTCGTGTTAGAATGGCTTCTTCTGAGGTTTTAAGCTTTGTTAGCTCTTCTTTAAAGCCTGTTAAGCTTAGATTCATCTTATTTTCTAAAGCTGTCAGATTTGCGTGAGTGTTATTAGAGAAAGTTTGGTATCTATCAAATTGCAACACACTTAAGACGGCAACACTCACTGCAATGATTAAACTGAATATAGCTGTTTTCACACGCGGGTATCCTTAAACATTTTTAATACATTAATAATAGACCCATCATCCGCGCTCGTCGCTACCAGGAGATTTTTAAAATTTAGTTCTTTAGCTAATTTTTGCATTCGCGCTCCCACAACAATAAGGGGGATTTGCGTTAATCCATCTACGGTATTCCCCAAGAGTTGCACAAGATTATAAAGCGAATCCGCGCTTGTGGTGATCATGACATTAAAGGGAGTATGCTGCCAATGCTTAATCTTTTCAACCATCTGGGTATCAAGCACTGGCAGACAGCGTTGATAGACTTCTATTATTTGTACTAAAGCGCCGCGCGACCTTAAAGTTTCGCTTAATAGCTCCCGCCCCCCGTTGCCTCGAAAGAGCGATATTTTTTTTCCGTGTATTTGTGGCGTTTGAAATGTGGGCATGGCAACTAAAGATTCGGATTCGTAAGGAGGCGCAGGTGGGAAAAGGACATCCTGAATGCCTAAATTCTGTAGCGCACGGGCCGTGCCAGATCCTATTGCTGCCCAAAGCAGGTTTGGTAGTAATTCTTCTTTTGGCCAACGTGATTGAATGGCAGGCATGCCAAATTGTACTGCGGATTGGCTAATAAAAATTGCAATATCTTGTGTATCTAAGATATCAATGGCAGAGTGCAATCTGGCTTGCTGGGAGGTTTTTTTAATCTCAATAACCGGGAAGAGTTCAGCGACGTCGCCCATGGCATTTATCATTTCAACCAGCCCAGCTGCCAGGTTCGCTGGACGTGTGACCAACACCCTCATAAAATGCCTCTGCTTTGTATTTGAATAGGCGCTTAGCGCTGGAAGTTCTCGGATCCAGTTTAACAGAAACGCAAAGTTAGGGTGAATTTCAAATCTCTCACCTAAGGGTTATTTTTTATTTATTCTTGTAATCACAACTAAAGCAATACCTGCTGCAATCGATAATCCCCCTAGAACAGGCGGAAATGAAATGGTTTTTTCGGTATCTGCTGTAATTTTAAGATCACCTATTTCAGCGACCTTTTTTTGAGTTGTATAGCTAAATCCTTGATAGGCAAACGATAGGATACCCAATACGATGAGAATAATCCCAGTGATATTTGTAATAGATCTCATTAAAACTCCCTTACTGCATCTATTTTGATCAAGCCGCCATTAGTTTAAACATAGTCAGCAATCACCCAAAAGCAACTCGTCTCTTTTAAAAATATCATGCCTTATGAAGAGCAAGCGGCAATAATATCATTGGCACCTCGTTTCAATAATTGTTCTGTAACCTTTTTACTCACGCTCAGTGTGTCTGTAGGGTGTGCTGTGGCAGATGCTTTTAAGATGGTTTGGCCATCAGGTGTTGCAACCATGCCTTCTAAAATTAAGCGGTTGTCATCGTTGATAACAGCGAATCCTCCGACCGGTAATTGACAGCTACCGCCCAACAAAGCATTCATATTGCGTTCTGCTAATACACATTGGGCAGTGGGTGTATGATGCAATGGCATAATTAAACGCCGGATCTTGGTATCTTCGATGCGGCATTCTATGCCTAATGCCCCTTGCCCCGCGGCGGGGAGCATTTCGGTCGTCGAGAAAGATTGATTGATTCGATGCGCAAGTCCAAGCCTTTTGAGTCCTGCCGTTGCTAAAATAATGCCGTCGTATTCGCTATATTCTAGTTTTTGTACACGTGTATCAATATTGCCGCGTATCATTTTAACCGTTAAATCACGTCGTAATGCGTAGAGTTGGGCTTGTCGTCTTAGACTTGACGTGCCAATCGTTGCATAGGGGGGTAAAGCTTGAATACTGGAATATTGTAAAGAAATAAAAGCATCTGTAGCATCTTCTCTTTCTAAGATAACACCCAGGATGAGGCCTTCGGGTAATGCGGCGGGCATATCTTTAACAGAATGTATAGCGATATCGGCTTCATTATTTAATAATTTTTCTTCAAGCGCTTTTACAAACAAGCTCTTACCCCCTATTTTGGTTAAGGGCACATCTAAAATTCGATCGCCTTCAGTCGTTACGCCAATCAGAATTATTTCGAGAGGGGGATAAAGCGCTTGTAATTTATCTTTAACAAAATTAGCTTGCCATAATGCTAAAGCACTTTTTCGGGTAACGATCCTTAAAGTTTTTGGGGGGCTGGAGGGAGAATTTTTTGGCACGTTGTGTTGCATAGCATCCATTAAACGTTATTTTTTAGGGACTGTCAAAATAAAGGCTGTCAAAAAATAACTTTCTTTTTTTCGCGAGCTTGAACTCGCGCTGCGAAAACAAACCTCGCTCGAAAAAGAAAAATTATTTTTTTGACAGCTGCCCCTCAGGCACTAAAGGCTTATGTAGCAGGGTTGGCCAAATTGCCTCCCAGCCTTGATGATGCGTTGCATCTTTAATAGTGATTTGGGACGCGCATAAGCTTCCGAATTTTTTCATCCGAGTAATGAATTCTTCCGCAATAAAAGGCGGTACTGTTTTGTCTTTTTCACCAGAAAAATGTTGTTGAGGAAGATGAATCAGTTTATGTGCAATAGTGCTGGGATCTAAAGAATCTATTAAAGGTGAAGTATGATGATAGTGACTTAAAGCAGTGGGATCGAGATCTCCTGCAACGGTTCTTAATGAGGCGACATCGTGCCTGCGTGCAGCAATGAGTATTGCAATGGTAGCGCCGCCAGAAAAACCAACCAGGTGAATTTGTGTGGCTTTTGCTGATTTTTTTAGAATATCGACAGCTTCTTCCATGGATTGGATAACGGTTTCGGAAAAACGCTGGTCAGACCAGATGAGCGGATTGCAAGCAGTATTTAAGGCAGAGGGGGTATATTGGCAAGGCCGTGCGAGATAAGCCACATTGGCGCTGTTGTCTAATACCGCGAGCTTAAGTGCGAGCGGATTTCTTGGCGTTGGGTCGTTGGATAATTTTGATCGCGTAATCCACGTTCGACCATCACCCTCGATGTAGATCGTTATAGTTTGATTGGTTGCTTGAAATTTCTGAAAAGTGGTCAGCGTAAAAGGGTTCGTCTTAATCAGCTGTTTTTTAAAATGATTTAACTGCGCGATATTTTCAGCTGTGTGATTAACTTTATTTGATGGTAACTGATTTTGTGACGAGCAGCCGGAGAGCATGCAAAACAATAAGCAAATAAGAACAATTAACTTGTATAGGCAATTTTGGCGCATCTTAAATTTCTCATA
>DATLWY010000051.1:0-6956 GCA_035576045.1 Gammaproteobacteria bacterium | reverse complement strand
GAACCCGGATCAACTCTGGGAAACAACGATGGATCCCGGCGTGCGTCGCATGTTGCAGGTAAAAATTGATGACGCTGTTGCCGCAGATCAAATTTTTACCACATTGATGGGCGATAATGTCGAAAGTCGAAGAGATTTTATCGAGACGAATGCGTTGTTGGTAGGGAATTTAGATATTTAAATAAGCATTGTATTGAAAGGAGCGAATTACCATGCCTATGATGGAAATATCAGCTACAAAATTAATTGCCGATTTAAATAGCGGTGATTATAAACAATACGAGAGCGAATTGCAGGAGTTGGAAATTACTGCAATGAATGATGCACAATTTGAATCGATACTCTCCTTGTTCTTTGAAAAAAAATTATCTCTTAAAATTAAAAACATTAATGCTAGTTTTAGCAATTTGAAAAAAGTACCTGAAGGTATAGAGAATTTGACTGAACTACAAGAACTCTCCGTTCGACATACCGCATTGGAAACATTGCCAGAAACTCTTTGGAACTGTCGCAAGCTAACGTGTTTGAACTTTGAGCACAATTTTCTAAAATCCCTAGGAGAGGGCATTGGGCAATGTTTACATTTGAAAGAAATTTATGTTATGGACAACAAGCTAGAAGATTTCCCATATACTCTTGGTGCTTGTGATGCGTTAGAAAAGCTTTTTTTTGAGAAAAATCCGCTATTACCAACAGCGCCAAAGTCGATAGATGGACTTAAAGCGCGATGGCAGGGCCTACAAAGCGCGTATCTTATTAGGGCTAAAGCAATCGTAGAATTTTTCCGCGACTCTCATCAGATACCAGATGATTTGCTAAAAATAATAATCAATTATGCGGGTTGTGATGTTGCGTTTACACCAATCCCTGAATTGTTAGAAAAAAACCTCCAAAAACCATTGCAGGCATTGTTTGAGGTTCATAAGCGAACTCCTGAATTTTCTAAAACTACAACAAATCACTCTTTTAAAGCTGCAATTTAGCGTATAAAAATTCCGTCATTTAGTGCTGGGCTCAGGTGATCACGATGGTTTTATAGATGATGCGGGGCTCCCTGGCTTAGATGTTACAGATAAATAATGATTCCCTGTATAAGCGAGTTCCACAACGATTTGTCCCTTTGGTATTAATACCTCACGATTAGTATTGTCCGCCGTTCCATCCCATTTAACAAAGTGGTATTGGAATGCGGGTTTTTCTGATCTTGTATCCACAATGGCGATCACAATTTTAAATTCGCTTGCTAGTGCTAAGATCTCTTCTTCTCCCGCCCAGTCGCGATCTCTAAATTCTGGCGTACTTCGACGACGCAGGATATCTACGAGAGCTGTTCCACCATTTTCTGGCCTTGTTTCTGGAAACGTCTCTGCAATTGGAAAATTGTTTTTGTGCAATTGCAGCGCTATAGCTTCGTAAAAACAATTTCCTATTTCGGCAACATCTGTTAATTCCCATCCCGTTATTGTTTTAGGGCCTATTTTAGAGTCAGATGCGGCTTCCGCCTCAGCTTTAGAAAGTTTCAATACATATGCGAGTTGGGCTTCCTCTTCCGCTTTATAATCATACACATCTTTTTTAGTTTCCTGTTTATCTGAAACATTAGGGGGTACATTTGGTTTTGATACACCTGTAAACAGCAGAGCGGGTGTTACTGGCGCTTGAGGAAGATGCATCGTAACACTCGGTACGTTTTCAGTAGGCTTATTTTGCTCTAATGTTTTTAATAAAAGTTTCTCTAATTCCAGCAAGCTTGCAGGGAAGCTCTGCCAAAACTTAAAAGTACTTTTGTGAAACGAAACCTCTGCTAAAAGCAAGGCAGCATTTGTGGGATTCTCGCTTACATACGCTGTCACTAGATCATATTCTCCACTTTCTAGGTGTTTGAGTGGCTGATCTAGCGAGGCTATAGTGGCCTCTAGTTCGCATTTTTCCAGATCTAATAGCGCAAGATAATGTGTTCTTGCCTCTGGTGCAACGCTAGAGACAAACCACGTAGATCCAAACCAGCCAAGATTATCGACATTCACAATTGCTTCCTCAACCGCAGCGAGTCTCTCTTTTATGGGTTTTGCATTAAGCTTTTGCGCATTAAGACGTTCATTTGCCGCATTGATGTGAGAAAGTAAAATTTCTTTTTGGTTAATAAGACGTGTTTTAATATATTGTCTGACTTTGCTTGCTTCATTTGGCTCTAGATTAATAGGCAATGTATCTACATCATTATTTATCATATTTTGTAGCCGTTCATAACGTTCTTGGATGACAGGGTTAGTTTCAAAATCCTCAAAAAACGCTTCGCCAAAACCACATTTTGTGGCAGCATCCTTAGTTTTTGCTAATTCTGCCGCTTGTTTTTTGAGCGCTTCATTATCAATTGCTCGTTGTCTTTGTACGGCGAGTGTTGCTTGTTGCCTGTCATTTTGTTCGAGGTAATTAAAGTTGCTTGATTCGTGCTGCAACTGTTCTGTCATCAACAGAACCAAAGGATGATCCCTGGATAATAAAACGGATGATATTGGATTTGTTCGGGACGCATGTGTTTTGACGACTTTCTCGCTTTGGTTTTTGAGCTCTGCATTTTCTTTTTCTAAATTTTCCATATGAATAGTGCGTGTTCTACCGGTTACAAGCGATTCGAGCGCAGTCGCAAGACCCCTTGTTTTTTCGGAAAGTTTAAAACTTTTTATTTCTATTGATTCACTACTCATCAGGCCACCTAAGCTGGCAGTCGTTTTTCTTGAAAAAACGATGGCAGGTGCGAGTATAGATTCCTCGGGTGTACCCTTTTCAACCAAATAAATTCTGAGACCTGTTGCTAATTCACGATTAACAGTACTGCCTAATGCCAAGAGCGGCGATTCGGCAGCGTTACTCAACGCAGCAGGGGGCGGGGGCAATGGATTCTCTGATCCTCGAACCGCGGTTCTTAGTGCCTGACCCGCTTTAATCATGCTAGAAACAGCATTAGAAGCAGCGTCAACATTTATCTCTGCACCAACACGGAGGAGCCGAGTAACCCCTTGAATCGTTTTTTCTTTAACATCCAACGGCTTTCCGGTTGCACTACAAATGTAAGGATTGCTCGTAGCGGCTTGTAGCTGTGTTTCTACTAAGTTTGGTAGCGCTAAAAAATTGACCATGTCTGGGATCAAGGCACCACATGCCTGGTAAGCAGCCGCTTCTGTATTGCTCATGTGCTGTATTTTTTCGAGAAATGCCTTTTGCTCCGGAATTTGTAATGCTTGTCTTAATGTGCCGTCTAGGATTTGATAAATCACCGGATCCAATCGATCGCGTAACGTAGATACAAAATTGCTATCTCGCATTAACGTAAGTATGGCTTGTTCCGCAACAGCGCCGACGACCTTTCCACTCGCGTCAACACAACGCTCCATTGCTGTATTAACTGCTTCGGAAGCCTTGGCGGGAATCTTTGCTTTTAATCGGCTAGACAAGGAACTCTTGTCTTGTGCCAGAGCATCTAACTCATTAGAGACGAGCGCACGAACATTTTCGTCCGACTTTGTCTCGCCCACTTGCGAACCGAGGATACGGCTTTTTGCATAAGCGATGAGTGCGTTTCTTTGGCTAGGATCTGAGACGCAAGTGGCCAATACTGCAATGGTAATTGGAAAACTCATACCAGTGATTGCTGTTGCACAAGCTGTTAATGCGGCTTTTGTACCTACGCTTTTAAGAGCCTTCATTCCAGTAGCGGGCAGACCGCTAGTCATGCTCCTAGCCAAAGTGTTGCCTGCACTTTTAGAAGCATCGCTGATGTTATGCAATACGGTATTGTAGCAAGCATTTGTAAGCAATCCGGTCACTTGCTCTAATTGTGATTCTGTATTGGGGTCAGGTTGCATAGTGAGCGCTAAATAGGTTGAGACACGTATAGGTTCCATAGCGTTATACAAATCTATTAGGCTGCTTAAGGGTTCGAGAGTTGCTTGTAAATTTTCTTTTGCTTGAGTGAGAAAAGCGTTAAAATCAAATCCTGGCTGATTCCAGTAGTCAAAAAGTGTCGCTGTTATTTCGTTCCACTGCTCATTCGAGCCTGTTAATTCTGTCAGTTCTTGTGCACTCGTGTAGATTCTTTGAGAGCAAAATAGGATAGAATTATAGATCCTATTAAGTTCTGTGTATGTGTTGTACAAACTATGTATGCCAGTACAAATACGATAGAGCTCCAATGCATCAGAAGCTGGTCCCCCCGCCCCATGAATTGCCTGTTCTAAGACACCTCTTCCCTCCGCTAAAACGTCAGGATTTATCGCTTGTTGAGCGCCAGAGACCATTCGAGCGGGGATACTGCTCAGTATTTTTAATTCATAAGCTGCTAATTGAGCAGTCGCAGCCTGTATATTAGCAAGAATATTGTTACCTAAATCTATTTTTGGAAACAACGATGATACTCTTTTTGCCAATATTTCTGGGAGACGTACGATATTAGGAATCTCTGTTGTTAATAGGGTAGACAGATCTTGAGTGAGCGCGATTAATTCTCTTCCGGTTTGAGTGCAGGTTGTGATTTCTGTTGCAAGCGCTTGCGGACTAATACTACGGCGAGCTGAACGTGTTGTTAAGCTTGTAGAAGTTGTTGCCACCGTGGTTGTGGTTAGCGCATTTTTTTGAAGCTGATCATTTTTTTGTTCAGCATTATCTTTATTTTCTTGACCGTTATGCATATCAATCCCCTTGTATATTATTAAATGACAACTAAACCCAGAGCGGTTGCCGCATTATTTTCGTGCAGCTACACACTGTTTAATTTATGTCTGTAAGATTTTAGAAAATCTAAAGGCGAGCGATACTATCGACATATTCAATCTCCGAGACATTAAAATTTTTATTAATTTAAGTGTGGCACTAACACATAAAAATTTCAAGAAAAATTTTATAAAAATAGTGTTTTTAAAGGGATTTTATAGTGTATGTACAACTATAAGAAATGCCGCTAGCGTGCTGGTAATATTTATGCAACGATATTATTAGCAATATTATTATTAAAAATGGTAGATAAGGCCAATGCCATAATTGATACCGCTTTTTGTTTTTGCAACAAGAACAGACTGACGTTGCAAAAGCGAACGTAATTAAATTTTTTTGTTCATTTGTCAAAAAATTTTGAATTGTCTTTCAAATGAATTTATTTAGATTTCAATCATGTGCAATAAGATTATTCATATATATCATTAGTGCACAATAGGTAACAAAAAAAACGATAGATCTAATTATTTTATTTATAAACAACCTATCGTTGAACAACTGCATCATTGTACTTATGAATAATTTATTTTCGAATAAATACATGTCAATCTCCGTTCAATCTCCATTGCGTAATGTATGGATTTATTTTTTTATTTTACAGAAAGCAAATTAAGTTTCTACCCATACGATCCAGGGGTGTTGGGAATAAATTTCTAATTATCTGCTCGAGATAGGTCAAGCCAGAGGGCGTCAAATTTTGATTTATTTTTTTATCATAATGCGTTCCGTTGATTTAGCAGTCAATTTGATATAATTTCCAGTGTGTTTTTAATCCAATCTTCCGCTTCTGCATTTAATGCATGTGCCGTTTTCTTTTTAGCCTCAATAACAGGTCCAATCACAATGCGAATAGTTCCAGGTTTTTTAATAAAAAATCCGCGGGGCCAATAGTGGCCCGCATTGTGTGCAACAGGCAATATAGGATACCCCGTCGCCTCTGCGAGCGCTGCGCCGCTGCGAGAATAAGGCCGGTTCATATGGGGAGCAACGCGGGTGCCTTCTGGAAAAATTACAACCCAGCGATCTTTTTGTAATCGCTCGCGGCCTTGTTGAATTAAAGCTTTAACAGAATTAAATTGTTTTCTGTCAATCGCGATCGGATCGAGTAATGCAAGCCCCCATCCAAAAACAGGAATTTTTAATAATTCTTTTTTAAGTACCCAGCATTGTGTTGGAAACAATACCTGCATAAAAATAGTTTCCCACATGGATTGATGATTTGCAAAAATTATTGCATTTTTTGTGGGTATATTTTTTTGTCCTTCAATGGAATAGCGAAGGCCACAGGTTATTTTTGCCCAAAAGATAAAAAAATGCGACCATCGGGTAATTAAATAATATCGCGCTTTAAAGGGTAGAAAAAAAAACAGCGTGCCGAGTATAGCAAAGAAAATGGTGGCGGGCACAAGGCCAAGATAAAACAGAAAATTTCGAAATATCATGGTGTTTTGCTTAACAGTGCGTCTACAGCCGCACTTAAATCAGAGTGGATGGTTATCATTTTTAGATCGGCGGGCAGCTTCTCACAAGTGCGTTGTCCATTCCCTGTTAAAACCAAAAAGGGGTCGCATCCTGCTATTTTTGCTGCCACCAAATCGCGCAGAGAATCTCCAATGGCGGGAACAGATGTTTGCTGTAGATCAATTTTAAAATGCGCTGCAATGTCATTCATAAGTTTAGGCTTTGGTTTTCGGCATTCGCAGTCTGTATCAGGATGATGCGGGCAAAATAACAGAAGATCAATATGCCCTCCCAGCTTGGCTAAATGGTCTCGCATTTTTTGATGTATGCGCTCTAGCATTTGGAGATCAAACAATCCACGTTCCACTCCCGATTGATTGGTTGCAACCGCAACCCAATAACCCGCACGGTTAAGCTTTACAATCGCCTCTAAGCTGCCAGGAATGGGGCGCCATTCTTCAGGAGATTTGATAAAATCGGAGGATTCAAAATTAATAACGCCATCTCTATCTAAAATGACAAGCGGTTTCATAATAAAGAAATATCCGCGACTTCTAAAAATAAGACCCGCAAACGATGCAGTAATCTTAAGCGATTATTGCGCAGTGTGAGATCATCAGTCATAACCATAACGTCTGTAAAAAATTGATCAACGGGCTCCCTTAATATCGCCAAGATTTTTAAGGCTTCTGTGTAATTCCCTTGCTTTATAAGTGGAAAAATCA
>DATLWY010000050.1:0-52508 GCA_035576045.1 Gammaproteobacteria bacterium | reverse complement strand
AGTTATCTTGCCAGAAGGGGTTGAGATGGTTATGCCTGGTGACAACATCAAATTGGTGATTCATTTAATTGCGCCGATTGCGATGGAAGACGGTGTTCGTTTTGCGATTCGTGAAGGCGGCCGTACGGTGGGTGCCGGTGTGGTCTCTAAGGTGCTGGAGTAATTTAAATGCCAAGTCAAGGTCAAATAATCAAAATTCGTTTAAAGTCGTATGATCATCGACTTATTGATAAATCGGCTAAGGAGATCGTGGATACGGCAAAACGAACGGGTGCTCGCGTACGAGGTCCAGTGCCTTTACCAACGCGTCATGAAGGTTTTACCGTATTGATCTCGCCGCACGTCGATAAGAATGCGCGTGATCAATACCGACTTACGGTATATAAACGTTTGATTGAAGTTGAAGACCCAACGCAAAAAACGATAGATGCGTTGATGAAATTAGATCTTGCTGCGGGTGTCGATGTTCAGATCGCAGTCAGTTAATATGTAGGGCAGACCGCTGTGTCTGCCCACCAAAGGGGTAGAAAAATGATTGGTGTCGTTGCGACTAAATGTGGAATGACGAGAATTTTCGATGCGGAAAGTGGGGCATCGATACCTGTAACGGTGGCGATCGTAGAACCCAATCGCATTGTACAGATGAAAACGCTCGAGAAGGATGGTTATATTGCCATTCAAGTGACTCGGGGTGAAGTTAAGCTCAGTCGTGTCACGAAAGCTGAAGCCGGGCATTTTGCAAAAGCAAATGTGGTTGCGGGTAAAGATTTAATGGAATTTCGAGCCTCCGCTTCAGCCTGTAAAGAACTTACGGTGGGCAGCGAAATTGCGGCTGATTTCTTTAAAGTCGGTCAAAAAATCGATGTGGCGGGACTGACGCGAGGGCGTGGCTTTGCGGGTTGTATTGTTCGCCATAATTTTAGTTCACAGCGGGCATCTCATGGTAACTCGTTGTCTCATAATACACCGGGTTCGATTGGTCAAAATCAAACACCCGGCAGAGTGTTTAAAGGTAAAAAGATGGCTGGGCAGTATGGTAATACGCAACGTACGATTCAAAATCTAGAGGTTGTTCGAATTGATTTAGAGCGGAATGTTCTTCTTATTAAGGGAGGGGTTCCTGGGGCACCGGGCGGAAAACTTATTATTTATCCGGCGGTAAAACATAATGCTCAATCAACGGTTGCGGCTTAAGGAGATATCGATGGAAATCGCATTTGCCGTGCCTAGTAGTGAGGCACCTAAAAAAGGTTTAGAAGTATCCGCGACAACGTTTGGAAGAGATTTTAACGAAGCGCTGGTGCACCAAGTCGTGACTGCTTATTTAGCAGGGGCGCGGTCAGGCACGCGTGCACAAAAAACGCGTGCAGAAGTTCGCGGGGGTGGTGCTAAGCCATGGCGTCAAAAAGGAACGGGTAGAGCACGTGCAGGCACCATTCGAAGTCCATTGTGGCGGGGTGGTGGTCGCATATTTGCTGCAAAGCCGCAGGATCATAGTCAAAAAATTAACAAAAAAATGTATCGGGGAGCGATGCAAGCGATTTTATCGGAGCTTGTACGACAGGACAGATTACTGGTTGTTGATGCTATTGAAATTTCACAGCCAAAAACACGTGATCTGTTAGCGAAATTGAAAGCGTTAGGGCTAAAAGAGGTGCTGATTGTAACAGGGCAATGGGATCCAAATTTGTATCTTTCGGCCCGTAATGTACCGAAGGTTGATGTGCAGCAAGCACCGAATGTTGATCCGATTAGTTTGATTAAATTCGATAAAGTTATTATGACTGTCGATGCGATCCGTAAATTTGAAGAGGTATTCAAGTGAACGAAAAACGCTTATACACAATTATTTTAGGCCCTCATACTACTGAAAAAGCGGTAGGGGTTGCTGATCAGATCGCATTTCGCGTTGCAAAAGACGCAACTAAAACAGAATTGAAAGAAGCGGTGCAGAAGCTTTTTTCGGTTAAGGTGGTATCGGTTCGAATTGTTAATGTCATGGGAAAAACGAGACACTTTAGACAAAGGCAAGGTGAAAGATCCGATTGGAAAAAAGCTTATGTTCGTTTAGACAAAGGTCAAGCGATTAATTTAGATGCGTTCCAATAAATAACAGGGTATTGAATATGGTAACAACTGTCGTAAAAATGAAACCGACCTCACCAGGTCGTCGATTTGTCGTAAAAATCGTTAACTCTGAATTGCATAAGGGAAAGCCTTATGGGCCTTTGGTCGTCTCAAAGCAACAAACCGGTGGTCGGAATTGTTACGGACGAATTACCGCTTGGCAACGAGGCGGTGGGCATGCTCAACGCTATCGCATTATGGATTGGCGTCGTAAAAAAGAAGGTATTCCTGGAAAAATTGAGCGTTTGGAATATGATCCAAACCGCAGCGCTAATATTGCATTGGTACTTTATGCCGATGGTGAGCGTTGTTATATGATTGCCCCCAAAGGGTTATCGGCTGGTGCAGAAATTTTATCGGGCGGTGATGCCCCTATTGCGGTTGGCAATTGTTTACCGCTCCGAAATATACCTGTGGGTTCGGTTGTGCATTGTGTGGAGATGAAACCCGGTAAAGGTGCACAGTTGGCACGCAGTGCGGGAACTTCTGTCCAATTGCTTGCCAGAGAAGGAGCTTATGCAACGCTTCGTTTAAAATCCGGCGAAGTTCGACGCGTTTTGGTAGAATGTCGTGCAACCGTTGGTGAAGTCGGCAATAGTGAACATAATTTACGTAAGCTCGGGAAAGCGGGTGCAAGTCGATGGCGTAATAAACGCCCGAGAGTGAGAGGAGTTGCGATGAATCCGGTTGATCATCCGTTAGGCGGAGGAGAAGGGCGCACATCGGGTGGCCGTCCACCGTGTACACCTTGGGGTATTCCAGAGGGTAAAAAGACACGTCGTAATAAGCGCACGAATAAACTGATTATTCGTCGGCGTAAAGCAACGAAGTAAAAGGAGAAGGGTTCCATGCCACGTTCTTTGAGAAAGGGGCCGTTTATAGATGCTCACTTGCTAAAAAAAGTTGAGCAAGCGATAGCAACGCGTATTAAGAAGCCGATTAAGACTTGGTCTAGGCGTTCGATGATTTTGCCAGACATGGTGGGTTTAACAATTGCAGTGCATAATGGCCGGCAACATGTACCTGTTTTAATCAATGAAAATATGGTTGGACATAAATTGGGTGAATTCGCTGCCACGCGGCTTTTTCGGGGACATTCGGGTGATAAAACTGCGAAAACCGTGAAAAAAGGCGGTAAAGATGGTGGCGGTAAAGACAGCAAAGGTAAAGGTAAGTAGGGGATTGTCATGCTTGAAGTGAGCGCCAAATTAAGTGACGCAAGGCTTTCGCCGCAAAAGGCGCGATTGGTGGCTGATCTCGTTAGAGGGTTGCCAGTAGGGAGGGCGCTGAATATTTTGAGTTTTAGCCCGAAAAAGGCAGCGCAAATCCTGAAAAAATTATTGGTATCTGCGATTGCAAATGCAGAACATAATAAAGCGTTAGATGTAGACGCACTTTCGGTTGCACGCATTTTTGTAAATGAAGCGCCGAACTTAAAACGATCGACGCAACGCGCTAAAGGGCGAGGAAATCGAATTGTTAAAAGAAATTGTCATATTACTGTAGTGGTTGCGTAATTAGTTAGAGAGAGGTTTTCATGGGACAAAAGGTACATCCAATTGGTATTCGCTTAGGATACATCCGGGAAAGTTCTTCTAAGTGGTTTCCGGAAAGTAGCAAAAGTGGCGGTTCATTTGCAAAAATATTAGCAAGTGATCTTGAAATTCGTGCTTATGCAGCCAAAAGGTTACCCGAAGCGGCTGGTGTAAGTCAGATTTTGATTGAGAGAACGGGGCCTAAAATTCGTATCACCTTGAGAACGGCTAAACCCGGTGTGATGATTGGTAAAAAAGGTGAGGATATTGAAAAATTTCGATCCGATATTAGTGTGAAGATTGGATGTCCCGCGGATCGTATTCATATCAATATCGAAGAGCTTCGTAAACCTGAATTAGATGCGACGCTGGTTGCTAGAAGTATTGCACAGCAACTAGAGCGCAGAATTATGTTTAGACGTGCGATGAAGCGTGCAGTCGCGAGTGCATTACGACAAGGCGCTAAAGGTATTAAAGTGTATGTCTCGGGCCGCTTAGGCGGTGCTGAAATTGCGCGTAGCGAAGTTTATCGTGAGGGTCGTTTGCCATTACATACCTTTAGAGCGGATATTGATTATGGGACTGCCAGTGCAAAGACCACTTATGGTGTGATTGGCGTAAAAGTGTGGATTTTCAAAGGTGAAGTTTTGACTGGGAAACCACAACAATCTACACAAGAAGTTGCGTAAGCCGAGGGGATTATCATGTTACAGCCTAAGCGAACCAAATTTCGCAAACAATTTAAAGGGCACAACCGTGGAGTTGCAACCCGAGGTAATAAGGTTAGTTTTGGTGAATTTGGCTTAAAATCAATGGATCACGCACGTATTACTGCGCGTCAAATTGAGGCCGCTAGACGTGCGATTAGCCGATATCTTAAACGCGGTGGGAAAATATGGATACGGATTTTTCCAGACAAGCCTATTACGCAGAAGCCTTTAGAAGTCCGTATGGGAAGTGGTAAGGGAAACGTAGAATATTGGGTGGCTTTGGTGCAACCGGGTAGAGTCCTATTTGAAATAGAAGGGGTGACACCAGAGTTGGCTGCAGAAGCCTTTAGGTTAGCGGCTTCCAAGCTTCCTGTTGCAACGGAGCTTGTTCCACGGGAGATTATGTAATCATGAAAGCAGCAGAATTGATTGGAAAATCCACGGGCGAGTTGAACACAACGCTAACAACTTTACGGCGGAAGCTATTTAAATTGCGACTGGTAAAAGCGAGCGGAGAATTAGTAAAGACGCATGAAATTAAAGAAACGCGTCGAAATATTGCGAGAGTAACGACGATGATAGCAAAAGAAGGTAAAAAGACATGAGTGAGCGATTAAGCCAAGGTCGCACCGAACAGGGGGTTGTGGTCAGTGATAAAATGGATAAAACCATTACTGTCCGTGTCGTTCGAAAAGTGAAGCACCCACTGTATGGTAAAATTATGACCCGTTCCACTAAATATCATGCGCACGATCCTGAAGGTCTGTGCAAAGAAGGGGATCTGGTTGTTATTGGAGAATCTAGACCAATTTCCAAGACAAAAAGTTGGGTACTGGTAGAACGGCTTGAAAAAATAGAGCGAGAAGTGTTATGATTTCCGACTTTGACGGAGGCGGGCAATGATTCAAGTGCAGTCCATGCTCGATGTCGCTGATAACAGTGGCGCACGTCGTGTTATGTGTATTAAAGTTTTGGGTGGATCAAAACGACGTTATGCGGGCATCGGCGACGTGATTGTTGTCACTGTCAAAGAGGCTATCCCACGTGGTAAGGTGAAAAAAGGGGAAGTCTTAAAGGCCGTTATTGTTCGAACGTGTAAAGGCGTTCGTCGCCCAGATGGCTCAATAATTCGTTTTGATAAAAATTCAGCAGTGTTATTGAATAATCAGTTACAACCCATTGGTACACGTATCTTTGGTCCCGTAACACGTGAATTACGGGGTGAGCGGTTTATGAAGATTATCTCCTTAGCTTTGGAAGTGTTATAGGTGAACAGCTATGAATAAGATTAAAAAAGGCGATGCAGTGGTGATCGTTGCTGGCCGTGATCGGGGACGCCAGGGTACTGTTTTATCCGTATTAAAGTCCAAAACGCGATATGCAGATGCTTTTCGCCTTTTGGTTGAAGGTATTAACTTAATTAAAAAGCATACTAAGCCGCAACAAGAAAAAGCAGGTGGCATTATAGAAAAAGAAGCACCGATTGCGATCTCAAATGTTGCAATATTTAATGCAGCAACAGGTAAAGCTGATCGTGTTGGATTTAAAATATTAGAAGATGGTCGCAAAGTAAGAGTATATAAGTCGACGGGAGAAGTGGTTGATCATGCGTAACACCCCGAAGTTGAAAGATTTTTATAGTAAAACCATCGTTGCAAAGCTAATGAAAGATTTAGGTTGCGCGAATGTGATGGAAGTGCCGCGTATTACCAAAATAACCTTGAATATGGGTGTTGGTGAAGCGGTCAATGATAAAAAAGTGGTTGATAATGCTGCTGCAGATATGGCCAAAATTGCTGGGCAGAAACCTGTTATCACCAAAGCGCGAAAGTCCATTGCGGGCTTTAAGGTGCGTGAAATGTGGCCAGTGGGTTGCAAGGTTACCTTGCGTCGCGATCGCATGTATGAATTTTTAGAGCGCTTACTGTGCGTTGCGATTCCGCGTATTCGCGATTTCCGTGGGCTTAATCGACGTTCTTTTGATGGTCGTGGTAGTTATTCCATGGGTATTCAAGAACAAATTATATTCCCCGAAATTCAGTACGATAAAATCGATGCATTGCGTGGATTAGATATTACCATTACAACGACAGCAAAGACCAATGAAGCAGGCCTTGCCTTGTTGTTAGCATTTCAGTTTCCTTTTAAGGAGTAGGGCTCTCATGGCAAGATTGTGTAAAATAGAAAAAGATAAGCGCCAACGTAAGTTGGTGATTAAGCATAAACCCACTAGAGACGAGTTACGCAGCCGAATGCGTGATAAAAATTTAAGTCTTGAAGAAAAATTCATTACGTCAGCACAACTCCAGGGTTTACCTAGAGATTCAAGCCCGTCTCGATTAAGAAACCGTTGTCTAGTAACGGGTCGCGCACGAGGGGTTTATAGTAAGTTTGGTTTAGGCCGCAATAAATTGCGCGAATATGCGATGAGCGGGCTTATTCCGGGTCTATATAAGGCAAGTTGGTAGGAGCATAGCGATGAGTTTACAAGATCCCATTTCCGATATGTTGACCCAGATCCGAAATGGACAAATGGCTAAAAAAGAAAGCATTACTTTTCCGGCTTCTAAATTAAAGATTGCCATTCTTCGGATATTAGAAGAAGAAGGTTATATCTTATCTTTTAAGAAAATAGGTGATTTAAAGCCAACCATTATGGTCTATTTGAAATATTTTAATTTGAAACCTGTCATAGAGAAGATAAGACGGATTAGTCGTCCGGGCTTGCGAATTTATAAGCCAAAAGATGAACTACCTAAAATAATGGGTGGATTGGGCATCGCCATTTTGTCGACATCCGAAGGTGTTATGACCGATAAAAAAGCACGTGAGTGTGGCCAGGGCGGTGAAGTCCTGTGTGTTGTTAGCTAGGAGTAATCAATGTCCAGAATTGCCAAAAAGCCATTAACCGTTCCTAAAGGCGTTGAATTTAATCAAAATGGCCGGGACGTGCATATTAAAGGCGTAAAGGGTGCCTTTAAGCTTTCTCTCGACGAAGCTGTTACGCTGGACGTAGAGGGAAATGTTATTTACGTGCGGGCACAAACCAAAGTACACCCGATGGTTGGAACCACCTGTAAGCTACTGGGCAATATGATGACAGGGGTCAGCGAGGGCTTTGAACGGAAGCTGACGTTGGTTGGGGTAGGATATCGCGCAAAAATTGAAGGCGATATTTTAGAACTGAGCTTAGGGTTTTCGAACCCCGTGCGGTTCCCAATACCGCCAGGTATCAGCATTAAAGTGCCCACGAATACAGAGATTATTGTCAGCGGCATTGATAAGCAAATTGTGGGTGAAACAGCTGCTAAAATTCGGAAGTTCCGCCCGCCAGAGTGCTACAAAGGTAAAGGCGTACGGTATTCTGGTGAATTTGTAAAAATCAAGGAAACTAAAAAGAAATAGGATGATATGATGCGTACTACTAGTAGTAATAGACAAAAAACACGTGAACGCAGAGTAAACCGATCGCGAGGCAAAGTATTTGACTTGCGTACCGTTTATTTAAGTGTGCATCGTACGGCACAGCATATTTATGCGCAGGTTTTTGCGCCTAGAGGGTCGGCTGTTCTGGCTTCAGCTTCCAGCCTTGAGGCAGAACTGCGTACTCAGAAAATAGGTCCAGGAAAGTTGAAAATGGCAGAAGCCGTTGGAAAATTGGTGGCAGAACGCGCAAAAACTAAGGGTATTACAAAAATAGCTTTTGATCGTTCTGGTTATAAATATCATGGTCGTATTAAAGCTTTAGCGGAAGCAGCTCGAGCTAATGGTTTAATTTGTTAAGGGTTTAAAAACATGGCAAGTTCAGATTTAAATGCAAAAGGCGATGGTTTTCTAGAAGAACTGTTGTCTGTGGACAGAAGCTCAAGTACAACCAAGGGCGGTAGAACTTTTAGCTTTGCTGCGACCAGTGTCGTAGGTGATGGTAAAGGCCGGATTGGGGTAGGGCGTGGTAAAGCACGCGAAGTACCTGTGGCAATTCAAAAAGCGATGGAAAGTGCAAGACGTAATTTGATTCGTATTGAGCTCAATGGCTCCACAATTTTTCATCCAATAGAATCTCGACACGGTGCAGCAAAAGTGATTATGTTACCGGCTTCAGAAGGAACCGGAATTATTGCCAGTAGCGCTATGCGCGCCATATTTAAAGTGCTTGGCGTTCACAATATTCTTGCAAAATGTATCGGGTCTACCAATCCTGTGAATGTTGTTCGGGCAACCTTAAGCGGTTTACAAAAAATGTCTTCTCCAGAACAAGTGGCCGCAAAACGCGGTAAAAATGTCAGCGATGTGATTGGGTCTCGCGCAAAGAAGGGAGAGACTACCAGTGAGTAAAACAAACAATAAAAACGCAAAAACCGTGAAAGTTACCTTAATTAAAAGTAGTTCGGGACGGCTGCCCATCCATCGAGCAACGCTGCTCGGACTTGGTTTGCGCCGACAACGTCAAACGGTTGTATTAGAAGATACCGCTTGTACGCGTGGAATGATTAATCAGGTTTCCTATCTTCTATCAGTGGAGCCATCTGCATGAGACTAAATACATTAAAACCGGCAGCAGGATCAAAAAAGAAGCCCGTACGATTAGGTCGTGGTATTGGTTCTGGTATGGGGAAAACTTCAGGAAAAGGGCATAAAGGCCAAAAAGCACGCGCTGGCGGATACCATAAAGTGGGGTTTGAAGGCGGACAAATGCCCTTGCAACGTCGATTACCCAAATTTGGTTTTACATCACGTACAGCACGCTTTATGGCAGAAATTCGATTAGATGCGCTGAATAAAATGACTGTCGATGTGATTAATCTGCAAGCATTGTATGATGCCAACTTGGTTTCGATGCCCATCAAGAATGCGAAAATTATTTTAGCAGGCAAAATTGTACGCCCTGTTACAGTGCAAGGCTTATTAGTGACGAAGGGTGCGAAAGAAGCGATAGAGGCTTCTGGGGGCAAAATCGAATAACCCATGCAAAGATCTGCGCTGCCATCTGGAAACCTTCGATCCTTATCCGAATTAAAAAAACGAATATTTTTTTTAATTGGTGCTTTGCTAGTCTATAGAGTAGGGGCACAGATTCCGGTACCCGGCCTTGATCCCATACGCTTGGCAGAATTATTTTCGGGAAATCGGGGAATTTTGGAGCTTTTTAATTTATTCTCGGGTGGCGCCTTGGCTCGTTTAAGCTTATTTGCGCTAGGGATCATGCCCTACATTTCCGCGTCCATTATTATTCAGCTATTAACAGTGGTGTGGCCAACCTTGGAGCAGTTAAAAAAAGAAGGGCAGATAGGCCGCAAAAAGATTTCTCAATATACGCGTTATTCCACGCTTGCGTTAGCGACGCTACAAGCCGTGGGTATGGCACGATATCTTGCTAATTCTGGAATAGCCTTAGATCCGAATCTTATGTATTATTTTATTGTTACCGTAACGCTTGTTAGCGGCACAATGTTCTTAATGTGGCTCGGGGAGCAAATCACCGAACGTGGTGTAGGCAACGGCATTTCAATGATTATATTTGCAGGTATCGTCGCAGGATTACCCAGCGCGGTTATTAACACCTTAGAAAAGGTGAGCCAAGGCGAAATGCAAGCCATAGGCCTTATTCTGCTCTGCGCGATGTTAATGGCAATTATCGCTTTTGTCGTTTTTGTTGAACGGGGTCAGCGTCGTATTACGGTTAATTACGCGCAACGACAACAAGGTCGAAAAATGTATGCGGCACAAAAGAGTCATTTACCCTTAAAACTCAATATGGCAGGCGTTATTCCGCCGATATTTGCATCAAGTTTTATTTTGTTCCCAGCAACCCTCGGACAATGGTTTGGAAAAACACCGGGTTTTGAGTGGCTAACAACCGTTAGTCTTGCTTTATCGCCAGGGCAGCCCTGTTATATTTTATTATTTGCAGCAGCAATTATCTTCTTTTGCTTTTTTTACACGGCATTGGTATTTAATCCAAAAGAAACCGCCGAGAACTTGAAAAAATCGGGCGGGTATATTCCTGGGATTCGACCGGGTGATCAGACTGCACAGTATATTGACAAGGTTATGACACGATTAACGATTGTTGGGGCAATTTATATTACGCTGGTTTCTTTATTACCTGAATTTTTAGTGATGGGGTGGCATGTACCGTTTTATTTCGGGGGTACTTCTCTATTGATTATCGTTGTGGTGGTGATGGATTTTATGGCTCAGGTGCAAGCACACTTAATGTCTCATCAATATGAATCACTGATGAAGAAAGCTAACCTGAAAGGTTCGCGATAATTTTTTGCAGAAATAAGTTTATAGGCGTAGAATTGTTATCTATTTATGCGACGGCTATTTGAGGGCGAAGATGAAAGTAAGAGCATCAGTTAAAAAAATGTGCGACGAATGTCGTGTCATCCGTCGCGAACGGGTGGTCAAAATTGTCTGCAAAAAGACAAGCAAACATAATCAAAGGCAGGGATAATTATGGCTGTACGACTATCAGGAATTATACTTCCGCCGAATAAACATATTCGAATTGCATTACGTAGTGTTTATGGTATTGGTAGCCATAGAGCAATGGCTATTTGTAAAAAAGTGGGTATCGAGCCTTCCAGAAAGGTGAACGATTTAAAAGATGACTATACAACCGTACTGCAAGAAGCAGTAAATGAGTATATTGTAGAAGGAGATCTGCGTCGCCGGGTTGCTATGGATATTAAGCGACTAAAGGATATTAAATGTTATCGGGGGCGTCGCCATACATTGGGTTTACCGGTTCGAGGACAACGTACTAAAACGAATGCCCGTACGCGAAAAGGACGCAAGCGACAGAGCCAGATGGTTATGAAGCCACAATCAACTGATTCAAAAAAATAGTGTAGGAAATACGTAAATGCCAAAGACATCAACATCAAAAGCATCAGGTTCTAAACCCACAACCGCAGCACGTGCGCGTAAAAAAGTAAAACGGACAGTTACGACGGGTATTGTACATATATTTGCTTCTTTTAATAATACGATTGTCACCGTAACGGACTCTCAAGGCAATACCATTACATGGCAAACAGCAGGCGCTGTAGGATTTAAAGGTGCTCGCAAAAGTACGCCCTATGCCGCACAAATGACAGCAAAAAAGGCAATTGTTGAAGCAATAGCCTTATGTGGTCTGAAATCCGTCGATGTGGAGGTTTGTGGACCTGGTCCTGGTCGGGAATCTGCGGTTCGTGCTTTGGGGACCGAAGGTATAGTGGTATTGCGGATTACTGATAGAACAGGGGTTCCCCATAATGGGTGCAGACCATCGAAAGAGCGTCGTGTTTAATATTTGAGGATAATGAAATGGCAAGATACTTAGGGCCTACGTGTAGAGTACAAAGAAGGTTAGGAACGGATTTAGGTTTAAAAAGTCGTGTTCGAGAAGTCGCATCTAAGTGTAAGCTGGCTACACCGCCGGGTATGCATGGAGCAAAAAAGACTCGACGTACGACCGATCATGGTGTGCAGCTTTGCGAGAAGCAAAAATTCAGATACATGTACGGTGTATTGGAGCGACAATTTCGTAAATATTATACAGAAGCTGCTAGACGCAAAGGCGCTACAGGTGAAAATTTATTTCAATTATTAGAATGTCGTTTAGATAATGTTGTTTATCGCTTAGGGTTTGGATGTACACGTGCCGAAGCACGTCAATTAGTACGTCATAAAGCGATACTAGTGAATGATAAAATCGTTAATATTCCTTCCTGTGCTGTAAAAGCGGGAGATGTCATTACAGTACGAGAAAAATCTAAAACACAAGTGCGAGTTCAAGATTCCCTTCGGCTAGCTGAAGGAGCGGGTTTTCCAGAATGGGTGGATGTGGATGTCAGCGTAATGAAAGGCACATTTAAACGTATTCCTGATAGAAGCGAACTACCCACTGAATTTAATGAACAGTTGGTCGTAGAACTTTACGCGAAGAAATAGTAGGGGCGAGCCTACTGCTCGATCATCCTAAAAAGGAGCAATTCATGCAACGTGCCGTAACAGAATTTTTAAAGCCGAGATTAATGGATATCCAACGAGTTGGGGATCAGCGCGCTAAAGCCGTAGTAGAGCCGCTTGAACGTGGTTTCGGTCATACCTTAGGGAATGCATTAAGGCGTGTTTTGCTTTCTTCTATGCCGGGATGTGCCGTCGTTGAAGCGTATATTGAAGGCGTGCTTCATGAATATACGACAAAAGAAGGTGTGCAAGAGGATATCATTGATATTCTGTTAAACCTCAAGGGTATTGAATTTATATTGGAAGGCCGAGAGGAAGTTGAGCTTAAATTAAACAAACAAGGTGAAGGCCCTGTTTTAGCCTCTGATTTTGAATTGCCCCACGATGTGAAAATTATCAATCCCAATTATGTGATCGCTCACATGACTAAAGCAGGCGATTTAAAGATGACCATTCGTGTTGCGAAAGGTCGGGGATATGAGCCCATTAGCATGCGCCAGAATCCAGAAGAAGAAACAAAATCCATTGGCTGGTTGCAGGTGGATGCTTCATTTAGTCCAGTTCGGCGTGTTACCTATGTGGTTGAAAATGCTCGTGTGGAAAAACGAACCGATTTAGACAGGCTCGTTTTAGATTTAGAAACCAATGGGACTATTGAGCCCGAAGAAGCCATTCGTTGGGCTGCGAGTATTTTGGTTGATCAATTATCCGTTTTTGTAGAATTAAAAGGCGAGAAGCAAGCAGAACCCCTTCGTCTTAGAACAGAAATTGATCCGTTATTGTTACGATCGGTTGATGATCTTGAGCTAACTGTTCGTTCAGCGAATTGCTTAAAAGCAGAGAACATTTTTTTGATTGGGGATTTAATTCAAAAATCCGAAGTCGAGCTGTTGAAGACCCCTAATTTGGGCAAAAAGTCTTTAACTGAAATTAAAGATATTTTAACAAACAAAGGCCTTTCACTTGGCATGAAAATAGAAAATTGGCCACCATTGAGTTTACAACAAGATTAAGCAACAAGGGTTATATTTATGCGTCATAGAAAAGCAGGTAGAAGATTTAAACGCACATCCAGTCATCGAAAGGCGATGTTCCAGAATATGATTAATTCTGTAATACGTCATGAGATGATCAAAACAACTTTACCTAAAGCTAAAGATTTAAGACGCGTGCTTGAGCCTTTTGTGACATTAGCTAAAATCGATAGTATTGCGAATCGTCGCTTAGCCTTTGATCGTTTGCGAGATAAAGAAAGCGTCTCAAAATTATTTGCAGAGGTGGGCCCACGTTTTAAAGAACGTAAAGGCGGGTATATTCGTATCTTAAAATGTGGCAATCGTAAAGGGGATTGTGCACCTATGGCAATTGTAGAATTTGTAGAGCGCAGTGGTGCGGCGGGGGCTGTGGAATGAAGTCCACGTTACTTATGTGTTATAAAAAAAGCCGGGTCGTGAGCCCGGTTTTTTTTCTTTTTACCCTATAATGCGTGTATATTATCTGTTATTTGGTTGTTTGACATGGAGTGATTTTTCAGGCAGAATGTAGTTCAAGTCGTCGAACCAGCTCAAGGATTTTTTAGATAGGGTGGGCTTAATATCTATGCAATCTCTCCAGCCTAAACCGTTTAGTAAACTCCGCAACTTCCTGTGGCCTATTTATGGCTATGAACTTAAAAAACTTTTGCCGATGTTGGCACTCTTCTTTCTGATTACCTTTGTTTACAACGTCCTTCGATGCATGAAGATAACCCTGGTTGTTACTTCAGAAGGTTCAGGCGCAGAAGTTATTCCCTTCTTAAAAGTCTGGGCAGTTTTGCCGGGGGCTGTATTAATTACCTACGTGTATACAAAACTTACCCATCATTTAAATCGCGAGCAAGTTTTTTACACTATGCTCAGTTTTTTTCTGGGCTTTTTCACATTATTTTTGCTGGTTTTATACCCAAATCGTGAACTATTAGAACTCACGACGATTGCCGATGGTTTGCAAACACGGTTACCCCCAGGGCTTGGGGGGTTAGTCTCTATTATCAGGCATTGGCCCCTCACCATTTTTTATGTGTTATCCGAATTGTGGAGCACAGCCGTGCTTTCAATGTTATTTTGGGGATTTGCAAACGAGGTGACATCGGTAAATGAGGCAAAGCGCTTTTATGCGATTTTTGCAATAGCAGCGAATTTTTCGGGTATATTTTCAGGCCAATCTGCGCAATGGTTAACACTCGATGAATATAATCCCGCTTTGCCTTTTGGGACTGTCGCCTGGGAACAATCTTTAGCCCTACAATTGGGTGTGGTTTTGTTCATAGGTCTTGTTATTGTCTCGTTATTTAGATGGGTTAACAAAACAATTGCCAAGCAGAAGCAAATAACAAGCATTACAGAAACAGCAAAAACAACGATCGCTGATGAGCCTGCGCAAAAAATTAGCTTATTTGAGTGTTTTTCTTATTTAATGAAATCGCGTTATATGATGTACGTTACGATTTTAGTGGTTGCCTATAATATTATCTTTAATTTTTCGGATGTCTTGTGGATTAATCAAGTTCAACTGCGTTACCCGAACGCGAGTGATTTTAATGCTTTTACGAATCAAATAGCGACTATTACAGGCGTGTTTGCAACCTTATCTGGTTTGATGCTCTCTGGTAATGTGATTCGTCGCTATGGGTGGACGGTTACCGCCATGATAACGCCATTGATTTGGCTCGTCACGGGCATCGGATTTTTTGGATGCTTACTGTTCGAAAGTAATCTATATCTAACTGATTTACTCTATGCGCTCTTTAGTTTGCCTGTTGCCAATCTAGTACTAATGTTTGGCGCTGCACAAGTGTGTTTGGGAAGAGCTTCAAAATTCACCTTATTTGATGAGACTAAAGAAATTGCATTTGTGCCCTTGCCAAGAGAAGAACAACGAAAAGGTAAGGCTGTCGTAGATGGAATAGCCTCTCGTTTAGGGAAATCTGGTGGTTCGATTATGATTCAATTCCTCTTAGTCATGTGCGGTAATTTAGGGTCTACTATCCCCTATATTGCAGTGATATTTTTAGTGGTAATTACACTTTGGATTATAGCAGTTCGAGGTTTAGGTAAGATGGTTAAAGGATCTATTGATCAATCGGAAATAGAGTCAATTGCACCCGCAAATGACGTGCTTAATGATTCTCCTTCAAGCGCTTCTCCGCTCGATTCTAAAAAAAAGAGAATTGAAGCTTATTAGGCAATTGAGCTTTATTGCTTTTGATTAATGCTTTTAGAATAATATATAAATTTTACTTTTGACAGGTGACACAAACAATACAATCGGCGCTGTTAAAATAATATATAAGTTTTATTTCTAGGAGTGACACACATGCAACGAGAAAACCAAAATCCAGCAACGAATGATGTTACTCAAAGTGCGGAAGACGGAACAGAATTACCAATAGTAATACCGACGCCGCTAGCACCCCAGACATCAGTCACAATCGCAGCAGAGGCTGAAGAAAAAAGTGCACAAGAAGCAGTTGTGCCACAACCAGTTACTTTCCAATTTTCGTCTCAACCAGCGACTGCCTTGCAGCAGAGGCAGCCTGAAGCAGTAGAAGAAAAAAGAAAATGTAGATTTGATGTTCTGCAGCCAGAAATCGTAGAGATTTTCAGGAGAGGAATGTTTCGTAATAATACAGAATTGGACTTTTGCCGAAGCGTGGTAACTGAAAATTTTGCTTTTTTCAATGGTAAATATATAGGTGATGTGACGGTAGACAATATCGTCACCTTTTTAAGTGCGACTATTCGCTATTTAAAAGTATTTTTCGCAAAGGTATAAAAAACTGATTTTAAAAACAGTTATAAATTTTTTTTTGATTCCCTCCTTAAATTTTTGTTAGATCCTATACTTATCATTAGTTAATGCAACAGGGAGCTGCATCGTGCTAATGACTGAGGACGAAAAAAAACGACTATTAGAATTAGAATGGCGTAAACGAAAAATTATAGAAGAAGAACAAACACGGCTGAATGATTTTAATGCCGATCAGCGGCGATTGCTCATTTTTTCGCATATATTTCGAATTGCCCCCAAACTGAAACGTTTATCTAAACGTATACATAGAAAATTAAAACCTCGCGTCGTACTTTTTAATCAAAAATTTATCGATGAAGATAAAATGGCACATTTGAATGATGCTCAGGCTGCAAAGGATAAACATCAAATGTCAAAGGTACACCTTCCGTTGTTTGATAATGATAAATCGCACTATAGGCAGAAAAGAGTTCCTGATAAGCTTTTGCAGACTTACGTCGTAAATTTAAAAAAGCGCGTATAACGTCCATTGCCAATAGGGGAGGGACTACGTTAGCAGAGGCTTTAAGAATTGACCAGTATAAGATTGCTTGACTTTGGCGACAGCTTCGGGGGTTCCAACAGCCACAATTTCGCCCCCACCGTCACCGCCTTCTGGTCCTAAATCGATAATCCAATCGGCAGTTTTAATGACATCTAGATTATGTTCGATAATAATAATGGTATTGCCACGTTCCGAGAGCCGTTGTAGCACCTCCAACAAATGTTTAACATCATGAAAATGTAAACCTGTCGTAGGCTCATCTAAAATATAGAGTGTTTTACCGGTGTCTCTTCTCGAAAGTTCTTTTGATAATTTGATGCGTTGTGCTTCACCACCCGAAAGCGTCGTCGCACTTTGTCCAATTTTAATATAAGACAGTCCCACGTCAACCAATGTTTCGAGTTTGCGGGCGATCGATGATATAGGTTTAAAAAAAACTAATGCATCCTCAACGGTCATTTCTAATACTTCGTGAATATTTTTACCTTTGTAAAAGACTTCCAATGTTTCCCGATTATAGCGTTTACCATGGCACACATCGCAAGAGACATAAACATCGGGTAAAAAATGCATTTCAACTTTAATGAGGCCATCGCCCTGGCAAGCTTCACAACGCCCCCCTTTTACATTAAAACTAAAACGACCTAATTTATAACCTCTGCTACGCGATTCTTCTGTATTCGCAAAAAGATCTCGAATGTCTGTAAAGAGGCCTGTATAAGTTGCTGGATTTGAACGCGGTGTTCTACCGATGGGGCCTTGATCAATGTCGATCACTTTATCGAGATGTACGAGCCCTGTGATATCCGTATATGCACGCGTTTCAATTTGTTTAACATCGTTTAATAACTTTGCTGCAACCGGATATAACGTATCATTTATCAAAGTTGATTTCCCTGAACCCGAAACGCCCGTAATACAGGTCATTAATCCTATTGGAAAACTGACGCTAATTTGTTTCAAATTATTACCAGATGCGCCATTCAGGGTAATTAAGCGGCTATGATCGATTTTTCTGCGCGTCTTTGGAATAGGAATCGATTTTTTGCGTGAAAGATATTGTCCGGTAATAGAATTAGCATTCTTCATAATTTGTTTGGGCGTACCAAACGCCACCACTTTACCACCATGTACGCCCGCGCCAGGACCGATATCGACGACGTGATCTGCGCTTAAAATAGCTTCTTCATCGTGTTCGACTACAATAACGGTATTCCCCAAATCACGCAGATGATTTAACGTTTTTAATAAACGTGCATTATCGCGTTGGTGTAAACCAATAGAGGGTTCATCTAATACATACATCACACCAACAAGACCTGCACCAATTTGGCTTGCTAAACGAATACGTTGGGTTTCGCCACCTGATAATGTGTCGGCAGTACGATTTAAAGAAAGATATTCTAATCCGACGTTCATCAAAAATTCTAAACGGCTGATAATTTCCTTTAAAATTTTATTCGCAATTTGACCTTTGGCCCCTGGTAAAGATAATTTTTCGAAAAAATGAAGCGCATTCGTAATGGAATACCCTGTAATATCCGGTAAGGCATGATTTTCGATTAAAACATTTCGGGCAGTCTCTTTAAGACGTGTGCCTTTGCAACTAATGCAGGTTTTGTGGGTAAGATATTTTGCAAGTTCATCACGTACATAGCTCGATTCTGTGTCAATATAACGTCGTTCCATGTTTGGAATAACGCCTTCAAAAACATGTTTTCGAACCGTTGTCTGACCACTATCTTGTACGTATCTAAATTGAATTTCCACGTCATCGCTGCCGTATAATAAAATATCTTGAATTTTCTTAGGCAGTTTTTTAAAAGGCATTTCTAAGTCAAATTTGTAATGCTTTGCTAAAGAAGACAGCATACTGTAATAATAAAAGTTATGACGATCCCAATGTCTTATCGCACCACATGAAAGACTTAAGTTATTGTCAATAATAACCTTGTCGGGATCCATAAATTGTTTTATGCCAAGCCCATCACATGTGGGGCAGGCACCTGAGGGATTGTTAAAAGAGAATAAGCGAGGCTCAAGTTCAATTAAGCTATAACCGCATTCTGCACAGGCAAATTTTGAGGAAAACACAAATTCTTTCAGTATCTTATTGTTATCATCGATGACATGAATATTGACAAGACCATTGGATAAATTAATCGCTGTTTCTAAAGAATCGGCCAGGCGGCTTTGAATATTAGGATTTACTTTTAAGCGATCGACTACCACTTCAATCGTATGTTTCTTTCTAAGATCTAATTTAGGTGCTTCTGCTAATTCAAAAATTTCTCCATCAATACGGGCACGTACAAAGCCTTGGCTTTTCAGCTCCTCAAGGAGTTGACTATGTTCACCTTTGCGTGCTTGTATCACGGGCGAGAGTAATAATATCTTAGAATCCTCTGGCAGAATTAAAATATTATCGACCATCTGGCTAATAGTTTGCGCAGACAGCGGCGCGTGATGTGTTGGGCAATGGGGCGTGCCGACCCGTGCAAATAAAAGCCGTAGGTAATCATAAATTTCTGTGATAGTTCCTACAGTCGAACGGGGATTATGTGAAACAGATTTTTGTTCAATGGAGATTGCGGGTGATAATCCTTCTATGTGATCCACATCGGGTTTTTCCATCAAAGAAAGAAATTGTCTTGCATAGGCAGAAAGCGATTCAACGTAACGTCGTTGGCCTTCCGCATACAAGGTATCAAACGCCAAAGAAGATTTACCAGAACCTGAGAGGCCTGTAATAACAATCAACTTATCTCGAGGGAGTTCTAAGTCAATATTTTTTAAGTTGTGTGTGCGAGCGCCGCGGATCGATATTGTGTGCATTATCGCTTAAACTTCCATTACGTTTTAAGTTTTCACTGGGATAAGAACTTGGTACTATAACAGAAATGAGTGCCTTTTGTGAAAGTTTTTGAATACAAGCTAACCCATATGATGACTATAAATCCGGCAGAACGTAAAACCTTGTTAGCTTTATCCGGGATATTTTCCCTTAGAATGCTGGGTCTTTTTATGATCCTTCCTGTTTTTTCGATATATGCTAAACAACTAAATTCGGTTACGCCTTTTTTGGTGGGCATTGCACTAGGTATTTATGGGCTGACACAGGCATTGCTCCAGATCCCCTTTGGTTTTGCCTCTGATCGCTTTGGCCGCAAGCCCGTTATTATTTTGGGGTTGTTGTTATTCGCACTAGGTAGTGTAGTAGCGGCCTGTTCCGATTCCATCTATGGCGTTATCGTTGGGCGTAGTCTTCAAGGGGCGAGTGCTATTGGTTGTGTCATTATGGCACTGGTTGCTGATTTGATTCGCGAAGAAGTACGCGTACGTGCCATGGCGGTTATTGGCATGACGATTGGTCTTTCTTTTGCATTGGCGATGGTCTTAGGACCTTTATTGAGTCAGTTGGGTGGTGTAGTAAGTATTTTTTGGAGTACAGCGGCCTTTTCTATAGTGGCTATTTTTATGTTGATTTTTTTTGTGCCAACACCAGTGCCATTTCTCCAAAAGTCTGCAACAGAAGAATCTGGATCGATGCCTATGCTCGCGCGTGTTCCAAAAATGTTGGGGCATCGCGGATTAATGCCCATCTTTTTTGGTGTGTTGGTATTGCATGCAAGTTTAATTGCACTGTTTTTAAAAATACCAATTTTCGTTCAAGCCATGGGATTTTCTGAAGGAAAAACCTGGCAATTTTATCTGCCTGTGTTTTTGGGTTCCTTATTAGCTACGGCGCCTTGTTTATGGATGATGGAGAAAAAGACGTGGGCTAAATATGGGTTGACAAGTGCTGTGTTTCTGTTTGGAATATCAGAATTGGGAATAATGATTTATTTTGAGTCTGGTGTTGGTTTAGCGTTAAGTTTATGGGTTTTTTTTACTGCGTTTAATACCCTAGAAGCCAGCTTGCCTGCATTTGTTGCGCAATTCGCGCCAGCAGGATGTAAGGGCACAGCGTTAGGCATCTATTCGTCGGCTCAATTTTTAGGGTTATTTTTAGGGGGTATTCTGGGTGGTTGGTTGGATGCTGAATATGGTATGGTAGGCATATTATTGTTTTGCATTATCCTGGCAATTATTTGGTTTATGTGGAATTTTCAGTTAATTTTAAGAGAGGTGTCAAATGGCAAGAGGACTTAATAAAGTAATGATTATGGGTAATTTAGGTGCAGATCCTGAAGTTCGGTATTTACCGAGTGGTTCGGCTGTTACCAATATTCGTGTTGCAACCAGCGAGTCTTGGAAAGACTCGAAAACGGGAGAGAAGCAAGAGCGTACGGAATGGCATCGTATTACGCTATTTAATCGCTTAGGCGAAATTGCCGCGCAATATTTGCGTAAAGGTTCTAAAGTATTTGTCGAGGGTTCTATTAGAACCAACAAATGGCAAGATCAAAGTGGTGCAGATCGCTATTCAACCGATATCATTGCAAGCAATATGCAATTGATGGATTCAAAAGGCACGGGCGGTAGCGCATCATTTGAACAACAGGATCAAATGGGTGATATGCCACAAGATATGGCCCCTATGCCGAGCAGCAATGCATCGCAGCGTTCGTCTGCTAAATCGCCAGAGCCTGCTATGGCAGAATCACATGACGCATTTGATGATGACGTTCCATTTTGACAATTAGATAAATAAAACACCGTCTCTCCTCCCGTAAGGGGGAGAGGCAAATATTGATTAAAAAATATTTTTGAGAAAATCAGCGAAATCGTTATATAGGGCAATTTAATGATTCTATGGAATTTAGAAATTATTTAGTAACAATTCGATCGCAATCTTAAGACATTTGGATACATGTCTATGGGCGGTTTTTTCACTATTATATGTGATATTCTTATAACAGTTATAATCTGGGTTAGCAGGTTTTTTTAAAAAAAATTTTCAGATAACTTAAGATCTTATACAGTAATCTAAGGATGGTTTGCGCTATTTTTCAGGTAATTAAGAGAATTTCTAAAAAAACTTTCTTGTATTAAATCCAGACCTTTTTTAAAAACTGCTAAACCAATTTGATTTACATCTAAATCATCCCTGTTTTTATGAATAAAATCGCTAAATTCTAATATATTTTCTGTGTTAAGAGTTCTTTCTGTAGAGGAGGCGGAAAAGCAAGAAGCTGCTATGACAAAAAGGCGAACAGGACGAATTATGACAAATCGTGCCCATTCTAATTGAGTTGGAACATGTTTTAAATAATAAGCTAAAAAATCCTTGGTCTGGCTCTCATTTAATCCCGCAAAAATTGAAAAGGTTGCTAAGTCGAAATATGGGTCGCTCATTCCGCCATTTACCCAATCAACAAGTAAAAACTTTTCATTTGTGAAAATGATGTTTGAAAGGTTAAGGTCAAGATGACAGGGTGCTAGCGAAATCGGATGTAATTGAAGTATTGTTGCAATCTCGTCCATTATAAATTTGACGTCAGAAAAATTTGCATCGCAATATACTTTATTTTGATCGCATTTTATTAAAAATCTTTGAAATCTATAAAATGGGCAAGTTGCTAATGGAAATTCTAACTGAGAATCATGTAGTTTTTGAAGAAGCAGAGAAAAATTAATGAGAAATGATTTATTTTCAAAATCCAAGGGAGAAGCAGTTCTACCTGAAACATATTCCATGATAATTGCATATTCTTCAGAGTCAACAAAATGTATTTTTGGCCCAACGCCTAGCACGCCCGCTTGCTTTGCTAAAGAAGCTTGCAACCACCTATTAGGGTTGCTAGTTGTAGGTGCGGGACATCTCAGAACGTAAGAAATTTTTCCTGTATCTATTTTATAGAGAGTTGAGGAACTTTTTCCGCCCTTTAGAGTGGAAATACTGATATCCTTTGGAGATGCTTCTGTTAATAAACAGGATGTTTGCAGAAAGGCATTTACTATCTTGCCAACAGCAGACTGCTCGATAAAAATATTTTCTTCTATAAAAGTCACTTACTACCTTACGACAGTAAAAAATGTGTTTAAACGTCTAATGACCTTATCTATGCAGCATCCGGAGGGACAGATTGCCGTGCCTACCCTGCGCTCTACACAGTAATACGATTATCAAAAATAAAGCATTCACCTTCCCACGCACTATTCTCAGCGGGCATTTTTTCGAGGTAGTTTAAGATTCCACCTTGCAATTGATAAACTTCTGGGAACCCTTGTTCTAATAAATAGCTTGAAGCTTTTTCACAACGAATACCACCCGTACAAAACATTGCAATTTTTTTATGTTTGGTCGGATCTAAATTTTGCTTAACATACGCAGGAAAATCCCTGAACACATCGGTTTCGGGATTATGTGCGCCTGGAAAAGTGCCTAATTCACATTCGTAATTATTACGTGTATCAATCAAGAATGTTTCCGGATCAGCAATAACAGGATTCCATTCTTCGGGCGGAACTTGTATACCTGTTTTTTGGTTAGGATAAATATTGGGAATACGCAATGCGACAATTTCTTTTTTGATGCGTACTTTCATTTTATAAAAGGGATTAAAGTCTGCATAAGTATAGCGCAGTTGTAGTTCAGCAAAGGGCGCGTGTGAATGCAGAAATGCAACGACAGCTGCGATGTCTTCATCACTGCCTGCGATGGTGGCATTTATCCCTTCATGCGCAAGTAGGATGGTTCCTAAAATAGCGTGTTCTTTACAAAACTGTGCGATGGCCGATTGTAAAACAAAGACGTCAGTTAGTTCTGTAAATTTATAAAATGCAATAATGGTGGTACATTGCGATGCGGTTGATTGCTGCCACATGAGGAACCCTTGAGTTGTAGATGAAATAAAAGCCTATTTTCGGCTAAACAACCAAAAGGGTCAAGTCTAAATAGATTTGAATGCGTTTTCGCTTATTCTTCTATAATGAGTTTTCTATTGGGACGAATACTTGTTTTAGGGAGTAAATATGTTAAGTTCAATTAAAAAACTGATTGTAGTAACAGCTTCTATAGTTATCATGATGGGCGTTGCTCAGGCAGAGCAACTTAAACACAAGATCCAAGACAGCAAAAAAACAGCACAATATTTTGAAGATGAATTGAATTTTAAGATTACGCCACATACCGTTGAAAAAATGATAGAAAGTACAATAAAAAACTTCACCATTGTTGATGTACGTGATGCGAAAAGTTATGCGGAAGGACATGTTCCAGGCGCGATTAATTTGCCTTTTGATAAATATAATAATTTTGATGGCGCAGTGGTTGAATATCCGGGCTTAAGAAAAGATAGTTATAATTATATTTATTGCTATGAATTGTTGTGTAACTTAGGACAAAAAGCTTCAAAGGAATTTGCAACTGCGGGATATCCGGTTAAAGAAATGGTTGGGGGATTCGCTGCTTGGAAAGAGCGTGGGTTTCCTATTGAAAAATAGAAAATTAAAGAAATAAACGATAAGGGAGCGATTTCGTTGCCTCCTTTTTTCACAACACGGTTTCAGAATTCAGTAAATCTTGGATACTTTCCCTCGGTCGAACCACCTGGAAGCGATCGCCATCGACCATCACTTCTGCGGCACGCGGCCGGGAATTATAATTAGAACTCATGCTAAATCCATAAGCACCTGCAGTGCAGATCATGAGTAAATTTCCCGCCTGTAAAGTTAACACCCTGTCTTTGCCTAAGAAATCAGCAGTTTCACAAACGGGGCCTACAATATCGTAAGTATGGGCAGGAATGGCAGGATGAGTTTTTGTGTTTAGAGGAACAATTTCTTGCCAGGCATTATACAGTGCAGGCCTTAATAAATCATTCATTGCCGCATCGACAATTGCAAAAGATTTTAACAATCCTTGTGTTTTAATATATTCAACGCGCGTTAATAAAACCCCTGCTTCAGCAGCAATAGCGCGACCAGGCTCTATATGAATGATTAAATCTGAAACACTAACCCCCGCTTTTTTTTGCGTAGTCTGAATAGCGGTGAGTAGAGCATTAATATATTCTTTAGGATTGGGCGGCGCTTCATTTTGATAGCGTACGCCTAAACCGCCACCCACATTGAGATGCGTAAGTGTAATCCCTAAGCTTTTGAGTTTTTCAATCAACGCCAATATTTTATTAAGTGCTTCTAAAAATGGCGATAGTGTGGTTATTTGAGATCCAATATGGAATGCAATACCTTGAATATGAATACCCGGTAGTGTTAAAGCCTGTTGATAGAGTGCTAAAGATTCGGTGATATTAATACCGAATTTATTTTCTTGAAGGCCGGTTGAAATATACGGATGACTTTTGGGGTCAACGTCAGGATTGACACGAATGGCAATCGTTGCCTTTTTGCGTAGCAGAATTGCTAAATCATTTAAGCGTTCTAGTTCCGCTTTAGATTCTATGTTAATACAGCCTACGCCTATTTCTAAGGCTGCTTTTAATTCTACTTTTGTTTTCCCAACCCCCGAGAAAATTATTTTTTCAGGTAGGCCCCCCGCTTTTAAGACGCGCCTTAATTCACCTTCAGAGACGATGTCAAACCCAGAGCCTAATTGTGCTAAAATATTTAAAACAGCCAAATTACTATTTGCTTTAACGGCATAGTTAATTTGGTGAGGTTGATTTTGAAAAGCCTGATGGAAGGCACGCCACTGTTGTTCCAGTGTGGCTCTTGAATAAACATAGCATGGGGTACCTACTGTTTCTGCAATGGTGTTTAGTGCGACCCCTTCAGCATACCATTCGTCATTGTATTGTTGAAAATTTTTCATACCTCATACTAACATTATTCGAGATATTTAGACTGCCATTTTAGATAGAGATTTTCCACATAATCGCAAAGTTCTTCTTTGTTTGCAAAATTTTTGGGATCAATAGCATCAAAGACATAGTAATTAGCATTTTTGTTGGGACTTTTCCAGATTTCCCAGAGTTTATGGATTAAAGACTCATTTTCCCGCCATTCAAATGCCTCTTGCGCTTCGTAGTGTAACAAGACAGGAATAATGGGAACGCCGGTTTTTATAGAAATGTCGAAACTGCCATATTGAAAGGGCAAATGGATGCGACGGCCTTTGCAGCCGCCTTCGGGGTATAGCGCAACGTTTTCTTTTTGTATAAGGCAAGCGATAAGTGATGCGCTGGCGGCTTTGCGTGATTCCCGGGAGTTGCGCCTAACATATAAAGTTCGGGTGGCAACACTGAGTCGCCCTATTATCCACCAGTGTTTTAATTCGGCTTTGGCTAGAAATCGCGCTTTAAATAAAGCAGGCATTCCAAGATCCTCTAAGACAGAAGGGTGGTTGCCGATAAGGATAAATTGTTTTGGTAATGGAAAAGCATTTTTTTGATGCAGTTTTAAATTTACGCCGAGCGCTCGAATAAAGATCCAACACCAGCCCCGAAATAGGGTAGGGTACCAGGACTTGATAAGATGGTGCGGGAGAAAAGATAAAAGATAGAGCACAAGGGTAGCAAGTGCTAAATCAAGTCCGTACAGCGCGGTTAGAAGGCATTTTCCAATTGTATAGAACATAACGTATAGGATAGCCTAGGATAGCGCACACAGAAAAAGTAAGTTAAATATATTGTAATAAGTAATTATCATGTCCTTAACTAGTCAATTAGCCTGTTCAATGCCATACTATGTTGCTATGAGACACATATTTTTTCCGCTAATCAGTGGCACCCTATTAATGCTGACGGCATGCTCTTTGCCTTTGGCACCCCCGCGAACACCACCCACTTCAGAAAGCGATAATATTAAATACAGCGATCAGCAGGAGGTTTATTGTGGTGGACAAACTCCCGCACAATTAGCGTTTGATGCATTGGTGTATTGTGCAAATCAAGGTGATCCCGTTGCGTCGGCTCGTTTGGGTGAGATGTATTTAAACGGCGAAGGGAATGTGCTTAGAAATTCAAAAGTCGCCTTTTATTGGTTTTCTAAGGGAGCGGAATGTGGCCTTCCTTACGCAGAAGTTCAAATGGGTCATTTTTATAGAGATGGCATTGGCGTCGAAAAAGATATTCGTCTTGCCATTTGTTGGTACGAAAAAGCTGCTCATCAATGCGATATAACTGCTATGCTCGCGTTAGGTGATTTATACGGCAGGGGCTGGCATGGCGTTAAAATCAACCGTGAAAAAGCTTATTATTGGTATAGTTATGCGGCATCTTTAGGCTCTTACGAAGCAGAGTATCGAAAAGCCTGGTCGTTGGTTCGCGGAAAAAGCCGTCATCGTGCTGAACAGGGATTAGCAACACTCACTGCGGCTGCGGAACAAGGTAATGCAGAAGCTTTGTCAGACCTCGGTGATTTGTATGCGGAAGGCCGGCTTGTTCGTAAAGATTTGAAATTATCCCGTGCGTATTATCTTTCCGCAGTCGAACAAGGGTCCAGTGAGGCCGCATTTAAACTTGGGATGCTTTCTGAAGCGGGAGAAGGCGTTCCTCGAAATCGTGAGGAAGCCGCACGTTGGTTTATGATTGCGGGGGAACGCGATTATGCGCCAGCACAATTGTTACTGGGCAATTTATACCGTGATGGTTGGGGTGTTGAAAAAAACTATCAACAAGCAGCTTTTTGGTATACCAAGGCAGCTGATCAAGGGATTGCGAGTGCAGAAAGCGAATTAGGGGATTTGTATCATTCAGGCAGCGGGGTTACGCGTAACCTGCAAGAAGCCGCGCGTCATTACCAGCTAGCGGCAGAGCACCCAGGACAGCCATATGCTCAGTTGATGCTCAGCATATTGTACCAAGAAGGTCGAGGCGTTTCGGCAGATATGGTAAAAAGCATGCAATGGTACAAAGCGGCGAGTAAACAGAGCGGATTTTTAATGGCGGAGTTTCGGGTAGGGCGCCGTTATGCCACAGGATTTGGATTACCTAAAGATTTAAAAGAAGCGCATCGTTGGTATTCTTTTGCGGCGAACCAAGGTTTTGTTCTGGCAGAAATTGAATTAGCTGAAATGTATTATTTTGGCAGAGGGATGGAGCAAGATTTTGAAGAAGCCTATCGATGGTATCATAAAGCCGCGAAGCAAGGGCATGCCTATGCGCAATACATGGTCGGTTTAATGACCTTAGAAGGCAATGGTGTACCACAAAATGCGACAAAAGCCTCTATTTGGATTAGAAACGCGGCCTACCAAGGTGCTAGGCAAGCACAATATCAATTAGGATTATTGTATCTAAATGGTGACGGCATTAATCAAAGTGATATTCATGCTTATGCTTGGCTCAAGACAGGTTTAATGGAGCAAATGGATCAAACACCCGATGTTTTAAAATCATTAATTGATAGGATGACACCACAGTCGCGGATGCGCGCTGTCGCACTGGGTGAACAATACACACATCGATATCCTGCTGTTGTGCATTCACCGCAGTTTTAGGAACGTACACGAAATAACTTCATCTTTTTAGCGAGCTAAAATTATTTCAAATACAAAATCGCCGTGAAAATCAGAATGGTCAACAAAACCGGCAGCTTCACCATTTTGACGCCTTTCCACTTATATAAGATGTTGAAAATGCACAAAACAATTAAAGCGGGATAGACGATATTCAAAATAGGCACAGTAAAGCTCAGAATGCCTTGAAAGCCAATATTTGTCATTAAGTACGTTAGAATCATTACCGTACTGAGGCACGCAATTTTAGAAACGCGCTTATTAAAGACCTCATTATAAAGGTAAATAGTGCACACGTCGGCCAGTGCGAGCGCTGTTGCAACGCACGCGAAAGAGACGGATACACAAACAAATATTGCACCAAATTTTCCCAGTACCAGCATAGAAATAGCACTGATCATTTTTTCTTCGGGGATGCCTTGTAAACTTGCAGCATGATTATGTGCAATCCACATAAATCCGATATAAACAGCGCCCGTAATACTTGCGCCAACAATACTCGACTTTAAGGTCAGGGCTGTTGGGTTAAGCGCAGGATTGTGGTGTGTAGCGTGTTTTATTGATTTAAAGGCAACGGCACAATAAAAAAAGGCGCCTAAGAGATCCATGGTGTTATAACCGTTCATAATGGCTTTGTTAAAAGCTTCGAATGTAGTTGCTGGGCTAGGCAAAGCAGGTTCGACTGAAATAAAGCCCAAAATAATGAGTGCCATAAATGAAATAATTTTAACCGGACTTAAATATAAGCCCAGAATTTCTACGACTTTGGCTTCTCGATAAGCCAGTAAAAAGACGAGACCACAATAAAACAGACTAAAAACGGCATTATTATCGAGAAAATCGGGTAAGTAAGGTTGTAAAGCATGGAAAGTCGTCACTTCCGTGCGAGGCAAGGCGGCAAGTGGCCCTATAATAATCATTAAAAAAGTAATTAGCAAAAAACCAGGCATTTTACCTAAACGGGCAAAAAAAGCGTGGTAACTCCCGTTAAATAAACTGGTTGCGATAAGCCCTAAAAAAGGCACCCCTACACCGGCAATTAAAAATCCAAGCGTGGTAATGCCAATATTTTGTCCGGCGTTAGCGCCTAAGTACAGCGGAAATAGAATATTGCCGGCGCCGAAAAACATCGCAAACAAGGCGAGACCCGTGGTAATCACAATCTTGATTTCGCTGGGGCTGCCAGTAACAGTCGCCGGCTTCACGTTTTCATTTGTTTCGATGAGCATATTGTAATTCCACTTGCTTAAACTAAAAAAAGAACTCAGTATGACGACTTTTAGCGTTTTTGCCAATATTGCTGGGGTAAATAATATTAAAAAGTAAAGTTATCAAACTAATATTTGGGCAGCGGGGTCTGACTCCTTTATTTGGGCAGCGGGGTCTGACTCCTTTGCGCGATAGCTCAAGCCTTGCAATAACAATGCTGTAATATTTTTTGTGTTAAGGTAGTTCTTAAATAAAAACCCTTAGGGTTTATCAAGATTTCTTCCCCGTGTTCATTAATACCTGGATTTAAAATGCGGCTATGGGCAGCTTTCGGTCGAATTTGTAAATACGTCCCTATTTTAGCGGATAGATTATCTGTTTGACCCAGGTGTAACATATGAGTGAGCTCTTCCCAGTCTTGGCGTAAGGTAGCTTCGGTGTCAGGATCAGGACTCCACAGATATGCGTTGCCAATACAGCGGTCGGGTAGAGGAATTTGAGGGTTTGCCTCAACAGGCACCCATAAAACGCGTGCGAGCTTTTTTCGAACTCGGGAATGTTCCCAAGATTCGATTTCTGCTTTTAAGCTGATAGGGGCGGTACAGACATAAGTCGTTTCGCGTGGATGGCCATGCGCATCAATAGGAATTGTTTTAAGTTCAATGCCTAGATTAGGGAAGTCGGGTTCAGGCTGGTTGCCTGCACTCGCGCCCAGCGCGTATTCAAGAAGCTGTCCAATCAGGCCTTTGGCCTGTGTGAGAGAGGACGGCAATATTTGGTGGTAATGCTCCGCTAACGCAGAAAATGTTATACCGCTGAGCTGGTAGCAACGGGATAAGAGTTCTGCTTCTGTTTTTGGAGGAGTTAACTTAAGCATGATTGTGATAATATACGAATGAGTAAGGATTATATAGAGTGCTCTATGTTAGAGGAAAGTTGGCAGCAAGTTTTGGGTGCAGAGTTTGATAAACCTTACATGCAGCAATTGCGTTTGTTTTTGCGTCAGGAAAAAGATCAAAAAAAGATTATTTACCCCAAAACAGCAGAGGTTTTTCAAGCCTTTGCGCTAGCCCCTTTACCTCAGGTAAAAGTCGTTATTTTAGGTCAAGATCCTTATCATGGGCCGGGCCAAGCGCATGGTCTGTGTTTCTCGGTGCAACCGGGTGTGCGCCCTCCGCCTTCTTTAGTGAATATTTATAAAGAATTGCAAACAGATTTAGGCATTCCACCAGCGCAACACGGTTGTTTGGTCAACTGGGCAAAACAAGGCGTATTATTATTAAACAGTGTATTAACGGTTGAACAAGGTCGCCCTGCTTCGCACCAAGGTCAGGGATGGGAGCAATTTACTGATCGCGTCATAGAAATTCTAAACGAAGCAATGGAAGGAATTGTCTTTTTATTGTGGGGTGCTTATGCGCAAAGGAAAGGACAAATTATCCATACCGATCGGCATTGTGTTTTAAAAACTACACATCCTTCACCTTTTTCAGCGCATCAAGGTTTTTTAGGATCTAAACATTTTTCTAAAGCGAATCAGTATTTACAAAACATGCAAAAAACACCGATTGATTGGCGGTTAACATAATGGCATCAAAAATAAATTACTTTTGTTTAAAACCGCTCATTTTCATTTTTGGATTTTTGGTATTTGACCTCGCTTTAGCGGGCGTTTATCGTTGTGTTGATGAAAATGGCGCTGTTGAATTTCGTGATCGGGGTTGTGAGATTGCTTCACAAGTAGACGATTTTTTGCCTTATGTGTATAAGCCAACCGACCCAAATATTGTGTTCGAAAAAGAAGAAGCGATGCACAACACACAAAAGGCAAAACAAAAACAGAACCTTGAGCAGAAAAAAAAGGTGCGATTAGAAACACGTCAAAAAAAAGCAGCAGAAAAAGCTACCGCTAAAGCCGAACGTCGTCTGATGCGGTGCGAAAAAAACAGTGAAAAAATAAAACAGATAGAGTCAGAGTTACGAGCAGGCTGTAAGATTAGACGATGCAACACACTTAAAAAACAACTCATCCATGCTCAAAAAATGCAAAAACACTACTGTACGCCGCCGTAAGGGAAAATGATGTCAGAAGCACCTTTAGAACATTTAAGTGGTTCGGTAGAGCGGATAACGTTCCATAACGAAGATTCAGGTTTTTGCGTTTTAAAAGTAAAGACCAAAGGCCAGCGAGATTTAATAACGGTTATCGGTAGTTCTGGTACGGTGGGGCCAGGTGAGTATATTGACTGTAAAGGAACCTGGGTTACCAACCGTGAGTATGGTTTGCAATTTAAAGCAGATCATTTACGGATTGTCTTGCCTTCGACACTAGAGGGTATGGAAAAATATTTAGGCTCGGGTTTGGTAAAAGGTATCGGACCACACTTTGCAAAACAGTTAATCCAAGCGTTTGCAATGCAGGTTTTTGATATTATTGAAAACACCCCTGATCGTTTAATGGAATTGTCTGGCATAGGTGTTTCCCGCCGGGATAGTGTTATAAAATCCTGGCAAGATCAAAAAATGATCCGCGAAATTGTTGTCTTTTTACAATCGCATGGGATCGGTACTGCCCGAGCTGTTAGAATTTACAAAACGTATGGGCAACAATCAATTGCCAAAGTACAAGAGAATCCTTACCGATTAGCGTTAGATATACGGGGAATTGGTTTTAAAACCGCGGATGCGTTGGCAGAACATTTGGGTATCTCGAGACAATCATTGGTGCGTGCCGAAGCCGGAGTGCGTCATGTTCTACAAGAGGGCAGCAATGATGGGCATTGTGCGTTGATCTTAAATAAATTGGTGAATAGTGCAGTTGATTTATTAGAAATCCCAGAAGAAATTATTAGAGAGGCCATTCAAGGCGAACTTAAGGCGGGTCGTTTGGTTTCAGAAAGCGTGGAAGATGATACCTTTATATTTTTAGCTGCTTTTTATAGGGCTGAAGTTAATGTCGTCCAAAACTTAAAGCGATTATCACTTTATAAAACGACTTGGATAAAAGGAATCGATATTGAAAAAGCCATTCCGTGGGTTGAAGGTAAAACAGGTTTAGAACTTTCAACGACACAAAAAGCGGCTATTCGTATGGCCTTGCAAAATAAAATTGTGATTATTACAGGAGGGCCAGGGGTAGGTAAAACCACCTTAGTAAACAGTATTTTAAAAATTATTTGTGCAAAAACAAATAAAGTATTATTAGGTGCGCCAACGGGCAGAGCTGCAAAACGATTGAGCGACTCTACAGGATTAGAAGCCAAAACATTGCATAGAATGTTAGAATTTGATCCACAAGGGCATGGATTTAAACGAGATGAACAAAATAACTTGGAAGCAGATCTCATTGTGGTAGACGAAATGTCGATGGTGGATATCACAATGATGAGTCACCTCTTAAAAGCAATCCCTGATCATGCAGGTCTTTTGTTAGTTGGCGATGTTGATCAATTACCCTCTGTTGGCCCTGGTGCCGTATTAGCGAATTTAATTGATTCAGAGCAAATTCCAACGGTTCGATTAACTGAAATATTTAGGCAAGCGAAAACTTCACAAATTGTGGTGAACGCCCATCGTGTGAATCAAGGGCATATGCCTAAAATTCCTGAGGTTTCTACGAAATTAACAGATTTTTACTTGATCCCCGCAGATACACCAGAACTGATTCACGAAAAATTAATGCAAGTGATTACCGAACGTATTCCACTGCGTTTTGGTTTTGATCCGATTCGCCATATTCAAGTATTGGTTCCGATGAACCGAGGCGGTTTGGGTGCAAGGGCATTGAATATTGATTTGCAAAAACGTCTTAATCCAAACGGAAAAAATGCGATTACACGATTTGGATATTCCTATGCTGAAGGCGATAAGGTTATTCAAACGATTAATAATTACAATAAAGAAGTATTTAATGGGGATATTGGATTTATTACAAATATCAATTTAGAAACCAGTTTGATTACGGTTTTGTTTGAAGGGCGTTTGGTTGATTATGAATTTGATGAACTCGATGAACTCTCTCTGGCTTATGCGACAACCATTCATAAAGCGCAGGGATCAGAATACCCTGCTGTTGTAATTCCCATTGCAACACAACATTATATGTTATTACAAAGAAATTTATTATATACAGGTTTAACAAGAGGGAAGTCTTTAGTTGTTATTGTTGGTCAGTTAAAAGCAGTGGCGATGGCAGTTCGAACGATACGTTCGACCAAACGCCTTACAAACCTTACCAATCGGCTTGTGGATCCTTGTACAGTCAGCCCAAATTGAGCTTTGGGAGTTGAAGTAATATTTTTTTTGAGCTATGTTTAATGCCATATGTTTGTAAGTTTTTTTAATGTAGACAAGGGGAAATGACCATGAAAAATTTGTTAATCAGTGGGTTAGTGATAGGTTCCTTGGTGGCCTGTCCTGTGGCTTTTGGCGCGACAGACCAAACAGTCGAACAAACTCAGCAAGTAACGGAGTCTATTCAGGAATCTGCTCAGCCTAAAAAGCAAAAGGTTAAATACCGTAAAAAACGTGTCAAGAAGCATACTAAAAGCCGAAGTGGTTCAAAACGTTCAGCAGAAACGCCTGCCGAGAAGAAAATAGACGAGGAAACAGAACTGACCAATCGTTAAGCTTTTGGTTTGGAATAAACCAATCGCGGCCGTGTGATGGGGGAGAGGAAGACCAGTTTTTCCTCCTTGTTGAGATAAAATCGAACATTATCTCTGATCTCCCCCATCGGCTTAAAGCAAATGGCCATTGAATTTTTGTAGGGTTGGTTAGAGATGGTCACTCCAATTTCAGTCAGGACATCCGTTAACTTAGCAATCATTCGCGTGTTATCCAACATCGGGTTTACTCGCACATGATTGAGCTCAAATAACATCCCCTCTAATGCTCTGTTAGCATTGTCTGTTGTGTAAAAGACCTGGGGGCGCCCAGTCTTCAATTTTACCCATTCTAGAACACTCAGCTGATTATCTAGAATAAATTCATATTGATTGCCCATCTCACCTTGTGTGAGCTGAGTAGAACGGATCAATAAATGAGAAGCGATGGCTTGCATGTCTTTTTTATCGGCATAGATCCCTTAAAAGTTGATATAATGGGGCATGCAAAAGTTAAAAGTGTCTTATACCTGTACAGAATGCGGCGCGCTTAGCCCTAAGTGGAGCGGTCAGTGTGGTGATTGCGAGGCTTGGAATAGCTTAACGGAGATCGCTATGACGGCTAAATCGCTTTCTACAAACCAAAACCCTCGTTTTAAAGGCTATGCAGGCCTAGAAGAAACTCAGGTGATTGAATTAGCAGCGGTGCCAACACAACACGAGATCCGTATCTCTTCAGGATTATCTGAATTGGATCGCGTTTTAGGGGGTGGCTTAGTTTCAGGGTCTGCAATTTTAATTGGCGGGGATCCGGGCATTGGCAAATCGACTGTTTTATTGCAAATGTTAGCGCATTTGGGTAAACAGCATAGAGCATTATACGTCACAGGCGAGGAATCATTACAACAGATCAAATTGCGTGCAGAAAGATTAGGGGTAGGTGATTTTGGTTTACAGCTGTTAGCGGAAACACAAGTTGAACGCATTTTAGAAATTGCAGTACGCGAAAAACCGCAGATGTTAGTCATTGATTCTGTGCAAACGCTCTATACCGAGTTATTACAATCGGCACCGGGTTCGGTAGGCCAAGTACGCGAGAGTGCTGCACAATTGGTACGGTATGCCAAACAAACAGGAACCGCTTTGTTTCTCGTTGGACATGTTACTAAAGAAGGCACATTAGCAGGGCCTCGCGTGTTAGAACATATGGTTGATACGGTGTTGTATTTTGAGGGCGATAGCGACAGCCGTTTTCGCGTGATCCGTGCAGTTAAAAATCGTTTTGGCGCTGTTAATGAACTCGGTATTTTTGCCATGACCGATCGTGGTTTAAAAGAAGTGAATAATCCATCAGCTATTTTTTTATCGCGATATAATGAATCGGTTGCTGGCAGCGTTGTGATGGTAACCCAGGAAGGCACGCGTCCCCTGCTGGTTGAAGTACAAGCGTTAGTAGACGAAAGTCATTTAACGAATCCCCGGCGTGTCACCGTTGGTTTAGAGCAAAACCGTTTGGCATTGGCATTAGCGGTATTACACAGGCATTGCGGCATCGTGACGTATAATCAAGATGTATTTGTTAATATTGTTGGCGGTGTGCGTGTTACCGAGACCGCCTCTGATCTCGCGATGTTATTAGCCGTGGTTTCAAGCCTTAAAAATAGACCTTTACCAAATGATTTGATTGCATTTGGAGAGGTGGGTTTATCGGGTGAAATCCGGCCTGTACAAAGTGGGCAAGAGCGATTAAAAGAAGCCTTTAAACACGGATTTAAAAGGGCTATTATTCCCTATGGCAATGCGCCGAAAACGCCCATAGAAGGCATGGAAATTATGGCCGTTAAACGGTTACAAGAAGCTTTATATCATTCGTAAGTAGCGGCAGGCGGCGAAAGTCCATTTAAATCGTATTTGAAAGGGGCATCCTTGCCCCTCGCATATTGCTTAATCTTTACAAAGACTTAGCGGGCTCTTTTTTCTGTAGTTTCAGTAGTGACAATTTTGTCAATAATTTTTCCACCCTTTTTGATGCATTCTTCAGGACTTTCTGCTTCAATTTTTTGTCCCTTTTTTCCAATACATTTTACTTTTTCGTAAAAAGTTTGCTCTTCAACACGCACTCTACCATCTTTTCCTTTGGTTGCTTGACGAGTGTGAGTTTCGACCCAATTTTTACCACTTGTAGTGACTTCTTCTGTGGTTGTACGTTCAGTTCTAACACAACCGCTTAGCAAAGAACAAACAAGTACAGTACTCAGTGTTAAACCGATTTGAACCAAACTTACTTTTTTCATAAAGTCTCCTATCTTCTGTCTATTAAACCTAACCGTTACGCTACGCCTTTATGGCTTCAAAGTCAACTTTTAAAGCATATTTCAAGCTCAAAAAAATTTGAAAGCTAACAAAGATACTACTTAATCCTACGCTACCGTCTTCAATTTCTTATATTTAATTCGATGCGGCGTCAACGCTTCCGAACCCAATCGCAATTGTCGATCTTGTTCATAATCCGTATAGTTACCTTCAAACCATGTAACACGCCCTTCATCTTCAAAGGCTAAAATATGCGTGGCAATTCTATCTAGGAACCAGCGGTCATGTGAAATAACAAGCACGCATCCCGGAAATGTTAATAATGCTTCTTCAAGTGCGCGCAGTGTTTCAACATCTAAATCATTTGTAGGTTCATCTAATAATAAAACATTGCCGCCACTTTTCAGCAATTTGGAGAGATGAACGCGATTACGCTCGCCGCCGGAGAGATCACCCACTCGCTTCTGTTGATCAGATCCTTTAAAATTAAAGCGGCCTACGTAAGCACGCGAAGGCATCTCAGTTTGGCCAACCATCATAATATCTTGACCATCGGAGATTTCTTCCCAGACGGTTTTTTCTGCATTTAAAGCATCGCGTGATTGATCAACATAAGCTAATTGAACAGTCTCGCCAAATCGGATTGATCCCACATCGGGTTTTTCTTGACCCGTTAAGAGTTTGAAGAAAGTTGATTTTCCAGCACCGTTGGGTCCAATGATCCCAACAATAGCACCTTTTGGGATCTGTATATTTAAATTTTCAAATAAGATTTTTTCATGAAAACCTTTAGAAACATTATTGACTTCGATGACCAAATCACCCAGACGTGGTCCGGGTGGAATATAAAGCTCAGTCGTTTCTGCCCGTTTTTGGAATTCTTTAGAATTTAATTCTTCAAATCGTGCAAGACGTGCCTTGCTTTTGGCATGACGTCCTTTAGGGTTCGATCGCACCCATTCTAATTCTGCTTTAATGGTTCGTTGAAAGGCAGATTCTTGCCGTTCTTCCATTTTTAGACGCTTGTCTTTTTGATCAAGCCAAGATGAATAGTTTCCTTCGAAGGGAATGCCTTGTCCGCGATCGAGTTCGAGGATCCAGCCTGCAACATTGTCTAAGAAATACCGATCGTGAGTAACCGCGACCACAGTGCCTGTAAAATCATGTAAATACCGTTCTAGCCATGCAACGCTTTCTGCATCTAAATGGTTTGTGGGCTCATCCAATAATAGTAAATCCGGTGTAGATAATAGCAGTTGGCAAAGTGCCACGCGCCGACGCTCACCCCCCGATAATAGCGCAACATTGGCGTTCCAAGGCGGCAAGCGTAAAGCTTCTGCTGCAATTTCGAGGGTTCTATCGAGTTCCCACCCATGTGCCGCGTCAATTTTATTTTGTAACTCACCTTGTTCATGCAGCAGCGTATTCATTTCGTCATCGCTCATGGGTTCTGCAAATTTTAAGCTAATTTCATTGAAACGATCCAATAGCGTTTTGACTTCTTTGACACCTTCTTCAACATTGCCTCGAACATCTTTGGTATTGTCTAAAGGCGGTTCTTGGTGTAAATAGCCGATTTTGATGCCTTTTTGAGGCGTTGCTTCTCCCAAAATCTCTTTTTCAATACCCGCCATAATGCGAAGGAGGGTTGATTTACCCGAACCATTTAGACCCAGGATACCGATTTTGGCACCATGAAAAAAAGACAGTGAGATATTCTCTAAAATTTTGCGATTAGGGGCTACAACCTTACCCACACGGTGCATTGAAAAAATATATTGTGCCATTAACGTACTCATTTAAGTTAGGTATTTAAAAAGTATCTGAAGACTAATTACTGTGCTAGGATTGTATCACACTCAACAAGACAACAGGGTTGGTTCATGCGTGTTGTTGCATATTGCACGTCAACAGGGTTTAATACAAATAAGTTGGCCGCTTATCTTAAATCAACTTATAGTGCTATTCGGATTCGAGAAGTTCTGTACGCGCACATCCCCTTTAAACAACATCTCTTACATAAAGCGGAGGGCGAACATAAAGCCGGCGATGTTTTTTTCTTTCCATTTGGCGCGTTAGTCTGTTGGGGATTATCTGAAGATCAGGAACACTTGCTTTTGGAAGAGATTAGACCCTTTGAGCACCAACGTATCGATTTGCTTGAAGAAGATGTTTTTTATTATATCTATGGGGAACAGGCTAAAATTGAAGATGATGAAATTATTTTACCCAATCACGACAGTTTAACGAAGCTCGCATTTTCGCACGGATTAGCTCAGTCGGTAAAATTGGGTGTGTTTGAACAAACGATTCAAAAGACCATCCATTTAACCAAAGAATTGCCAGAACTGCTAGCAACACAAGGCAGTATTAAGCTATCGCGTCAGGATATTCGTCGGATGATGGGGCGATTATTTATCGATAGAAGCTCTATTAATTTACATCAAGAACTCCTAGATACACCGGAGTTTTTTTGGGAGCATTCTGAACTCGAATCTTATTATGCGCTCGTTGCACATTATTTAGATCGCGAGCGTCGTGTAAATGTTTTAAACCAGCGCTTGCGAATTGTGCAGGAGTTGTTTGACATGTTGGCAGCAGAACTGAATCACCAGCATTCTTCTCGTCTAGAATGGACGATTATATGGTTGATTGTGATTGAGGTATTATTGCACGTTGTAACGGACATTCTAAAAGTGAGGATATTATAAACTATGCGTTATTTAATTTTAGGACTACTCTGTGTTGCTATCAGCGGATGCAGCAAATATGCCGCACCTTCTACCCCCAAGGAAGAAGAAGCACAGAAAAGCAGAATGCGCTATCATTTAGAGGAAACCTCTCCGCGCAATTCAAGCGGCATAGCGAAAGTGACGCCTGAATTTAGAAAATCCTTTAATCTTAAGACAAGTTCCAGCAAGAGCGAGGATGCGCCTACGGCTAAGCAGCCTAAAGATAACTTGAAAAGCGAGTAGTTTTAATCTCGGCAGTTTGCAGGAACATATTTTTGGGTTGCGGCTGCCGTTGTACACCCCCAATTAATCAGACCTTGCGGTGTTGTGGTAGGGGTAAGATCAACCGTAAAAACCTGATCGGCTGCTAGACCTAAAGTTTCGGTATTACCCGTAATGGTAATAATAGCGTTTGCAACCGTAATATTCCTAACATTTCCTGCGGGTTCGTTTTCGCCTAATCCCAATGTCTCAGTCGTAATAGTGCCAGGTGTTTTACCCGACATTAACGCTTCGGTAACTGCTAATTTTATAGGTTGTGCGAGTGTAAAAAACTCTGTCACTTTTGCGCGAATCACATATTCTTTATAGGTTGGAATGGCAACACTGCCTAAAATACCGATAATAACAATCACCACCATCAGTTCTATTAAAGAAAAGCCTTTTTGTTGCGTGTGCTTCGCGCGTTGTACATTTTTTAGGTTTGCTGATTTCATGTTTGCCCCTTAATCCAAAAAGTAAAAATGTTGAGACATTTTTCATGAAAAAAAACATGCTGACAATCCGATAAAGCGCGGATAAGTAACATGCATAAAATAACTTTCTCTTTTGCTCGCCCAACTCGCTGAGCTCAAACATTGGCTCGCGCAAAAGAAAAAGTTATTTTATGCGTGTTCTTAAGCTGCAAAAATTCGGAGTAAATGTTGAGAGCATGAGGGATGGCTGAAGCTTTAGGGGAATAGATTTTTAAGCTTGAGTGCTTTACAATCCCTTTCTGTCTGTTCTTATTGCCGGGGTAGCTCAGTTGGTAGAGCAACTGATTCGTAATCAGTAGGTCCGCGGTTCGATTCCGCGCTTCGGCACCAAATTAAGATCTCAAGCCATCTTAAATAATCCTAAAAACCCTTGAAATAAAGTCTATTTTTAGTGTAAGCTAATCTTAGTCTATTCGATACATTCCTGCGAAATCCAAAGGTTTTTGGGGGTTTTAACGGGGGCATATCAGGTCTTCTGATCATTGATACCCCCAAAAGGAGGGGCTAATGCCACTAACCGATCTTAGAATACGCGCTGCAAAGGCTAAAGAGAAATCTTACAAACTCGCTGATGAAAAGGGTCTGTACCTGTTGATTACGCCTCAAGGCTCTAAATGCTGGCGGCTTAAATACCGATTTATGGGAAAAGAAAAAGCGTTGGCACTGGGGAAATATCCTGAGATCTCGTTATCTGAAGCAAGAGAGAAACAAAACCATGCTAGGGGGCAGCTAGCCCATCAAATTGATCCAGGCATTGCCAAGCAAATATCTAAACGCGCCACACAGACAATCATTACAAATAGCTTTGAAGCTGTAGGTCGAGAATGGTTTTCTAAATATTCCGTTGCCTGGACAAAGAGTCACAAGCATAAAATCCTCACTTGTTTAGAAAATAATATTTTCCCTTGGGTAGGCAAAAACCCTATCTCCGAAGTAACAGCACCGCAATTATTAAGCGTATTACGCCGCATTGAAGCAAGAGGAACCTTAGAGACTGCACATCGCAATCACCAGTACTGTAGTAGAATTTTTCGATATAGTATTGCGATTGGAAAATGCGAAAGAGATCCATCTGCTGATCTACGAGGTGCTGTTCCTCCTGCACAAGTCAAACATCGAGCTGCTATTTTAGAACCCGCAAAACTTGGAACATTGTTTAGAGTCATTCAAGGATACCAGGGTTATTTTGTAACCAAATGCGCTTTGCAACTTTTACCGTTGGTATTTGTCCGTCCGGGCGAGTTACGCAATGCCGAATGGTCAGAAATCAATTTAGAAACCGCCGAATGGAGTATTCCGGCTGAAAAAATGAAAATGCGTCAATCACATCTTGTGCCTTTATCGCGACAGGCAATACAAATCCTTCAAGAGCTTTACCCTTTAACAGGTCAAGGAAAATATCTCTTCCCAGGTTGTAGAACGAAGTCTCGTCCAATATCTGACAATACTATGAACGCAGCATTGAAACGGTTAGGTTATCAAACTAATGAACTGACCGCCCACGGCTTTAGAGCGACAGCACGCACCATTTTAGATGAGGTATTAGATTTTCGACCCGATATTATCGAACACCAGTTAGCACACGCCGTTAAAGATCCGAATGGACGTGCCTATAACCGTACCTCACATCTACAAGTCAGACGAGAGATGATGCAGAGATGGGGAGATTACTTAGAAGAACTAACCAAGAAGGTACAATGAAAGAATAGCAAGAAGTAGGCAAAAAAAATTACTCCAGTGTTTTTCATCTCGCGTAAGGTACTCCTTCAATCAATGCAATTAAGCTAAAAACAATGCAAATTTTTTATGATGACAAACTACAAAAAATGCAAAATTATTACGAATAATGCAAAAATACCACAAACAATGCAAAAAATATTACAAACAATGCAAAGCTGAAAAAAATAAATGTCTTTAAAATGAATCAGTTACAGTTTGAGAAAATGACTTTGCATCGCTTGTGGTTAATTTTGCATTATTTTAAGGAAAATTTATGAATTTGTCAGATATCATCAATGCTAATTTTTTCATAATGGATTTTCTGGAAAATTAAAAAAGTACCTATTTTTACAGCACTTTTTTTTAAGGAAGCACCGGTGAGTCCGGTGTGCTGTTACTTCTAGAGACGCGACTCCATTTGTTTTTTTCTGTGATTTTTAGGCTTCGTTATTATAGTTCGATGCTATTTCCGATTACAAGGGGTGAGCCATAGTGGCGAGGTTTTCCTAAGAGCGTGGCAAATATTACAGAGATGCAAAGGTTACTGCGCTAAAAAATTTTTTCATTGACCAAAACTCTGCTGCCTTAGAAGCGCTTTTAATGCCTTTGCTTCAATGCGGCGAAGGTCTTCTTTGCTGGTGTTAAAATGCGTGGTGATTTCTTCTACCATAGCAGCGGAATTCGTACCAATACCCAAACGTTTTTTTAAAATCTCTGCTTCTTGGGTGGATAATTGAGACAAGGCTTCATTAGTGATTTGAGATAAATGTTTTGCTGATACGAAATCAACGGGTGTTGCAATGGCTTGGTCTTTTTGGTGGCTTGGTAATGTGATGCCAAATTTATGCTTGGAGATAAAACTTAAAATGTTATACTTAATCCACCAAGTGGCATAATCGGCAAAACTGTAACCAAAACGGTATTCAAATCGCTCTATGGCTTTCTTTAAACCAATATTGCCTTCTTGAATAAGGTCACTGTAATCTAATCCTTTCGAATGGTATTTTTTAGCGATGCAAAAAACGAGCCTAAGACTTTCTTCAAACAATGCCTTTTTACCTGCATTAAAGCTTTCAAAAGCCAAGTGAAGCTTGGATTTTAAACTCCTGTTTTTAAGCGTGTCTAAATCATTGGGGAAGGCGTGTATAGCCTGAACCAGGCATTCAATCATAGTCGAAGTCCATTTAAAGGTATTTAAATATTCTGCTAAGTATTTTCGAGTTGCAAGGGTTCGTTTATCTCGTTTGCCAAAATTTTGCATTTGTTCTTTTAAGAGCGATTGAAGCACGGACAAGTTAATCATTTTAGTTTGTATGATTTTGAGGTTGGGCATAGAGTTATGTTTGTCAAATAGTGAATCGCAGACAAAAGTATTGAGTTTTAATTTTCCTTGGGTAATTTGATAAAAATGGGTGTGCAGCACATCCAGTGCATCTGGGCATTGCGTTGCTAACCAAAGAATTTTTTTATAGTGGCGTTCTATTTTTTTGGCAAGCCTAAGTTCATTTTTTAGCAATAACAAAGAAAAGGTTTGGGTGCTTGAGTGGTAAGCAATATTTGATAAAATGGGTTTAGTAGTCTTTTTAGCTGACATAAGTCCTCCTGGTGGTTGTATGAATTTCTTCATACAACCACTTGATTAAATTGATGATGAATGTTTTGTATCAGGGATGCGGTTTTAAAAATCCCTAGTGCCAACTAAAAGGCGGTGCTTCAGGGTTAGTTAAAAGTGCATTTATTGCTATAAAATTGTTCATTGCTGCTTCGCTGAGCTTGATAACGCTGTTATTTAAATCGCAAACTACTAACAAAGCGTGCTGTAACTTTGCGGTTTTATAGGTTAACAAATCTCGCGTCAGCATCAATCCAATCAAGGACTCGATTTTAAGATGATGGCCGCGAAGCTGCTCTTGTAGGGAAAATTGCTGCTTTATTAAGGTGAAATAATTTGATACGCTGGTGTTATCCATGACGAACTCCTAAACAGTTGGTTGTGGTAGTAATGGGTGGGTGTTTCTGCACCTATTCATTACGGGTGGTGGCATATTGGCTTAGGCCGATGTGCCACTTCTTTAGCGTTCTTCTACTTAAAGCGAATAATTTCGTAAAAAGTAAAAGCACGCATAAGTTAAAGTATGATAAATAACTTTTTATTTGTCAAGTTGATAAGAGATCGCAGATAACCAGGGGGGTGTTTTTGGGGGTTTCCTAAAAATACAAAATTAAAATGTCAGGCGGAATGCGGCTTATAATGGAGAATTCGCTTCCGCGCTTCGCACCAATAAAATTAAGTACTTAGGCTATTTTCCGCAAATTTTCCAAATAACTTGGGAAGGCCATTTTCATCCATACATTCACTCGCGGCAGGGTTAAGAATGCGGCGTGTTGTCTGTGAACCATAATTAATAGTCCGATTTTTCACACCTTCTTTTTGCTTTGTTGTAATGTATGTTTGTAATGTGCCCATATGTACGGCTTCCAAAGCTACTGGACGATAAGCAATTTAATTGGAAAAGCCAGGAAACTTAACGGCGAATTGCTTGATATGATTACGGGGTTAATGTCATTATTGGAGATATCTGAGGGGTGATTTTCTGCACAACTGTTAATAAGGTTTATTGTGCGTTTTATCAGGCATTATTGTTGTAGCCAGTGCGTTGGGTTTTTAATGATTTTAAGGCAAGTTTATTTGCGAATATAGGATCTGACTAATGAGTAATAAAAAGAAGATTCCAATAAAATCCGTTAAGTCGTTAGTATCAAAACCTATTGAGGTTTCAAGCACTAAGGTTGACGAAATTTGCAACAGAATCATAAACCGTGTTTATGCTGCAAGGCAAAATATTTCCCGGACAGTAGATACAGAAATAGTCAAAAATTATTGGATGATCGGAAAAGAAATTGTCGAGGAAGAGTTAGCAGGGAAAAAGAGAGCTACTTATGGAGCGCAGCTGTTAAAGATGGTATCAGAACAGCTAACCCAAAAGCTTGGGCGGGGGTATACAGTTAGTAATTTGGGGCATATGAAACAATTTTATATTACATATCAAGAAATTATATCAATTCGCCACGCAGTGAGTGGCGAATTGGCGTTCAATAACGTCGATATACCCCTTTCTTGGACGCACTATCGTTTGCTTATAAAAGTCGATAGGAAAGAAGCGCGAGATTTTTATGAAAAAGAAGCAGTCGAAAACCGGTGGTCTTCACGAGAATTAGGGCGGCAAATTGGCAGCTTATTATTTGATCGATTAGCAAAAAGTCGCGATAAGAAAGGACTCATGCGTTTAGCAAAAAAGGGTCAAGAAATTCAAAGCCCAGAAGATGCCATTAAAGAGCCGGTCGTTTTAGAGTTTTTAAATTTGCCTGAATCCCACAGGCTTGTCGAATCTAAACTTGAAGAAGCTCTAATTAATAACCTCCAACATTTTTTACTTGAAATGGGTAAAGGCTTCGCATTTATAGGCAGACAACAAAGACTAACATTAGATAGTGATCATTTTTATGCTGATCTTGTTATGTATCATACGATCTTGAAATGCTTCGTGATTATTGACTTGAAAACGAAACCTCTAAGTCACGCAGATTTAGGGCAAATGCAATTATATGTTAATTATTTCGATCAAGAATGTCGTTCAGAGGGAGATAATCCAACAATAGGCTTGATTCTTTGCACTCAAAAGAACGATGCAATGGTTAAGTATACGCTTGGGAAAAAAGGGAGGAAAATATTTGCTAATAAGTATCAGTTTCATTTGCCTACAGAGGCTGAATTGGAAGCGGAAATTAAAAGGGAATTAAAAGAGATAAGACATTTTAAATAAATTGGAACGCTAGTAATGAATTATTTTTTGAATAGTTTAAGATAGACCTTATTTTAGGCATATCCAACTTTAGGCGTGTGGCGTCTTAAAATTTGACTCTGAGTCTGTCGTTTTGAAGTGTTCTTTACACCTTTTAGTCGCTTGGATTTACAAATAGTGGAAAAACGATTAGAAATATAAAGTAATTCTATAATTTTATTGGTACTGCTTGGCTGGTTCTAATTTTCGTTGTTACTATTTTAATGTACGGTGGGCATAGCTGCAAAAGAAATAGTTGAGACTTTTTCAATACTTGTAAATTCTAAAAATTTACTGCCTTGTCTAATTCACAGCAAAAGCATCAACAATACAGTTAGCATGATACCTACCTAGAATTGGCAAAGCGATAAAACGTAAGAGAGTGTCCACGCCGGATATCTCTGTAGTATAATTTTCAAAAATATTGGCAATCATAAAGGTAATTTCAATCAAATGAAAAATTGTCTTAAAGAAACTTTTGTATACGTAGATACTGAAACGTTTGTAAATATTAAATTTGATTTAAAAAATGTTAATTTAAGGCATCTGATAGAATTGAAAAGAAAAAATTTCATAAAATTATTGTTAATAACAGATATAACTTATAGGGAGATTAATAGGAAATTTGATGTTTTTGTAAATGAATATATTGAGAAATTATTGCTGGAAGATAAAATTCCTTGTATATTAAGAAATAGTTCACTTTTTATTATGTCTGTATCTCTTGAAGAAAAATATAATATTAAAAACAAAATCATAAAGGAATTTCAAAAAGATCTAGATAAATTTATTAAAGACAATTTCCAAATTATTCCATGTTATGAGTATGCAGAAGAGGTCTTTAATGACTATTTTAATTTTGCGAAACCATTTGAAGGTCCTAAAACAAAAAAAACAGAATTTCCAGATGCGTTTGTGGCAAAAGCCTTAAAAAATTTCCTCAAAGTCAACCCTGGGCGAGTCATATTTATTTCAAGTGATAATGTTTTTAAAGAAACATGCGATGAAATTCCTGAATTAAAAAGCTTCTCCAAATTAATAGAAGGTATTGATTTTATTTATCAAGAATATGCTGGAGAACAATATGCTATACTGCAAAAATATATTTTTGCAAACAAGCAATCCCTTGCGAATGAGATCAAAAAAAGAATAGAGCATGTGGACTTTTTCTTGTTTGAAAGCGAATTTCCCTCCAGCTACTATTACGATTTTTATAAAATTATTAATAGTAAACTATTAAAAGTAAATATCTTAGATTCGAATATAACAGATTTAAATGAACAAGATTCCTATCTTGAAGTAGAAGTAAGATGTTTCTTTAAGGTTGACATAGATTTAAGCAGTAATCAGATAGACTCAATTAGCGTGAGTAAAAATTACTCATATTTTATTAAAATAAAACTATCATTAAATGTGCTTAATGATAATAAAAATCTCGAAAATCTAGAAGTGCTCAGTAAGGATGAAGAATTTAAAAAAATAGTATTTTGCACAGAGGAAATTGAAACAATCTTACAAGATAAAGCAAAAAGTTCATTTTCTCCCGTATCCTTCGGTTCAAGCATTAAAATTTCTGATCCTTTTGAAGAACGTGAAATTAAAGAGCGTGAAAATGCTAGAACTATTCTAAGCAAAATAAAAGCAAACCAAGATTTAATAGATGAAAAAGGGGGTTAATGGATTGAAATTGCTAAGTGCTTGTATGTAGTATGCGATTCTCTGAATTTCATTAATCTATAGATTGGATTAACTCACGAAGATGTTCTGCTGATCGCAAATTAAACTGGTTTGACTTAATCAATCATAGGCAAGTGTGTCCTAAAATTTCGGGAGCTATGTAATGTATCCCTACATTACAAGCGCAGCCGAAAAGGTTGGAGAACTATTTGTTGCCTCGGACGTCCCCGTCTAGAGAAGCTTTGTAACTCTCTCCAGATGACTTAACGCCATTTCGTATATTTTTTAAACTCGCCTTGCTCTTTAAAAAATACTATGGCTACCGAGGACTGCGCGCCACCGCTTCACTTCTCTGGCGCGCAGTGGTTGCAAATAGCGCTTCCCCTATTGAGATTTTTTAATGACATCAAAGACCGTATTGCTTTTGTATATGCTCCTCCTAAACTCATTAACATTGTTAAAGAGAAAAACGTTTTTTGAGATTATTTGAGATCATGCATTAATCTTGTTTTACGCTAAGCTACTAGCGTAAAGTAATCTACATTTTAACCTTACACAAACCTGTTTTACCGACCTATTGTTCTAAATAAATGGCTTGAAAAAGCCTTTTCCAATTGTGATTTTTTAGTTTATAGATCATTACATAGCAATGTCATTAAACTAATGCGTGATTTTTGCGTGCTTCGGTATACTTTGTTGTGCACGGTCAGCCATTGTAACGGGCAGCCAGCAATTAAAAACATATATAAATCAAGGTGTTAATTTTAAAATGCCGATTCGTAATCAGTAGGTCGTAGGCACGGCTCCTTTCTTCGGCACAAATAAAATTAGCTACTTAGCCTTGTCTTCGCAAATCACAAAAAACCGCTTGCGCGACTTTTGCACACCTCTGCCCATAGTCGTCTTAGTAAGATTAATACAGGCCTGTTTTTCTCTGTACAAACCCTGTAGCATACTATTTCCTAAATTGCATGAAGCTATGGGTAATTGAACTAATCCTTGAAGATGTTTTTTCCATGGATAATGATCAATGTAACTTTTTTATTGCTTTAGTTAATTTTTTCTTTAGGTATCATTCCATCAATAGCGGAATTTAATCTATTATTGAAGGAATTTTGGTAAATATCGAGTTGTTCTGTAAATCATATGCATTCCAGACGAATATATTATTTAAAAAGTCTTCTCTATTATTCTGATTAAACGGTCTACGCAAGAATGTGAAATCGGCGTGTAGAGGACGGACTTTATTTGATTTATTTATAAAATTCTAAGATTAGCCTGCCCTTACTTAAATGCAAATAGCACAGAGATGCGCCATTGACATAGCCTTGATGGTCAGAGAGTCCTACGATCTTTTTTGTGAATTGAGCCATATTACCATTATCCAAAGAGATTTTAAATTGACCGATTCTGTTCTAAATAAATCAACAGACCACAATGAGTCTGTAGTATGGCCTAAAAAAGTTAACCAGCTTGGGCCATTGTTTTTGCCGCTAGGCTTGTAAAATTTATTTAAAATTCTTCTTACCTGATCGCTACTTATTTTAATATCAAATTGATTTGATGTTTGCATTGTAATTCCTAAGTAACCAAATCTCAGCTTGCGGATCTTAATGACAATACAAGGGGTATAACGGCGCCTATTGTATTTTTTATCCCTTTTCAGTTAATATAATTGCATGGGTGAAAAGATATATATTGGCACCAGTGGTTACGCATATGCAGAGTGGCATAAAGAAGGCGGCTTCTACCACGGTCGCGATGTAAAACGCAAAGAAGCACTAAATTTTTACGCAAAAAATTTTAAATTCGTAGAAATAAATAGTTCATTTTATTGTGAGCCTTCGATAGAAACACTTGAAAAATGGAAAAAATCCGTCCCCCCTAAATTTAAATTTTCCCTAAAAGTGCACCGATATTTTACACACATGAAACGGCTTAATGTAGACGAAGACTTTATAATGAAATGGGGAATATTTTGGCAAAAATGCAGTCAATTAAAGCCAAAGCTAGGGGTTATGTTATTCCAACTTCCAGTATTAAGGCTAAAAAATTCACAAATTCCATTAATGATTGAACGATTACATAGGCTACAAAGAATTTTACCTAAAAGGCAAAAAATAGTTTTCGAATGCAGAGATCCGGCTTGGGATTGCGAAGCAGTAAAAGAAGTTTTTAAAAAATATAATTGGTGCTTTTGTATAATTCATGTAAATAATCAAACAGGCTGGGCTGGCGAGCTGAACACAGGGTTTTTCCCAAACCCAAAAGTTTTAGCCACCACTGCAAAGTGGGGCGTTTATATTAGGCTGCATGGTAGTGAAGGAAAGTATGTGGGAAGTTATAATGAAGAATTTTTGCACGACATGGCGCAATCGCTTAACTTAAATGGATTGAACAAGTCTATTTATATAGCTTTCAATAATACTAATGAGCACCCGACGCCTGCTATTAAAAATGCTTTTGAAATGCAAAAATTGCTCTCTTTTGGAAGGTAGCGCAGCCTCGTCTCCATCGGCTTAAATTTGAGCAGTTCGTCCCTCCGAACTATAATAAAAGCTAAAATTTCTATTCTGCATTCAAAGAAAATATTTCACATATAGATTATAATAAAGCTTTTCAATGGTATAAAAAAACCGCTTTTCAAGAAATGGCTGTTACTGCCTTCGCTTATATGTATTTAAATGGTCTGGGAACTGAAAAAAATTATAAGTTAGGCTTTCAATTATTTAATAAGTCAAGTAAGAAACCTGATTCATGTGTTTTGGGTAGCCTTGGTTTAATGTACCCAGAAGGTTTTGGAGTTCTTCAAGATTATAAAAAAGCCTTTGAATTTTTGGAGGAATCAGCAACATTAGGGGGTTGTTAATGCCCAAGCAAATCCTGTTAATGTTTTATCGAGGTGATGGGGTTGAAAGAAACGATAAAATCGCTTTACAATGGCTAAAAAAAGCTGCCGAGTAAGGACATATTAATGCTAAAAATTTTCTTGAAGGAGTGGAGAGAGCCAGCCTCGCTCTCTCCACTGACTAGTCACTAGAAGAATTCAGTTCAGTGCCTTTTATTCAATGTCAGCTTTAAACTTCTTTAAAATACGGACTTTCACTATTCGTCTAGCCGGTTTAGCTTTGAACATCATCTCCTCGCCGGTAAAAGGATTTCTGCCCGTCCGGGGCTTGGTTGCAGGTTTAGTAACGGCCGTCATCTTAAATACCCCCGGCAGTACAAATTGGCCAGGGCCGTTTTTAACTAAATGAAGCCTCATCACGGTTTGCAGGGTCTCTAAGACTTTTTGTACCTCTTTTTTATTGAGGCCTGTTTGGGCTGTTAGAGTTCCAAACAATTCTGTTTTCTTATAGGGAGCCTTTGGAGACAAAAGCTTCGGCACCTTGGGGACAGCTACTTTCTTAGCCACAGCCGTTTTTTTAGGTTTTGTGGCTTTGCTTTTAGGTGCTGGTTTTTTTGAAGCGGTTTTAATCATCTTTTTTGCCATAATTTGTTTCTCCTTAAAACTTTCTTATACACGATAAATGCACTAATTTCAATCTACTTCCTAAAATAATAATTATAAAACAAGTCAAGAATGGAAATGTAGGTTTAATCCGACCCTATTTTAACTCGCAATTTACAATTTCCTGAGTTTCATGAAGCCACTGGGGGCAGAATGAGATATCGCAATGAAATGAAGCACCTCTTAAAGCGGATTAGTAGTAGAGAAAAACTAATAAATTTTATAGTTAACCATCCTCCCTGCAAAATATTCTTAATACAAATGCAAACTGTAAAAAAATTGAAGAGATTGAAAGGGTTGGTTTATTAACGGCTACAGCAATTATTGCCTGTATTGGAGACGCAGCGGAATTTAAAAATGGTAGACACTTATCAGCATTTTCAAAATCTGATGTTTTATGAAGCCTTCGAAGTCATTATCGCAATGAGGAGATAGGGAGCGAATTTCCTCAGGGCAGGATTGACAGTAATGTCAGCATTAATGCCGAATATACGCTCGCAGCTTACCAATTATACTTAACATTAAAATACTCTTTACAAACAGAGGTGCTTCATATACATAAAACAGGCAAAGAAATTTTCAGATTTTTGTGATTCATTTATTAAGTTATAAAATTAACCTAAATTAACCAAGGCTAAATCTGATTCCTTGAGGTAGGCTTACCTTCACTTATATCAAGAAATTCTTTTTTGGTACCCGGCGTTATTAAATTGAGTGATAACTTTTTATTACTGCGTGAAAAGTGGCGTCCTTGCATTTCTTTTTGAAATTCCTCTAGGCTTGAGCTGCCTCGAATATTCATTAAAAAAGGTTGCATCGTTCTTTAACCTGGATTTAATTATAAATCCGCTAATTTTTATTTTATTACATTCAAGTTTTTGCTTATATTCACCCCGAGTTTTACTCGGATCGGCCTTCCGGCGCGTTGTCCTTAAATGTGGGCGTTCTTATTCCTTTAGAAGGTTTATAAAATATGCCCTTTAGTATTCTAAGTATTGATATCCCGATTAATTTAAACGAGGAAGCTATTATTTTTTTAATAATGTAGAATATTGAGTAAGCCGCAACAATAACCGAAACCACGGCTATAACCGCCTTTGTCACATAACTTTCATTGGCAAACAAAATGGAGATTTTAATGAGAATTGCGAACCAAACTTTATACAAAAATGAAAAAAAGGCAACCAGGGATCGACCAACAATGCCCAAGGCAGAAGAGGGGTCATTTTCGGCAATAAAGCTTACAAATTGTTCTAGCATTTTTCATTTCCCAAACTATTATACTATCACATTTTAAGCTTAATTACAATAAGGTAGTTCAAAACCCGTATTGTAATTTTTATTTTTCCAGTTATTATAAGTGCATGGATCAAGCAGTGTATGTTGGTACCAGCGGTTACGCTTATGCAGATTGACGTAAAGAAGGCGGGTTCTACCAAATTTTTTTAAAATTTATCCTTGCCTCTCGTTCAGCATTTTCTTGTTTGCGAGCGTTAAAAACGCATAAAAAATTCTTTTGGTGACGAATGAGATTTTCATAAAAAAATTTCAACTTTTATTAAATAAGAAGAGATGCGAAACTGACTGAAGAACATATTGCAAATATCAAGAAAGAAGTAGCTGAAAAATTAATTAATTCCAATTTTGAACTTGGAGATAAGGAAGCCGTAGTTGTAATAAACAAACCCTACCTGAACAATATAAATTGTTTATTGATTCAGCGAATAAAGGAGAAGATAAGGGAGGCACATCAAACTTTCTCTTAATTTCTTTAATTACCTCACTATACGCATGCAAGGCATCCAGTCCAATTGAATGAGATCATTCATAATGCTTTCAATTATTTCTTCAAACAAAGCTTATCTCCTTTCTCAGATTAATATATTTTAACTTTCCGCTCTTTATCATTGTCTTGTAAATGGGTTAACCGATCAGAATCGATATTTAATAAGTATTTTTTAATGTAGAGAGGTAGGTCGACAAAAAAGCGCGCTAAAGCAAAAAAATAGCTTAACAAACCGTAGAGCAGTCGATTCGTGACAAGCATTGTCTTAATGCGGTTGTACGGCTATTATCTAATAATCAATAGATTGTTAGCGGTATTTACGGGGTGC
>DATLWY010000049.1:0-4475 GCA_035576045.1 Gammaproteobacteria bacterium | reverse complement strand
AAACCTTTTAACGACCAAGCGCTTTTAGAACAGATTCAAAATGCTTTATTGATAAATAAAGTCAAAAATGATATGGAAGAGATATGGAAACGCTATAAAACGCTTAGCCCACGCGAACAAGAAATTATGTCAAGAATCGTTTCAGGAAAAATGAATAAGGCCATCGCTTACGAATTAGATATTTCCATAAAAACGACAGAAGCACACAGGGCACGTATTATGGAAAAAATGAGCGCAAAAAACTTAGTCGATTTGGTTAAAATGCAATGTTCAATGGAAACAAATAACGCTTTTTCGTAAAGCAGTGAAATTGTTAGAGATTAGTGGAGTCAAATTGTGGATAGCTTATTTAGCCAGCGTGTTCTTAAAGGGGATTGTTGCGAAATTAACAACCTTGTAAAACATTTCGGGACGTTCGAGTCCGCCAAAATGTACGCGGAGGCGCGATGGTTATATTGATGCCGTGGCTATTCCCCTCAGAAAGCTGCAATTAGCGCAACTTTCTTCTCAGAAGATTTTACGCCGCGTTTATATGCCCTTTGGGCTATACGGCTCCGCTGGCTTGCAGACATGCCATCGCCTAGATCTGCACGCCTTCCATGTCTGCTGAGAAGAAAATTTAAAATATTATTTCTAGGTTGGTGCATAAGTTTTTCAAAAAAATTTAAGTCGGGATTAGTTTTAATATAGTTGGCAACATATTTTTTTATAAAGACAAACTCTCAAAGTTGCCATAACATCACTTAGTACTCGATGAGGCTTATGGTCTTTAGACGTTTCAATCTTTAAATGGGAAGTTAAGATAGTTAATTTATAATTAGGAGTACCCAAAATAAGTCGGATAGCCAATTTAAGCATGCACAAAAATTTGTTATCAATACTATTTCCAATATTTTCCATTTCCGCTATCAAAAATTTTTGGTCAAATGATGCTCGGGAGTCGCGCATTTTGTTAAAAATTTTGGGACGTCCAAGTCAACCAAATGGTTATTTACCCAAAGCGATGGACAGACTCAGAAGATTTAATGTGCCATTATTGCTAAGTAGCATCTATTACCAAAATTATTCAAAGTGGTAAGCAATAATAAGATGATAGAGAATCTTACTTTTAAGATTCTTTGCTTATAAACCAATCTTGCTTCTTTTTCATAGCATTGCTTTTCAATAAAGTAAACAAGACATAAGCTGCTGCTATTGAAGCCCCAGAGATAATCATGGGCTTCTTTTTGAACAAAGAAATCCCCAAACATTTAATTTTTTCTAAGTCTTTATATAAAAGCGCAGATAACTCGAACATATTGCTATATGCACTATCACTACTTTTCACAAATTTTTTAATCATTACTTTAATCAAAAAGTATAAAAGGAAGACAGCGACTACCACACCAAATAAAATACCACTCATTTGAGCCGAGGCCACTGCTTCTACACTATCAATCCTTAAATAGCTATAAAAAGACCATATGGCAAAACCAACCCCCCCCGTTAACATTAGCTTAAAAAATAACACGCTTGTGTCTTTAGCCCATGCCCACCAGGTATTTTTAGTTTCTATTTTTAAGAGATCTTTAAAAATACTAAAAAATATTAGCCATTTTTCCATGTCCCAAATACCTTCGCCAATAAAAAGCCTATTCCCATGCACACAGCTGCACTACGCAAAGGTGTACTTTTTATTTTATCTTCTAATTTATCGAAGGATTGATTAAGTGTGTCCTTCATATCTTCTACACGGAGCGCTTTCATTATATCTGCGGAATACTCTTTTCCTAAATCTTTTAAGTCATCCTTATCTAAAGATTTTATTTCTCCCAAGAGACCTTTGAGCCTTCCTTTGATTTCTTCTACGTCATTAGAAGCCTGTTTAGTTTTTTCTGTCATGTATAAATCTCCTATAATGTAAGTACATAGACATAACACTTTGCTGCTTATGTCTCCTGATAATTTATATTAACATTTATTTAATTCACCTTGCAAGACCAAAAACAAAAAATTTCTTTTTCAAGCCGTTTCTTGTCTTTTTTGCCGGAGTGTTGTGCACCTCATTAAACATTTTGGGACATCCCAAGTCAACCAAACCGTATTCAGAGGCGGGACGATTATATTAATGCCGCGCACGTCTCCGTCAGAAAATTACAATTTAACCGAAATTTTCTTCCCTAATGACCTTACGCCGCATTTCGTATTCTCTCTGGAACTATGCGGCTACCGCGGGCTTGCGGACGCGCCAGCGCCTAAGGGTGCGGCTTCCATGTCTGCTGCAGGAGAGGATTAGGCTTGAAACTTCGAGATTAACTAATATTGCTTGTATTAAAAGGGGCGGACCCTCTGATAACTAAAAACTATCAGGAGGATTACCAAAGGATCCGTAGCCCACGCTTTCATAAAATTTAGAATTCGCACGCACGGTACAAACAAAAAATATGCCGGACTTAGAATAGTTATATGCATTGTATGCATTGTATGCATTGGCAGCATAGCTTCATCTAGGGAAAAGGCGATTATGAGTTTTTGAAAAATTTAAAATCAATTGCGACAGAACTCTAATTATTTAAAAACGTGTGCGAATCAGTAGAATTACCCGTAACCCGTTGGATTTAGAAAATAGCATATTAACATTACAGTTAGATGAACTTTCAAGCACTGCTCCCAATGCCCGTCTATACTTTAGTATGACCTCATTTCGTTACGGTAAAGTATATGTTTAATATTGTTTTGCGTAAATTTATACAATTCGAAGCAAGTGCCAGTATAATATTAATGTTGGCTGCTATTTTAGCCCTCCTTACAGCTAATTCAAGGTTTTATTCTATTTATGAAACTATACTACGTACGCCTTTTAGCTTACCATTCAGTACTTTTTCCGTAAGCAAGCCTTTATTATTCTGGATCAACGATTGCCTTATGGTAATTTTTTTCTTCCTCATAGGGTTGGAGATAAAACGAGAATATATTATAGGTCATCTATCTGCTCCCTCCCAACGAATTTTACCTGCTCTGGCTACATTGGGCGGCATTATTGTTCCCGCACTAATCTTTACATTATTTAATTATGATAACAGCATAAATATGAAAGGATGGGCCATTCCCACAGCCACTGACATAGCATTTGCTCTAGGTGCGTTAATGCTAATAAAGGATATACCTAAATCTTTAAGGGCATTCTTATTGACAGTTGCGGTATTGGATGACTTAGGAGCCGTATTAATTATCGCACTTTTTTACGCAAAAAACCTTTCAGTCATTTCATTGCTAGCCGCGACCTTTATTTTAATGACGATGATAATATTGAATAGATTAAAAATAAAAAAAATTTCCATTTATATTATTTTGAGCCTTATATTATTAGGTTTTGTCTTGCAATCTGGCGTTCACGCTACTATTGCTGGAGTTTTAGCAGCCTTTACTATTCCACTTGATAAAAATAAAACGGATGGGGAAAACTCGCTTGTTATTATTGAAAAAGCTTTACACCCCTGGGTAGCGTTTGGGGTACTGCCTATTTTTGCGTTTGCAAACTCTGGAATACCATTTAGAAATTTCACTTTCCCCCATTTAATAGAACCGTTATCAATAGGAATAATTATGGGACTATTTCTTGGAAAGCAACTCGGCGTGTTTATCGGAACTTGGGTGCCAGTAAAATTAAAATGGGGAAGATTGCCAAGCAACATATCTTGGAGTCAATTATACGGCATCAGTATATTATGTGGAATAGGTTACACCATGAGTCTTTTCATCGGAACGTTAGCTTTTGAAGAAGGTAATCCTGAGTATGATTATCGAATCAAACTTGCTATCCTAATTGCTTCCCTATGCTCATTTATCTATGGCTTCCTAATACTTAAGTTTTCAAAAAAAATAAAAAGATAATATAAAGTTATTTTAAATAATAGCGCCTGCACGCATTATTCAACAGCGGAATTACACAGTTTACTTGAAGCGGCCAACAAAGCTTGCGATCCTTCAAGGCAAGGACCTTTGTTGCCGTTGTTGAGGGTTAATAAGGAGGTAGTTAACGGTTGTAGCGAAAAAACCCCACAATCGAAAATTATGTTGGGTGGCTTAAATCAACTTACAGCTGTAACACACTCATTTTTACATGGAAAATTGGTGCACCCGGAGAGATTCGAACTCCCGACCACCTGGTTCGTAGCCAGGCTTGAATCCTCATTTGTAGTGCGACAACTCTGCACAGCTAATGGCCACAAATTGGCCACAGCTTAAAAACTCTCCATACCCGCCTGGTCGTTTGCTTTCACTTCCAATGCGTTCGACCATTGGCTAAAAAAGAGCACGCGAGCCACCAAACAAAATATGTATTCATTCTCAGCCATCTATTTACTCTCATCAATGTATGGAACTCGTTACCCCCTAGTTTTTCTTTGATTTCCTGAAATTTTTGCACAAATTCTTGTTGGCTAGTTAAGTTATATGTTCGATCTCTGTTAAGAAGGGTATGCGAACCCTTTAAT
>DATLWY010000048.1:0-17811 GCA_035576045.1 Gammaproteobacteria bacterium | reverse complement strand
CTCTCGAAAAAAGAGATAAATATTATGCGCCGTTTTTATTTGAAATGAATCGTTGGATAGTAAAAAAAAATAAATTATCAAAACAAGATGCTGCTAAATTAAATGAACTGTTAAACATTAAAATATATGCTTCCATCAATTCTGAACCGATTAATAACCGGAAATTTCCAATTGTCCTATTTATGCCAGGATCGGGAGCATCTGCCCAAACATACAATAATGTTATATCGAATTTAGTCAGCAATGGTTATATTGTGATTGGCGTAAATTCCTTATTTATAAATGGCGCATTAAAGCTAAGCAATGATCACGTCGTCCTACCTCCCAAGGCATACTTAGATGTGGATGGTCGAATGGAAAATATGAGCGACCTAAAATTCGTGCTAGATCATCTTACAGAAATAAAATATAAATTTAATCTAGAAAAACATATGGATTTTAACAACCTCGCTTTAATTGGACACTCTAGGGGAGCCATGTCGATTGTTAATCGATTAAAGCAAAATAAAAATTACAACCATATAAAGTCTATCCTCTTAATGGATCCCGCTGATATGCTTATGCAAAAAAATTACCCATTGCCTCCATTTAGTATTCCTACCATGATTATGTGGAGCTCATATTTTAAGAAAGAAGTAAAAGGTGAAGCACTATTGGGAAAAAATAATTACGAAGTTATATTGAAACCCAAAAATGCAAGTGATAGTTTCACTCATCATAATAATTTTTCCGATCAAGGTACACTACAATATCACCCTGTTTATCGGCCACCATCCGTTCATAAAGAAATTGCCGTAGGAAATGGTAATGGTTATGAAATTGCAACATCAATAAATTATTATGTATTAACTTTTCTTGATAATTATCTGAAAAATAAGGGGGCAGAAAAAAATCTTGAATGCAAAGATTTTGATGATATATATTTGCTTAAATGCGGGCAGTAGGCTTTGGCATATAATCAAGCAAAAGGAGAAAATTTATGAAGAAAACGTACCAATTTACGCTGATTTTGAAATATGTAGATGAAAATGCGCTTGAATTAGAAGACGCTTTATATAAAGCTGGCTGTAATGACGCGCTTATTAGTTTTCGAAATCGCACTGTTTCTTTAGATTTTAATCGAGAAGTAGAAACCTTTAAAGAGGCGGTTATCAGTTCAATTCGCGATGTGGAATCTTCTTCTTTATATAGGTAACCAATCCGGAACTCAATTCCTAAATAGTCTCACTAATTCGGAATATACTCCGAATTAGTAAGCTAAAATTTAGGAGTATAGCAGACAGCCTAAAGCTACACTTAAGCTGGCAGGTTGGATTTTCAACCAAAATGATATCAAAAGAGGGTGGATTTTCAACCAAACCAGTCTCTAAACAGGGTGGATTTTCAACCAAAACCAAGTTATACTGGCATACAAGAATAACTATTAGGGGTGTTTTTCTTGGATCGTTTTATAGATTTCTATTTAAATCAATGGGTTACGGATGATCTGCGAAAACCCTTGTTGCTGCGGGGCGCAAGGCAAGTCGGAAAAACCTTCGCAGTCCGTAAACTAGGACAAACCTTTCAAAATTTTGTAGAAATTAATTGTGAAGAAGCAGAAGCAGATTGCAAAATACTGTTTGAAAAAGATCTAAAACCCGACAGGATCTTACAAGAACTCGCTCTGCTCTGTGGACAAACCATTGTCCCAGGCAAAACACTTTTATTTTTAGATGAAATCCAGGTGGTTCCTCGCGCCATTTTAGCTTTGCGTTATTTTTATGAAAAAATGCCCAATCTTCATGTCATCGCTGCTGGATCGCTTTTAGAATTTGCATTAGAAAAAGTTGGGGTACCGGTTGGAAGAATTGATTCATTTTATATGTATCCATTAACTTGGCTAGAATTTCTATTGGCCAAAGGCGAACGGATCTTATTTAATGCCATTTTTAAACATGATGTGAATAACCCTATGCCAGAAGTTGCACATAAAAAACTATTGGGGCTACTAGGCGAATATTTTGCACTTGGAGGAATGCCTGCTGTCATTCGAAATTGGATAGAAACAAATGATCCTTTCCTGTGTTTTAAAACTCAACAAACTTTAGTGGATGACTATAGACAAGATTTTGAAAAATATGCAAAAAAAAATGAAGTGCCCTTTGTAGTACTTTTATTTGATCAAGTCCCAAGACAGTTGGGAAAAAAATTCAAATTTTCTGCCGTCCCGGGAGAATTTCGAAAAAGAGAATTGAGTCCCTGTTTTCAACTATTAACCAAAGCGGGAGTGATACATCCTATTTATCATACGAGTGCCCAAGGTCTTCCGTTGGGCGCTGAAGCAGATTTGAATAAATTTAAAGCTATTTTTTTAGACATTGGCATTGCACAAGCATTATTAGGACTTGATTTAAAAGAATGGTTTTTAAATCCCCCTCAAGCTTTCATCAATCAAAGTGCGATTGTAGAAGCGTTTGTAGGACAAGAAATTTTAGCTTATGCACATTCTTTTCAAAAAAAATCGGTTTTTTATTGGCATAAAGAAAGTCGAACTAGCCAAGCTGAAGTTGATTACATTATTCAGATTAAAGATAAAATTGTGCCTATAGAAGCAAAAAGTGGAACAACGGGCCGTCTGAAGAGTCTGCGAGAATATTTAAATTGCCATCCCCAGACGGATTATATGATGCGATTTTCGGGTCATAATTATTCTCAACACGATACGCTGAGAACTTATCCACTATATGAAATTGCAAAAGCGATTGGTGTAGAATGGTTTAAAGACATTGAATCCTAGTTCTATCAAATGATTAAAATAGCTGTTTAATGGAGATTAGGTTGTGACTTTAATTCAATCTTTAATGGTCATTTTTGTGATTATCTTCGTTGGGATTATATGCCAAAAACGAAGGATGCTCAATTCTGAACAAATAGAAGGATTTGAAATATTTCTATTCAAAATAGTAATGCCCTGCTTTTTATTTACCTCAACCCTACAACATGATCTGGCGGCGTTGCTAGATACAAAATATATTATTGGCTACTTATTAACATTCTTAATTATTGCAGGAATAGTGTCTCTATGTATGTATCGCGCAAATACCGCATCTGCTTTGTGCATAAAAATATTAGCGTCTGGATATGTTAATACGGCTATTTATGCCTTGCCGATAATCACATTTTTATTAAAAGATCCGAGAGCAGGTATACTGGGCAATCTTGTGCAAGTTATTTTTATACAATCGACTTTTATCGTTCTTCTGAATTTTATTCATAATAAAGAAAATTCCACTGTAAAAAAATTAATTAGTATTTTTTCTACCCCGATGATTGTAATGCCAGTTGTTGGACTATTGTGTAACTATTGGAACATTAGCCTACCCTTTATAATCACTGAGGCGGTTCAAAATGTAGGCAGCGGTGCTTCAAGCATAGCCTTATTTACGTTTGGCCTCACTTTAGGGGGCATTAAAATAAAAAAAGAATTTTTTGACAAAGATTTATTGCCAATTATTGTCATAAAAAATATTATACATCCCCTCGTTGCTTTTTGTATTGGGAATTATCTCTTGCATTTAGAAAGCTATTGGCTTAACGCTCTTGTCATTGCAACTTCCGCCCCAACCGGTTTCATTGTATATTTCATTGCCAAGCAGTTTTGCATAGAAACCGTTTTAATGAAAAGAGTCGTCGCTATCAGTTCAATGTCCTCTCTTATTTCGCTTGTAGTAATAACGCTTATACTTTGGCAATAAATAAGCTATCATCCAGATCTAACCCCAATTTAGTTTCTGTATCTATAGCCCGTATAAACTGAAATCGGGGCCTATGATGTCCTTCATGAATAATTTTTTCTTCAAATATATCCTTAGGCCTTACCCACAAACCATAATCTTCATACAGTTGCCGATAAACAACCATTTCTTCTAATGTTTCAGAATGACGGCAAATGCCAATAACCTGATAATATTTTCCTTTATAATGCTGATATAAGCCTGGCTGCATTTTAAATCTCCTATTATTACGATACTCAATATGGAATATATCCCATGTTGGTAAAATGGTCTACAAAGCTCCGTTAAAAAACGGATTGTTGGGCCGCTTTTTAGCTCGCTATAATAAGCTAATCGAGCATTTTTATACAGGAAGCTATATGAACGAAATAGCGATATTGAAAAAATATATTTCAGAGGCAAAGATATTAAGCGAACCCGTCAGTTATTTTTTTGATCTTATTGATCAGAATATAATTTTAAATGCTGCTGGCACCCGCAAAGTAAACAATCTAGAAAAGCATCCGGATTTATGCATGGCTATTAATGCGGCGATTGATCTCGCCAGTAAGTTTCTTAATGAAAAAATCAATATCAGCAATCCGATATTTACTGAAGTTTCCGAAGAAAAATTTTTTCATGGTTGCTGCACGATTTCAAACCACCCCATCCCTTTTCTGGTGTTATACTGCGCGGATCTCCAGGTAGGCATATCTGCACTTTCGGACTCGAATAATCACACAAACTTTTTTCGTTTCTTTTTAACAACAGCAAAAGATTTAAAAAACAAACATTAAGGTGACACCATTTTTTCGAAAAAAACACACGTAAAAAATCAAATATCTTTTGAATATTGCCGAAATTTTTCGATTAAACCCTGCATCGCTTGTGCCCGATGGCTAATCTTATTTTTAATTTCCAAGCCCAATTCTGCAAAAGTTTTGTCATGTCCCTTGGGCACAAAAATGGGATCATAAGCAAAGCCCTCGTCTCCGCGCGGCGGAAAAGTCAAAATACCGTCATCTTTCGCTTCATGTGTGATTAAATAATCACGAGACGGAATATATAAAACAGCCGCACTATTAAAGCAAGCGGCATAATTGCTAGCGTCCCTGAGCATTTCTGCTAATTTTATAAATGTCTTTGCCATGCCACCACATTCATATGAAAAATCTTTTGTTTTAACGCCAGGAAATCCATCTAAAGCTTCAATACTCAAGCCTGAATCTTCGGACAATGTCGGTAAGTTTGTGTGTTGTGCGTAATATTTTGCTTTATGAATGGCATTTTCCATAAAACTATGATGCGGTTCGTCGGGTTCCGGGATGTTGTAGTCTTTTAATGATCCTACATCCATTTTTAAGCCTGGTAATTCCTGTAGGATCTTGTGGATTTCTCTAATTTTCCCTTCGTTAGTTGAAGCAATTACAATTTTATAATGTATGACCATGCTACATCACTAAGCCTCAACAATAAGATTCTGAACTTTTTCAAAACCTTTGGGTAACTTAAGCCCACGCCCCCCTGCTTCGGATAGGTAGGGTTTCCACTCTTTGGGTTTTAATTCCAGCTTTTTGCGACCCGCCAATACCGTTAGCGTTTGATTTGGCATTAACATAGCCGCATGAATAATACTACTTTCCTTTTTAACACCCATTAATTTATTACCTTTACCTTTTGTCATATCGGGCACTTCAGACAATGGGAATAACGAAAGACGTCCATCTCCCGTCACGACAGCAACCAATGCCTTATTGTCGGAGACCTTCAATGCAGCCAACAATCGTTGATCTTCTTTTATTTTTACAATCGCTTTACCATTTTTATTTTTAGCCAGAAGTTCTGAAAACGAAATAATAAAACCATAGCCCACGTTAGACATTAACAAATAACGGTCGGTATTTTCCCCTACCAACACGCTATCGAAAGTAGCACCTGCGGGCGGATTAATACGCCCCGTCAATGGCTCACCTTGCCCACGGGCAGACGGCAAACTCTGTACAGCTAAGGTATAGGCTCTTCCGGTGGAATCCAAAAATATAACGGGTTGGTCACTTCTGGCTGCAACCGCAAGTTTAAATTCATCACCGGTTTTGTAACTCAGCGTTGTGGGATCGATTTCATGCCCTTTTGCCGAACGCACCCATCCCTTGCTAGACAGGATAATCGTCACCGGTTCTGCAGGCGGCTTATCAATCTCTTCTAATACTTTGGCATCGAAGCGTACCATAATCAGAGAACGTCGCTTATCGCCATAGGTTTTCAGATCTTGCTCTAATTCTTTTTTAAGCAAAGTTTTTAAACGCTGATCTGAGCTTAAGGTTTTTTCCAAATAAATACGCTCTTCCGACAACTCTTTTTGCTCGGAACGAATTTTATTTTCTTCTAACTTCGCAAGATGTCTTAATTTTAAATCCAGTATCGCCTCAGTTTGTGTATCACTTAATCCAAATTTTTCCATTAACATCCGTTTAGGTTCGTCTTCATAACGAATAATGCGGATAACTTCGTCAAGGTTTAAAAATGCAACTAAAAATCCGTCTAACACATGCAAACGCGTGATAACTTTTTCTAATCGATGCGTTAATCGACGACGAACTGTTTCTTGTCTAAAAATTAACCATTCAAATAATATTTCTTTTAAATTTTTAACACGCGGTCTGCCGTCTAATCCAATCATATTTAAATTAACGCGGTAGGTTCGCTCTAAGTCTGTTGTCGCAAACAAATGCGCCATCAGTGAATCAACGTCGACTCGATTAGAGCGTGGCGTAATCACCAAACGTGTGGGCTCTTCATGATCAGATTCGTCGCGTAAGTCAGACACTAACGGCAGCTTTTTGGCTTGCATTAATGCAGCAATTTGTTCTAAAACTTTACTGCCAGAAACCAGGTGCGGCAACGCTGTAATAATGATATCACCCGCATCAATTGTATAAACTGCCCGCATCCTTAAAGATCCGCCCCCCGATTGATACATTTTTAAAATATCGCTTTTGGGGGTAATAATTTCGGCTTCCGTTGGAAAATCCGGCCCCTGAACAATATGACACAATTGTTCAATAGAGGCATTTGGATTTTCGAGACAATAAATTAAGGCTGACACGATTTCGCCTAAATTATGGGGAGGAATATCTGTTGCCATGCCGACTGCAATCCCAGTTGTACCATTAAGCAATACATTCGGCAAACGCGCAGGCAATAATTTAGGTTCTTCCATAGTGCCATCAAAATTTGAAGCCCAATCCACCGTGCCATGCTCTAATTCGCTTAATAATGCATTCGCATAAGGCGACAATCGTGCTTCTGTGTAACGCATTGCTGCAAACGATTTCGGATCATCTGGCGACCCCCAATTTCCTTGCCCATCCACAAAAGGATATCGATAAGAAAAAGATTGCGCCATCAATACCATTGCTTCATAACAAGCCGTTTCTCCGTGCGGATGAAATTTTCCTAAGACATCACCAATGGTACGTGCTGATTTTTTATATTTGGCTGTCGCAATTAAGCCGAGCTCCGACATCGCATAGATAATACGCCGCTGTACCGGCTTTAAACCATCGGCAATATTAGGCAAAGCGCGATCTAAAATAACATACATGGAATAATCCAAGTAGGCATGCTCGGTGAATGCTCTTAAGGATTGTTGTTCGTCATTAGAGATTTTAACCATTTTTGCTTTAGACATCTGCTAAGTTACCTTTACTTTCTAACCATTGTTTTCTATCGGCTGCACGTTTTTTAGCCAATAGCATATCCATAAAATTGACGGTGTCTTCTTCCACAACAATTTTTAATTGTACTAAACGCCGTGTGTCGGATGCCATAGTGGTTTCCCGAAGTTGTATCGGGTTCATTTCACCCAATCCTTTAAAGCGTTGCACCACGATTTTTGCTTTTGGTTTTTCAGCTACAATTCTATCAATAATGCCCTGTTTTTCTGAATCATCTAAGGCATAGTACACTTCTTTGCCTGCATCGATACGATACAAGGGCGGCATTGCCACATATAAGTGGCCTGCCTCCACCAAAGATCTAAAATGTTTTACAAATAAAGCGCACAGCAAGGTTGCTATATGCTGCCCGTCTGAATCCGCATCTGCCAAAATACAAATTTTGCCATAACGCAATTTTTCTAATGTCTCAGAGCCCGGATCAACCCCTATCGCAACAGAAATATCATGAACTTCCTGAGAACCTAGCACTTCAAGCGATGCGACTTCCCAAGTATTTAATATCTTTCCTCTGAGCGGCATAACCGCTTGGAAGGTGCGATCGCGGGCTTGTTTAGCAGATCCGCCTGCCGAGTCCCCTTCTACCAAGAATAATTCGCTCCGATTGAGATCTTGAACCGTACAATCCGCTAATTTTCCGGGTAAAGCAGGACCTTGCGTAATTTTTTTACGCGCAATCATTTTCCCTTGACGTAACCGTTTTTCGGCAGTTTCAATGACAAATTCTGCAAGCTGTGTTGCAATTTGGACATGTTGATTCAACCATAAACTAAACGAATCTTTCACAACACCTGAAACAAAAGCGGCGACTTGTCGAGAAGATAATCGTTCTTTGGTTTGTCCTGAAAATTGCGGATCTAATAATTTAACCGACAAAACGAAATTGATCTTATCCCAAATATCTTCCGGCGCTAATTTCACACCTCTCGGTAATAAATTTCGAAGCTCACAAAATTCGCGCATGGCCTCTAACAAGCCTGTACGTAACCCATTTACATGGGTTCCCCCCTGCGCAGTTGGCACCAAATTGACATAGCTTTCTTGAAATGATTCAGGATCGGAGGGTGTCCACACCACCGCAAAGTTAGCTATTTCATCATTCCCTTCAAACAGTCCTTCGAAAGGCTCTTCGGGTAAAATTAATCGATTGCCTACTTGTTCTAAAAGATAGGCTTTAAGGCCACCGGCATAACACCATTCAAAAGGCCCTTCGTTATTTTGGTGATCTTCAAGACGAACAGTCAATCCTGGACATAATACTGCTTTGGCTTGGCATAAGTGTTTAAGCGGTTTGCTTAAAATTTTGGGAGAATCAAAATATTTAGGCTCTGGCCAAAATTTAACCGTGGTACCTTGCTCATTTTTGTCGCATTTTCCAATCACTTTCAGCTTAGATATCGCTTCTCCTTGCTCAAAGGCCATGTGGTACACTTGGCCTTGACGTTTTACCCAAACCTCTAATCGCTTGGATAAAGCATTCACAACTGAAACGCCTACACCATGTAGTCCGCCCGAAAAACGATAGTCCTTCCCAGAAAATTTCGCACCCGCATGCAAGCGCGTTAGAATTAATTCTATGCCAGATACTTTGTGCTCCGGATGAATATCCACCGGCATCCCGCGACCATTATCAGAGACTTCTAATGCACCATCGGTATGCAGCACAATTTTTATGCTGTTTGCATATCCACTAATTGCCTCATCCACACTATTGTCGATAACTTCTTGCGTAAGATGATTGGGTCGAGTGGTATCCGTATACATGCCCGGACGCTTACGCACCGGATCAAGTCCACTTAACACTTCAATAGATTCAGCGGTGTAACTCTTTTTTACCATAAAACATCCTACAAAAGTGTTCTTGCTGTTATTTCTGCCTGTATTATCAATCCTTCCAGCATATCATTACTGATGGCAAGATCGGCTTCTTTTTCAATCATGAACGGTTTACCCAAATAAAAAACAGCTTTTGAAAAGGGTTTTGGGATTTCGTATTTATCCCACGCCTTTTCGAAAACCCAGCTACGGCTAAACGCAGTGCCAATAGGAATAATGGGAATCCGCAATTTCTGAGCCATGTGTGTCATTCCTGGTTTGACTTTATAAATAGGACCAATGGGTCCATCGATTCCAAAGCCCAATGAATACCCCGCTTTCAGTTTTCGGATCATGCCTGCCAACGCGCGGATATTCTGTTTTCGAGAAGAACCGCGAATGACCTCGTAACCCAAATTTTTTAACCAAACCGTTAAAATATCGCCATCTCGAGAGGGGCTGACTAAAACCGCCCGACGTGTATCATGGTTTTGCAATTCAAAAACAGGTAATAACTGTTTTCCATGCCAAAATGCAAACAAATATTGCGTCTTCGAATTGTATTCCGGATGCTTGGATATTACCACCCGCAATGTCAACCCCAATAACAGCGTAATATAATATGCAATATATCCTAAGATTCGGCTTTTAAGTGTCATATTTTATCAAATATTTTTAGCGTAAATTCATCCCGTTTTTCCTCTGACATCATTTTCCAAGCAAACCAGTCAACGGCCGGAAAAACCGTATCACCAACATAGGTTTGATGTATCACCGTTAAATAAATTCTAGAAGCAACGGGCAGAAAAGCTTCATAAATTTCAGCGCCACCTATAACCATGATTTCTTCACAATCACCCGCTGCTTTTAATGCATCCTCCACGGAATGCACAACTTTGCAATCCGGCGCAGTAAAACGTAACGCATGGGTTAAAATAATGTTCAATCGATTTGGCAAGGGTTTACTACCCATTGACTCAAACGTCTTACGTCCCATAATAACCGGCTTATTACGGGTTTTTTCGCGGAAATATTTTAATTCTTCCGGCAAGTGCCACGGGAGTGCATTATGATTTCCAATCACGCCATTTTCACTCATCGCTGCAATTAATGCAATACGCATATTTTTATTTACACCGCTATAGGCGCAGAAATGCGTGGATGACATTGATAATTGACGACATTAAAATCCGCATATTGAAAATCAAACAGTGAACTAACCACGGGATTTATTTGCAAAGTTGGTAGCGCGTAAGGTATTCTTCCCAGTTGTTCGTTTGCTTGTTCCAAATGATTCAAATAAAGATGTGCATCGCCTAAGGTATGGACAAAATCACCTAATTTTAAACCCACCACTTGCGCTATCATGTGCGTTAATAACGCATAAGAAGCAATATTAAATGGCACCCCTAAAAATATATCGGCGCTGCGCTGATATAGCTGACAAGACAAACGTCCTTCTGCAACATAGAACTGAAAAAGACAATGGCACGGTGGTAGCGCCATATTTGAAATTTCCGCTACATTCCAACTATTCACAATTAATCGCCGTGAATCCGGATGATGTAAGAGCATATCGATTAACTCGGACATTTGATCAATTATGCCACCCTTGCTATCTGGCCAAGAACGCCATTGCTTTCCGTATACAGGACCTAAATCTCCATTTTCATCTGCCCATTCATCCCAAATCGTCACACCTGCTGCATTTAACGATTTGATATTCGTATCACCCCGTAAGAACCATAATAACTCATGAATAATAGAGCGCAAGTGCACTTTTTTAGTCGTCACTAATGGGAATCCTTGGTTTAAATCAAATCGCATTTGGTAGCCAAAAACGCTTAACGTCCCTGTACCCGTACGATCCGTTTTTTTAGATCCGTGTTGAAGCACATGCTGCATCAAAGCTAAATATTGCTGCATACTCCCTCATGATTTATATAATTTTTGGTATTTTGTCGTATAAAATAATAGAAACAATCCTATCACCACCATCGGCAAAGACAAGATTTGCCCTTTTGTCATCCACCCCAGTGCAATAAAACCCTGATCAAAATCAGGCTCGCGGAAAAATTCTATACCAAAACGAAAAAGTCCGTAACACACTAAAAACAAGCCAGATACAGCACCAACCTTCCTGGGTTTTCTAGCATAGACATTCAAAATAAGAAAAAGACATAATCCCTCTAATCCAAATTCATACAACTGGGACGGATGTCGCGGGGCTGCGCCCGCATGTGGGAATATAATGCCCCAAGGCATATTTGTTATGCGCCCCCACAACTCACCGTTAATAAAATTACCCAGACGTCCTGCCATTATCCCAATCGGAATAGCTGGCGCAATAAAATCCGTTATCGCCCAAAAATGCCGTCGATGAACTTTGTCAAATATAAAGACGGCCAGAAGAACACCCAACAACCCACCATGAAAAGAACGTCCAGGTTCCCAAAAACGAAATAGCCTGAGCGGATCATCAAAAAAAACCTGTGGTTGGTAAAATAGTAAATAACCTAAGGTACCGCCAAAAATGACACCCATAGCGCCATAAAATAATAAATCAACAATTTCGTCTCTCTCCCAAGGTCTCGATTGAGATTCGGTGCGCCGCGCATTACAAGACCAAAACACACCGGCAAAACCGAGCACATACATAATCCCATACCAATGGATCGCCAATGGGCCTATCTGTAATGCAACGGGATTGATATCAGGGTAAGTGAGCATGAAAGGAGTATATCGCAAATTGGCGCTACAACAAATAATCTAAAGGTCGATCCCCAAGTGCAAGCTCCGCGTGCTTCCGAAAAAGCAAAGGCGCAAGTTCTTTAAGTGCGCGTCTGTAAACTTCGCGCTTAAATGAAACCACTTGTCTTAGCGGAAACCAATAGCTAACCCATTGCCAGTCATCAAACTCTGGCTTGTGGGTTTTATCAAATCGGATGAGACTATTATCGCCTTCTAACCGCAATAAAAACCATAATTGTTTTTGCCCAATACAAATGGGCACTGTCTTTCGTATCAAGCGTATAGGCAGTCGATATCTAAGCCAACGATCAGTGCGCCCTAGGATCGTTACATCCTGCTCTTTTAGACCCACCTCTTCTTCCAATTCTCTAAAAAGCGTCTGCTCTGGCGTTTCATTCGGATTCATCCCCCCCTGTGGAAACTGCCAAGCATCTCGACCGACGCGCTTTGCCCAAAAGACCTTACCTGCATGGTTAGCGAGAATAATACCGATATTAGATCTAAAACCACTAGAATCTATCACTACAACACCTTAACGATCTCGGTTGCGCTTTCGAAATTTAGTATTGGGCAATACAAGTGTTTCACATGAACACTCCTCCACCGCATCTGATAATGATAGCAGAGTTACAGATGCACTATAATTTTATTACTAACTAACTAAATAACTAATTAATTTTATTGTACGAGGTGCAAAGTGAGCACAGAATTACTCGAATTTGTAAATAAATGCAGCCTTAAGGATGTACAACGTCTATTGCGCCAAAGAGCGGCAGACCCTGTTTACGATAATCATGCAGCGTTGCGAGCAGTAGTCAAAAACCACAGAGAGGACATAGTCAAGCAATTGTTGCGGGAAGAGGATGTACTTAAGATTGCCAATGCCAATCATAATGAAGAATTGAGATTGGCTGCCAAGAATAACGACAAGGAGATAGTCAAGATGCTATTAAACCTCACAGTGCTAAGTACAGGAGTTCCTGACAACAATAATGAGGCGTTGCGATTGACCCACCAGGGCGGACACTATAAGGTAGGGAAGCAATTATTAACGATCACTCGGAATCGAAAACCCCAGTAGAAAAGGGGTCAAGTCTGGACACAGACAACATTTCTCAGAATAAGATAAATATCCGATGTTCAAAAAATGAACTCTCTCGTATTATCTTATTAATGAGCAGACCATTAAGAAGCGAGTATCCAGGTGCTTGGTATCACGTGATGAAGCGTGGCGCTTCGCGATAAGAAATATTTTATGACGCTTACGATTGCTATTTGTTTTTTGAATTGCTTTCAGAGATTTATCAGAAATATGGTGTCGAGATACATGCCTATTGTTTGATGAGCAATCATTATCATTTATTCATACGGACACCTCTTCAAAATTTGAGCAAAGCAATGCGCCATCTTAATGGTATCTTCACTCAGAAGCATAATCGGCGCAACAAACAAGATGGCGCAATTTTTAGAGGTCAATACAAAAGCATTCTAATAGACTCTGAGAATTATATGTTAATTTTAAATCGTTATATTCATTTGAACCCTATTATGGCTGGAATGGTAGAAAGCTCTGAAAACTACAAATGGTCCAGTTATAACGCCTACATACTTGACGAAAGAAAACCTGATTGGTTATATTGCAACGAAACACTTTCTTATTTTGACAGCAACAAGAAAATACAAGATTACAAAGATTTTGTATTATCTGAAATGAATTCCGAGATAGCCCATTTTTTAGATAGAAAAAAATATTCCCTATTTTGGGTTCGGATGAATTTATCGAAAAAATAAACAGCAATCAACTATTGTCACCTGTCGAAGAAATACCCAAATATGCATACACTGGCAACACAATCCGCTATACCGTACAAAACATCATAGATTGGCTGGCAGTTTACTTCAAAATAGATTCACAAGCTATAACTGACCCTGGTAATGAGTATGGGAATCTGCCTAGAAAAATCGCCCTCTATTTAGCGTCAAAATTGACAGGAGAAAGTCAAAAGAAGATAGCTATCGCTTTCAAGCTAGGCACGTATACCGCTGTTTCAAAAAACTATCATCGACTAGCGTGGGAATTAAAAACGAATAATGCAGTTGCAAAAACAATAGCAGAGATCATAAACCAAACAAGTCTGGACACAGACAAAAACTAACAACAAAATTAGAAAAAATAATTTTTGTCTGTGTCCAGATTTGACCCCTTTAATCTATAGATATATAATATTTTTTTTCAGTGGGCATTCATCAAGGGATTTTGAACTATGAACAAACTTGTCTTTTCTGTTTTAAATAAGAGCATATTGGGAAGTATGTTAATTGCGCTTTGCTCTCTTTATGTGACCCCAGTGCAAGCAAGCGTTACCCCTTTTGGATTAGAAGTCGGAAAAACCACCATTAATGAACTTAAGAAGAAGTGGACCTTTACCGAACTTGAAAAAAATCGCTATTATGGTTGGAATCACCGTATTACAGATCCTCAGCAATTAAAAGAAGTCAAAGCCGTCGAAGCGCTGTTTGTCGTGGATGAAAAAGGCATTTTACAAGCCATCGCATTGTGGAAAGATAAAGCGCTGTTTGAACAAGAACTCGGGGTTTTTACCAAGCAATACCAAACGGTTAAAACGCACACCCCAGTCGTGGGAGATAAATATGCAGAATTTAGAGATAATCATTCCAATATTCTCATTTTAGAGCTGTTGTATAAACTCGATACTCAATTGTTTGTGATATATCAAACCCCCTTGTTTCACAAAAAATACGAAGAATATAAAGAAAAGAATCAAACTAAATCTTAGGCGAGAGGACACAAAGAGGTCAAGTCTGGATACGGACAAGACACAATTGATACAATCGGAACAAGTTTGTCGGTGTCCAGACTTGACCCCTTTGGAAGAATAAACATGTTATTAAAACCTATAGCCTACCTTGAAACTCCCTATAGTGATCCCGATCCCGCTATTCGAAAATTTCGAGAACGTGCGGCTACTCAAATGGCTTTTGACTTATTAAAACAAAATGTCGCTGATGAATTGGGAAATGTTTTTCTGAGTTTACTTTTATTGAGTGACAAAATAGGCGTAGTTTTAATCGGCATTTGCTTGCAAAAAGTAGAAAAAATTAAAGAAAAATATCCTATCTCTTTATCTAAAGGAAAAGCAATAAAATATACAGAGTTACAAAATTCCTGATTCAAAAGAGGGCAAGTCTGGACACAGACAAAATCAAAATAAGTTTGTCTATGTCCAAGACTTGACCCCTTTGCCGCTTAATCCTCATCTTCTTCCATATACTGGCTGTATGCTTCTGCATCCAACAGATCGCTCAACTCGTCGGGATCAATCGGATCAATTCTAAACAACCACCCGTCACCGTAAGGATCTGTGTTTACCAAAGCTGGTGATTCTTCTAAATTTTCATTAATTTCAATAATTTTTCCAGATATAGGAGAATAAAATTCAGACGTAGCTTTGACCGATTCAATAACACCTACTTCATCCGACGCGCTCACTTTTGCATTAAGATCAGGAAGTTCAACAAGAACCAGCTCTCCCAATTGTGATTGCGCATGCTCTGTAATGCCAACCAAAATAGTGCCATCGTCTTCAACAAGCACCCATTCATGGGTTTGGGTATATTTTAACTCTTTCGGAACCTTACTCATTTCCACTCTCCCCTCAAGAATAGGCTTTACATTATCATTACAATCCCATGGCTTGCAACATCATTTTTTTCTTTAAGAAAGCCGTTTTATCCACAAAATTGAGTCCGATGCTACGTAAACCTAACGATAATGTATCCTCACGCGTAAAAGTTCGATTTAAAAAATCCATGGCTAGCAACGTAGACAATATTTGCCCCTTACGCGCACGCTCATATTTTCGTAAAACAAGATGATGACCAATGTCACTCGCGCGTTTATTGGCCGAAAATAGCGTTTCCACCAATTTTTGAGCATCGCCCAAACCTAAATTCACCCCTTGTCCTGCCAACGGATGAATCACGTGAATGGCATCTCCAATCAGGGCAACACGATTCGCTATATAGTGATTAGCATGCATCCTACTTAAAGAAAAAGCTCGGCGTTCTGCAGTTGATAATACACTGCCCAGTCGGTAATCAAAAGCATGCGCTAATTCTTCACAAAATTTCACTTCCGTGAGTGACATCAGTATTTTTGTTTTTTCTGTCGTTGAAGTCCACACAATAGAGCTAAGATTATATGGATTAGGCTGACGAGACTTTCCACTATTCAACGGCAAAAAAGCTAAAGGGCCTTCAGGCAAAAATCGCTGCCAAGCGGTTTGTTGATGTGACAATTCGGTGCGTACTGTAGCCACCAATGCACTTTGATGATAATCATGTTGTTTTGATTCTATGCCGATATATTCTCGTAACCAAGAGTGTCCACCATCTGCACCTATTATCAATTTTGCTTTTAAATTTGTTTGATCATTCAATGTCAAAAAAATGTGTTCCGGCTCAACGTGTAAAGCCATTGGATTTGCCGGGATAAAAAAATGCACCTTCGTACTTTGCTTTGCATGCGTCCATAAGGCTTTTTGCATAGCACGATTTTCAATAATGTGCCCTAAATCTGCTTCACCCACTTCTGCTGCATCAAACGTAATTTCTCCAAAACCTAAGGCATCCCAAACATGCATGCGTTGATAAGCACTCACTCTTTCTTTGATCATCGAGTCCCAAATACCCATTTCTTGAAAAAGAATTTGAGAGGCTTTGGAAATAGCGCTGCATCGAATGTCAAAGTGATCATCCTCCCAGATTAAAGGGGGTTCTTGTCGTTCTACCAGCGCAACCGAAAAGCCATGCTGCGCGCACAAGTTCGCTGCGGTTAAACCGACTAACCCGCCTCCTAAAATAATGATGTCAAATTCTGAGGGATTCATAAATCCATTCCCCTGCATAATTTCGGAAGGCTTTGATGCCGCCCTAACCCTCGCTCTGCAATACGCCGTTTAAACGGCGTAACCCATTCACTGGCTAAGATTCCTAACCATTGAAACACATGCGGTTCTGCTAAACTATCCGTAAAATAGCGGGTAGCTTGGTGATCATCTATCCGACGATCCGCGTAGTTCTTCAGTACTTCGACCGATCCAATATCTTGGTTAGCATTTTGCGCTTGTACTAAGATTTCTGCGAGAGTTGCTGCATCCCGTAAACCTAGATTAAATCCCTGTGCCGCAATCGGATGCAATGTATTAGCTGCGTTGCCAATCAACACAAATCGATCACTATACAGTGTTTCTGCGCAAATATTTTTGAGGGGATAAAAAACACGTTTGCCTACTTGCGTAAAAAAGCCCAATCGATACCCAAATTCACGTTGGATATTTTCTAGCAATGCTTTGTCTGATTGTATTTCAAGTGTTTTAAGCTGCTTACTGGGTATAACCCAAACACATTTAACGCAATTTTGGCCAAAAGGCAACATCGCAATTGATCCATTTTCTAAAAAACGCTCATACGCCACCGCTTGATTCGCTTGATTTAAAGCAATATTTGCAACAATGGCTGTTTGTTGGTAATCCTGAACTTTAACTTCTATTCCCTGCTGTTTTCTTAGGGGCGACTCCGAACCCTCTGCGGCCACTAAAAGTTTTGTCTGAAGCTTTTTTTGATTGCTTAATTGTATTGTCCAACCCTGATCTATTTTTTCTGCTTTAACAATTTCTTCTGGACGAAATAGCGTTACATGAGGCAAAGTCTCTACCACCTGATTTAAAGCATTA
>DATLWY010000047.1:0-7523 GCA_035576045.1 Gammaproteobacteria bacterium | reverse complement strand
CATATAATCTTAAATGATCTTCATATCGGCCTTTCGACCTTCAATATCGCTATTTGTGCCTTGTACCATCTCAATTTTTAAAGAACATGAACATCCCTTCCGAGATATTCTTTATACGTGTTGGGCATTCTATGCTTTTTTATTCCATATGTAAAATAAAATTTTCGAATAACTAAGCTTGTCTCCTCACTTCTAACCGCGTCCCAAATTTAATAATAAGGAGTCACTTCTAAAGAATTTTAACATGAGTTCAGTGGATTTTAATTATAAAGTTATTCAAAAAATATTAGACAATTCGAATTGTTTGCGCTTCACCCTAGTATAATGAATGACGAGGGCATTGTAGTGGATGAAAAGAGAGATTATGGATTTAAAATTTTTAAAAACGTGTGATGAAGTAGCGCAATCTTTTGATGCTTTTTTTGAATTGAGACCCCACCTTTTAAATAAAGAAAGTTTTGTAGCTCAAATTATAAATCAACAAAAAGAAGGGTATAAGATTATTGCAGCTTATAAACAACAAGAAGTTGTAGGCTGTGTAGGTTTTCGTATTTTGACAACCCTTGCTTGGAGAAAAATTCTTTACATTGATGATTTAATCACAAAAGAAAAATTTCGCAACAAAGGATACAGTAAACTTTTGTTAAACCATGTTATTCAAATTGCGCGAGAAAAATGTTGTGAACAAATTCATCTCGATACAGGCTATACAAGACACCTCGCTCATAAAGTGTATCTGAAAGAAGGATTTGAGTTCAATTGCCACCACCTGGCTTTAAGGCTCAAATAAAGGCTTTAAATGCATTAGTAACTCTTTTAACATAAAAATAGTTCTTTTATTTTCTCAATTAGATTCTTTCTTTGCTAACAAGCTGTGAGCAGGTTATTTCATCTTTACAACGGGTTTAGCCATGTTTAATGGACCCTGATGTACTTTTGCACCTAAGGTGGTGTTCCACAAAAAAACATCGATACAGCTGTATTGGAACCGCCAATACAATAGACGTTACTTCGTTTAGTGAAACCGCGCCCTCAATAAGCTCGCTCTTATTGAAACTAGAACACGAATTAATATTTTTAAGCATTTATATTGCTTTATGGGTAATACTTGGCTGTTTTTCAGTTAAGAAATTGCGTTTTAAATTTTGAGCCTTGATTTGTAAAATCAAAAAGCGTTTAAGTATTTTCTAATCCGTACACAATTTCCCGATTATGTGCTAGTCGAGGAACAACATTTAATAGTTGATTGTCGCGGCTTTTTGGGATAAAGTTAAAAACCCTAGGCTTCCTAAAGGAAGGAAACCTAGGCCGTACTCTGGGATGTATTCAGCATCCACGGCTACGGTAACCACACTCGTTCGATAAGGAACTAGCATGGGTAAAATAATCTTACCTTATAAGTCGTTGTCTGTATATTTGCGTTGGCCTTTTGGGTGCAATATAGCTTTAAAAGTTATATTCCCACCTAAGATGCATTGTGCTATGCGGCATTGGCTTTTGTCCCCCCGGCATCATTTAACAAAATCCACTAAAGCCCAACACGCCAGAAAAACCTTTATTTCTGTAGCGGGCTTTTTTGCATCTTTTTGTTTTATGAGCGGGGGTGATATTTTAATGCTTGTTCCCCACGAACGGTCTCGATTCACTCAACTACTGAATTTCGTGGGGCAAGCATGTATGGCATTAAACCGGTTTTTAAAGTTCAGCACTCCATTGATAAGGCAATTTTCCGAAAGTCTCGATGCTTATTAACCATTAGCGTCGGGCAAGAGGCACATGAAGGTGATAAGTTTGGGGCAACGATTGATTTAGTCAATACTGCTTTCGCGTCATGCATCCTTTTAGTTGACGACAGCTTACAGCGACATTCCATGGCTTTAAATAAAGCAGAAGGTGCAGACTTTTTTCATCCTGCTTCTATTGCTGCAGGGGATAATTGGCTTACCCGAAATAAACCGTATTACCAAAAACTAGAAAATTTAGAACAGATTATCCGATGGGATAGATGGTTAAAGCACCCGCTTTATCTTGAAAAACACGCCCACATAAAAACATTACATGCAAAAGACAAGGATTATCAACAAAGCTTCACTGAAACCATAACCACATTTTTAAAAAGAAACCACCATCTAAACACCAGAGATTTTGATGATGAAAATGCCCGAAGGCTTTGCCTCGATTATTTAATAGAAGAATGCGCCGCCTTATGTTTATGGCCAGAAGCCAACGCGCATTTCGAGGTATATCCCAGCAAGCGCAATTTGGCGATGACCCAAACCCATGAGCGGTTTGTCTTACCCCAATACCCCCAATTGCTGCACCCTGTCGCCATTAAATTTAAAAACAGAAAGCAGTTTACACCGCAAAATTTTGAGTTTAAGGAGAACATCCATGCAAGCCTTGAAAAGAATTAAAGCGCTCTTTGCAAGCGTGCTTAAAGATAATGAGGAGAAAGACATGCTGCAAAGTATTCTTACCTTAATGCCGGGTCATGTCTATTGGATGAATGACCAAGGATTTTATTTAGGTAGCAACCATAACCAAGCGAAATCAGCAGGCCCTCTCAGCACAAAAGACATCAATGGCAAAAAAAATGCCGATTTGCCTTGGAATGTGTATAGCCCCTTATTGCCAGAAGCTTTGGACGATACCAATCAAGCAGTCATTAAAACAGGTAAATCGATTATCTTAGAAGAACCCGCTGTTTTACAAGAGGGAACCGAGCTGATGTTTTTATCCCATAAAACACCGCTTTATAATAAAAAAGGCAGTATCATAGGCATGGTGGGCATCTCGAGGAATATTACCGACAGAAAAAAAGCTGAAAAAGAACTGGCTTTAGAAAAAGTCAAAGCTGAAGTGGCGAATCAATCAAAAATCGCGTTTTTAAACAATATGCGTCATGATATTCGAACAGCATTAGCTGGTATTGTCGGCGCTACAGATCTTTTAAAAAATGAAACCGATAATGCGAAAATCGACAAGTATACCCAGGGTTTAAATAATGTCGCTTTAGAGTTATTACAATTTTTAAATGCGATTTTAGAATCCGTCAGAATGGCTTCCGGCGACATGCCTTTGTACACTCAAAAATTCAGCTTAACTGAAACGCTAGAGAATGTGGTAAGCCTTCATCAACCTCTCGCCCTGCAGAAAAAATTAGATTTACGGTTAAATATTGATAAATCTATTCCCAAACATGTCATCGGCGATTCATTTAGGATTTATCGTATTGTATTGGAACTGTTAGCTAATGCGCTAAAATTTACAACACGAGGAGAAGTCAATGTTATTGCGACACTGGTAAAAAAACTACGAAAAACCTTGTAATTAAAATTATTGTGAAAGACACGGGCATGGATATCCCGCTTGATAAGCAACCCGAACTCTTTGAGCAGTTTAATCGGTTAACGCCTTCCTATCAAGGCATCTATAAGGGTATGGGTCTAGGGTTATTTTTAGTGAAACAATTTATTGAAGATTTAAATGCTAAAATACAGCTTTCAAGCACCCCAGGGAAAGGCAGCAGCTTTATATGCCTTATTCCTTTAAAAATACCGGTATTAGCGAAAGAGCCGTTTAATCCCTAGCGTTCAACGAGAAGCCCTGCTTGATGTGCACGTAATATTAATTCAACAGGCGTATAACGCTTATTGGGATTCAGATGTTAATTAGCATTGAATATAATACTAAAGAGATACGTGCAAATAAATCTTGAAATTTCAAGATAAATCATTCCTGAGCTCGCAATAACACGCGCATAAATTTATCGGTAAGCAAGCTTTATTGGTGTCCGCTGTTGAAAACAGTTAAGCACTTTTCAACAACTGCTCACACAGGAATGACACATTAACTTTTCGGGTATGTTAGCCTTTTCCTCATCTGCTTAAGATTAACCATGATTCTAGGGGTAACATTCTCCTTTTTTTATTTGGTTCGTTAACACTCTCTTCGAAAGTAGTTAAATTCAAAGGGTGTTGTTTTTTGTTTGCTACAATCGCAGCCGTTTGGTTGGGTAGTTGTTTTGTTAATTCGCCTTTTTCTTTGGCTATAGTCCTTGTGAATTGAACTAAACAATCCGCTTTTAAGGCATCATTTTGCTCAGAGCTTGATTTTTTTTCTACCACCAAAGGAACGTCTGCCTGTTGCCTTTGACGCGCCCATTGAGATTCAAGCGGTTCGCTAGCAAGAAGTTTTTCTATAGAGATGGCACTGTCTCGAAAGAATTCAAACGAATCAGCCATCGGATCCTTCGCAGTAAGCACTTCTTCGATAGCTTCAAAGGAAGAGAAAAGCATCTTAAATTTAGAACCATAGATTTCTCTCAAGTACTCTTGAAAGTCAAGTCTCTCTTCTAAGCTACAGGCAGCGTCATCCAAGATAATATTAAGTTTTTTATCACTTTGAAGTGTATAATAAGATGGTGCTACGCAAACCCTAGATATTTTAAGTGAATTGGCCTTTGCCATTATTTCCCCAACTCTATTAAAAAAATCAACTTCACAAAGAAACTCGACAGACATTATCATACACCCTCCCACCCATTTGAAATTTGTTGGCAAGCTTTATAATATCAAAATTCAGTGCAACTTGTAAAGGTTCGTTTTTAGAGTACTGGTAGGAACCGAAAAATTATTTGTGTTTGTATAATACCTAGCTTGATACGAAATTTAAAGTGATTATGCACGTTCTTGGGCAAAGTTTTTGTATTTGTTATTTTAATAATTAATGACTATATTTACATTTAAATAAAGTTTATCAAATAACTAATTATCAATTCAAATGAGGAGTGTTTTATGCCGCCTAAAAGCCCTGCAGAAACCCGACAAGGTTTGTTAAAAACATTATCTGATTCGTTTGAAAAATGTATCCAAGAAAACTATCCTGCAAATTTCGTTACGTTTAACAAAGCCTTGGAGACGGCAGAACGGATATTGCAGTTCAACGAACTACCCCCTCCTCCTAACCAAGCTATACTCACTCGGTTGAAGCAGTTAAGAAATGGCATGATACACGGATGTTTTATGCTAACCGATGAAAATAATAGAGGCGCGGTCGAAAATTTTCTGTCAACTATTGCGCCTATGGTTCATAACGCTTTGAATGCTGCCTCCCCTGGGGTGGGTAGCGAATCTAAAGTTGAAGAAATAAATGAAGTTCAAATAATACGGCAAATTGAAGAGCACGCCCTTTGGAAGTTGTATACACCATCAGTTCTTAGAGGACCGGGAGCATTTGTGGATTATATATTTCAAATGAACAGTGCATTCCTTCCTTCTTTAGCGTATGCACAATTGCATCCGAACACTATAAGCTATATCAATCGTGTTTTATCTTACTACGCAGAGGGCCTTATTAACAGCACTCCTCTGCCGGGAAGCAACAGCGAAGCTTTGTATTATGTTCAAGCTCTTTCCGAACTAGCTTTTGTACTATCCCAAACAGTTAAACCTACTGAAAAATTTAAACAATATGGTACTCCAAAATATGATGGATTTCGATTTTTTCACTCTCAACTCTCTCCACTACAAAAACACGCTATAGAAATTTTTAAAAAAGCAAGACTTGAACTTATTCATAATCCGGTAGGATTTACAAATGCTCAGTTGATTAATTTTAAAAATAGCATGGGTGCGGCTATTCCGTATTTTTTAGTGCAACCAGGGGGGCAGCAGGGATTTCGCGATTGGGTCTATGATGTATGCGCTGGAAAGGACCAGAACAGACAAGGATTACAAAGCTTTCGCGAGTGGGTTCGCACACACGCCAATGATCCAGCATTAGCACCAAATCTTATGTTGATGCTAAATGAGGCAGATAAGGAGGAGCGCTTAATGTCGATTTTGGATTCTCTTTTATTCACTCAAATTAATGATTTAAAGAATTGTGTTACACAGCTTAATGATGTGGCCTATACGGGCTTAGAAACCATGATAGATCAGTTCTACTTTTCCGCTTATTTGAATGAAAATTACCAAACTAATCCGCAAGCAGTTCATGATCAGTTAGAAAAAATATGTTCGGCGGACAATAATCAGGAGAAACAATTTTTAGTAGATGCATTAGATTATATACGCCAGAAAGATCAAGATAAAATTGAGGAAATTCTAAATGCTTTATCGTACGATGCTCTTACATCTTTACAGCGTCTGCTTTATACTCCGCAATTTTATACAGAAAATTATCACTCGTTAATAGATACAGTAGATAAATTAGCTCTCGCAGCTTACTTGAATGAAAATTACCAAACTCATCCACAGCATGTCTGTGACTGTCTAATTGCTCGCTGCATAAGAAGCGATTTCGATAAAAAAACCTTAGCAGATGCATTAAATTACATAGGTAACACTCAAGCAAATCAAGATGGTTCGATTCCAATCCTTAACATTTTGAATACCCTGTCCTTAAGCGCACACGATAGCTTAAGAGCAATGCTTTTATCCCCCCCATGCAACGGCTTAGATTACCAAGATTTACGAGCGACAGCAAAAATTGCCCAATTGGCAGCACTGGAGAACAACGGGGGTGAAAATTTACGAGTTCATGTTCACATAATGTGCACCGAGGGGACAGATTTGATGAAAAAAAATCTTATAGATACATTAATAAGCCTAGAGCCGGCAAAGCAAACAAGTATTTTAGGAACTCTTACAGAAAAAGAAACATCTGTTTTGCGGACAGTACTTACACCAGACAAATTTGAAACGAAGGATTATTCTGTACTACTAAACAAGCTTCCTGACCCACAAATGCTTGAGTCCCAACAATTTGCTAGTGCACATCCTGTACCGCTGTCTCCCGAAGAGCCATCATCATCTCCACAAGCGGAACAATTGACAAAATTAAAAGAGAAACTTGAAGGTACGCCAAAACCCCACGATCAAGAATCTATCCAAGCTCCTTTTGTACCAGCGGCTAGTGAACAAAAACAATCGCTTGAAGCATCCAAACCTCTCGCTGGGTCGATGCCCCCGCCAGAAGAACTGCCACCGAACAAAAAACGATCACGGAGCCCCAGTGGTTCTGGATCCGATGATGGCTAAGTTAATCTGCATCATTATTGCTAAGTTCCCAAAGCCGTAGCAGCAGTCAGGGTATCTTCTATCCGAAAGCTTGAGATACCCTTAATTGTACCTCAAAGTAGAGTCGGCTTCAAAGAAAAGGACAAAAAAAAGCCCATTTTACTGGGCTTTCTGGGTGTTTGTGGAATTTCTTAGCTGTCTCGGGAAGGGGTGTTGGTGGAGCCAGTCTCCCTGGTATTTATAAGTTAACTGTTTGATATTAAAAAGAATTTAATTTATAAATTTTCAACATACCCCTTATTGTACCCCGCTTTCTTAAAGCTGCAAATAAACCTTAATAAACGCTACTGGACAAACTGTAAAGGTTTAATTAGTCTTCTCTGTGCGTTGGCCCTTCTACTCCTATCTACAACAATATGTAAAATAAAATTTTTGGATGGCTTATCCCGCAATTTATCTAATGCTAACTTCAAAATACTGTTTTGCAGCCTTAGTATTACT
>DATLWY010000046.1:0-7691 GCA_035576045.1 Gammaproteobacteria bacterium | reverse complement strand
CAAGAGTCGGGTGGTTCAAAAGAAGTTTTTTCGAGATTGGACGCCGTGCGTACAGGGGGAGTGTTGGCCCGAACAGGTTACATCGGCACCGGGTATGCAGCCGGGGATGTGATGGAAGATCAGGGTTCTTATGGTCCTATTATATTTGGAAATTCCACGAAACAATCTTCTATAGAGGGACTCTCAGGTTATAAGGCTATTACCGCGGGTTTTGGATTTTTAGGAGATGCGCCTATTTTAGACCATTTCCGCGCTGGCTTAGGTGCGAGCTATGCAAATTCCGTGGTGAGACAATCCAACAATACGGGAAGTCACACAACGATTGGCAGTGCGCAAGGTATGGCTTATGGTAGCGCCACTTACGGGCGTTTATTCTTAGATGCTGTCTTGTCTGCAGGCATTAATAATTATCATGCCAAGCGCAATGTTAATTTTATGGGAATAACCGCAACATCGCGTTATACCGGTTTTCAATGTGGGGCTAAAATTAAAACGGGGTTTGCGATTCCTTTTCATCAAATAAACATTTCTCCCATAGTGGCAGTACAATATATGCACCTAAATGTCGGTCAATATATAGAAAAAGATGCGGGTACTTTAAATCAACATTTAAGCGCGATGCGAACCAATACGGTTCGTGTAAACTTGGGCGGGAAAATAGCAGAGAAAAGGCTAGAAGGCACTTTTTTTCCAGAGTTTCACACTTTCTATATCGTAGATGTTAAGAATCCGCAGGTGACTCTTACCTCACGATTTTTAGAGGGTGGGGGTTCGTTTGATTCAAAAACCGTTGTTCCACCGAAACACGGCGTTAGTCTAGGCGCAAGCGTTACTGCTTTGATTTCGGATAGTTTTACGTTAAGCGGTGGTTACGATTTAGAAAAGAAAAGCTCTTTTAAAAGTCATTCTGCTTCGCTTAAATTCAAATTTTTGTTTTGATATTTGCCCGTTTTTGTAACCCTATACCATATCTGTGGTCACAAACAATTTTTCGCGGTGAAGTTCTTCTTGGTAAAAAATGGTTAAACCGATAGAAAACACGATGATTGAAGCAAAATAATGCCAACTAATGGTTTCTTCTAAGAAATACCAACCGAAAAAGGAAGCAAAGAAGGGTGTAATTAATCCCGCGAACGACATAAAAGTTGCCGTATAACGTTTGAGTAAATGCCCGTATAAGTTATAACACACGATATTGGAAATTAAACACATCAGTAAACTGTTTTGGAGGAAAGGGCCAAAATCGGTCACAGGAATGGGGTTCCAAGCTTCGCCAGCGACATAGGAATGCATTAATGCCATTGCGCCACCAATTGTCATGCTAATGCCATTGGCCATGAGTGGCGTATAGTTATATTCGCTAACGACTTTCTTTAATAAAGTCCAACCATAAACGCTACAAATGGTGCCGAAAACGGAGACAAGGACAGCAATATTCACCAATGAAAAAAATCCGGTTTCGTTTGATGCGACTTCTGAGGATTGTGTCATTAAAATAGGAATAAGCCCGGTAAAGCCAATCAAAAGTCCAATCCATTTCTTTTTGGATAAAGTCTCTTTTAAAACGATGTAGGCAACTACGGCGGCAATAAAAGGGGAAAGGCTATAAATTAAGCACGCTTTTGCGGAGATCATATGCTGGATCCCCCAAATTTCGGCAGTATTCGTAAGGTAAATACAGAAAAAGCTCAGTAACAATAGGGATTTGACATGCGAAAGCTTGATTTGAAAGGCTTTGCGGTTATAAAAAAATTGATGCGCTAATAAGAGGAGACCCGCAAATAACATGCGCGATCCGATCAGAAAGAAAGGTTCACTATAGTTTAAGGTATCTTTACTTAAGCCAAACAAGCTTGCAAATAAGGCATATAGAACGATGGTTAAAAACATCGAGTGACCTCTTCTTTTATGTGGGAAAACAAAAGTGTATCATAAAATTCAGTGAGCTGTATAGCGAAAAAAAATCTGTACAAAAAATCAGTTCAATTCCATGGAAAATCGAAAGGTTGATATGTAAAAGAAATTATAAGCTAACAACTTACAAACATTATTGGAATTACTCCGTGTAGGTGCAACCACACTGAAGAGGCGAACGGTATTTGACAAAGCACTTTATGACCTGTTTAATAAGCTTAGAAAATTAGGAAAACTAGAAAATTATTGGAGACAAATATAATGATTAGCTTAAATGAATCTTTAGCTGAAATTTATGATAAAAAAGAAATTGAAGAAACCACTACAAATGAAAATCCTATGTTTTTTAGAATAGAAAGAGATAATAGAATTTCATATTTATTAGGCACTGATCACACAGCGCCATTCAGTATACTTCATCCGGAATGCCAGAAAATAATTAAAGGAGCCAGTTGTGGAGCTGGCGAAGTTGGGAATGAGTGGGGTGGCATGAGTCAAGACCCAGAACTGTACCGATTAGAAGAGGAACCTGTTTGGTCTGTTAATTTGCCGCAAAACTTTGTAGATTTTTGTTTGAAACTTCTAAAAAATCTGGAATTTAAAAATTTATCCTTTAAGGCGCTAGCAATATTAAACACTGCTGCCCTTCAGCAGTTAGGCATGGATGCTTATATAACAGATTTTTTTAATGAAAATAAAAAACCTATCTATACTTTAGATTTCGATCAGGAAGAAACAAATTTAACTGTATATGGAGAAAGCATTGATTGGATAGAAAACACTTATAAAGAAATAAAATCTATAATAAAAGAAATGAGAAAACTTAAGAAAGGCCAAGATTTAAATAAAGATAGATTGAAAACATATGAATCAATATTAAAAATTTATGAAGGAGCGCTAAATTCCTTTGTACAGCATGGATTTATCAAAGAATTGGAAACCTTCGATTCTGCATGTAAAGAATATTTAGAAGGTAATCTGGAATTATCCGAAGATGAAGATAAAATATTTGCTGAGTTGGGTGAAAGAAACTATAAATGGTTGCCAAAAATATTAGAGCTACATCAAAGAGCGCAAGAGCCAGTCGTTATTTTTTTCGGCTCCGACCACCTGGGTGGAAAATACGGATTATTGAACCTGCTTCAAGAAAGTGGGTTTACCATTAAAAGGATGAATAATAAAGGTATCTTTAAGGCCTTTGAAAATGGCAATTTAGGAAGTGGACTTGCCGAAAGATTTGCTTTGCAAGAAGAGGCTTATGCCACGTTGCGTAGCCAAGTGCTGGACGTTTCGGCAAATAAACCTTTAAGTTGGATGAAATCTTATCAGGATCATCTCGCCCGGGAGCAATGGAAGCAGTGGAAGCAACACTATAATAAAGAACATCGAAATGCTAAAAGGAATGAAAGGAATGGTTATGGTGCTGGTGCTTTGGTTGTTTATAGATAAGCGCAGAAGCTTCACCTACACGCTAAGTGCACCAACCTTTTGATCAGACACGCATTTGTAAAGCCAGCAAATGTTAGCTTAGCATTGTGTTCAGAAATTGCATTATCTCTCCTTCAGGAACCAGGCGAGCGGTTGCATCCCGCCTTCCTTTATATTCCAAATTGCCCGCGGTAAGATTTTTCTCGCTGATAACAATCCGATGCGGAATGCCAATTAATTCTGCATCGGCAAACATAACGCCTGGACGTTCTTCACGATCATCCAATAAGACATCGATACCTGCGTCTCTGAGTTCTTGATAAAGTGTTTCAGTGGCGGTTTTCACAGCAGCAGAAGTCAACAAACCAATCGGAATCAAAATAACTTGAAAGGGTGCCATGGGTGCTGGCCAAATAATACCTTTATCATCGTGATGTTGTTCGATGGCGGCTGCAACAATACGGGTTACCCCGATACCATAACATCCCATCATTAGGGTCTTAGATTGCCCTGACTCATCTAAAATAGTTGCATTCATGGCTTGAGTGTATTTCTCGCCGAGTTGAAAAATATGCCCGACTTCAATACCGCGAATGAGCTTTAAAGTGCCCTTACCATCGGGACTTAAGTCACCTTCCTGCACAGTGCGTAAATCAGCTGCTTCAGGCTCTGGGCAATCACGCCCCCAATTAAACCCTGCGTAATGGGTACCGTCTTTATTGGCACCGCAAATAAAATTAGTCATGGTTATCACAGCCGGATCGGCAATCAGTGGAATGTTCAGTTCTTTAGGCCCTACAAATCCAGGCCCACAGTGCGCTAAATTTTGCACTTCTTCTACGCTGACCATTTGAAAGGGTGATGCCACTAAAGCATGCTTTTCCGCTTTAATGGGATTTAATTCATGATCGCCTCGCACTAAGAGCGCTACGATAGGATGTTGTTCGCTCTTACCTCGCACTAAAAGCGTTTTTAAGATTTTCTTGGTTTCAATCCTAAGATGCGTTGCCTGTGCATCCACCGATTTTATGCCTGGGGTGGTTACAAATTGTAAGGTTTCCGAAGATTTTTCAGAATTTTCTGAAGGTAGTAGCGATTGTGCCAGTTCTACATTTGCGGCGTAGTCGCTTTCATCACTATAAGCGAGAAGATCTTCGCCCGCTAATGCTAAGACGTGAAATTCATGTGAAACACTCCCGCCAATATTGCCTGTATCAGCTAAAACAGCGCGAAAGGTAAGTCCCAAACGCGTAAAAATCCTCGTGTAAGCATCAAAAAATTGTTGATAAGTGTTTTGTAGAGAGGCTTTGTCAATATGAAAAGAATAAGCATCTTTCATTAAAAACTCGCGCGCACGCATAACACCAAAGCGAGGACGAATTTCATCTCTGAATTTCACTTGAATTTGATAGAGCGATAGTGGTAATTGTTTATAGCTTTTTAATTCGCGTCGCATCAAGTCGGTAATGACCTCTTCATGTGTAGGGCCAAAGCAAAAGGCGCGTTTATGGCGATCCACCATTTTTAAAAGATGTGGCCCGTATTGTTCCCAACGTTCTGTTTCTTGCCAGAGCTCTGCAGGTTGCACGGTAGGCATGAGGATCTCTTGGGCACCAATGCGATCCATTTCTTCTCGTATAATGCATTCTATACGACGTACCACACGAAGACCGAGCGGCAACCAAGTATATAAGCCCGAAGCGAGTTTTCGAATAAGACCCGCGCGCAGCATTAGCTTATGGCTAACAATTTCCGCGTCATTGGGAGATTCTTTCAGGGTTGCCATTAAAAGTTTAGAAACGCGCATATATTATCCTAATTTAAGTGGGTTATCTAATTGAACACTACTGATTATTCTATTAGGCCTATTGTACGAAAGCAACCCATGGCCTAAAATTAAGTAGGCATCTAAGGATGATGAGCCGGAGGAATCAACATGGCCGAATATCTAACAGAAGCCGCTTATCAGCGTTGGTTGAGGCAGTATCAAACAAATCTGAGATTCTATACCAATGTACTCGATGATTTACGTATTAGACTAGATGCGCTTCCTTATGAAGAAGAGATCCACAAGATAGAAGATAAGGTGAGTGAGATAGATGAGAATTTAGAAAAAGCCATTCCCCGGAATTTTAGTGCTAACGGTAAGCCACTTCAAGGTTTTGAAATGTTTGTAGAGAATGCGAAAGTTTTGATTAATTTATTTTACCGAGTGCGCGGACGTGCCGATTATTTTAAAGGGATATACGAATCGGAGAAAAACAGGGTTTTTGCTGTTCACCAAGAATTTCAATTTAAAGAAAAATTAAAACGGGTGCGCGAGATGATCGAAGGCATGGAAAAAGAAAACTTGCAAGAAATAGCGGCAGAAAAATCAATCGATTCCTCAGAGTCTTTAGTTGTTGGGATGGGTGGTTAGAACATATTAAGTTCTAATTTAGCTATTTCTGACATCCTGTCTTTATCCCAAGGCGGATCCCAAACCAATTCGACCGCAACGCCAGAGACCCCACTGACTTTCAAAATACTGTCTTGTACCGTTTGGGGAAAAGTTTGGGCAACAGGGCAGTTAGGAGAGGTCAATGTCATATCGATTTTGACATCTCCAGATTCTTCATCAGCCACTATTTTATAGATGAGTCCCAAATCATAGATATTAACGGGAATTTCGGGGTCAAAAATGCCTTTTAAATTTTCGATGACACGTTCTTCGAGTGAGGGCATTGTGAAGTCGCTCATGGTGTTTCCGTTGATACAGGGTTAGGGACTTGTTGAATGGCCGCTTGCAAAGTATGCCAAGGCAGGGTGGCACATTTTACGCGTGCAGGAAATGCTTTTACACCAGAAAATGCCGCTAATTTTCCGAGCGTGAGATGCCGTTCATCTGTTTCTGCTTCGAACGATGCGCATTCTTCAGTGAGTAAATTTTTAAAGCAGGTTGATAGATTCATTACGGCTTCAAGAGTTTTGCCAATTAAGGCTTCTGTCATTAAAGAAGCGGAGGCGGTAGAAATAGCGCAACCTGAGCCTGTAAAAGTTGCATTTTGAATCACCCCATTTTCAATGTTTAAATAAATTTGCACTTTATCGCCGCATAACGGATTAAATCCTTGGGCTGTGCCATTGGCGTTATCCAGCGCGCAGAAATTTCGAGGCTGCGTGCCATGCTCAATAATTAATTCTTGGTATAAAGCCTCTAGTTGCATTTAAATATTCGCCTGACTTCGTGTAAACCCATTATTAGCTTGTCAATATCATCAAGCGTATTGTATATGCCGAACGATACCCTAGCGGTAGCCGGAACATTGAAAAAATCCATAATCGGCATTGCACAATGATGGCCTGCACGTATCGCAATTCCAAATTGATCAAGAATGCTGCCAATGTCATGTGGGTGTACGCCATCTAGCGTAAAAGAAATGACACCCACTTTTTCTTTTGCAGTCCCGATGATTTTTAAACCCGGAAAAGAAGATAGCTTTTCGGTTGCATCCCCTAATAGAGTTTTTTCGTGTTTCGTTATAAAATCCCATCCCAAGCGTTCTAGATATTCTAGTGCGCTGCCAAGGGCAATGGCTTCAGCAATAGCGGGGGTTCCCGCTTCAAATTTAAAAGGAATTTCATTGTAAGTCGATTTTTCAAAGCTGACCTGTAAAATCATGTCGCCACCGCCTTGATACGGAGGCATGGCTTCTAGCAAATGTGCTTTTCCATATAATACCCCTACACCGGTAGGCCCATAAGTTTTATGGCTTGAAAAAGTAAAAAAATCGCAATCTAAGGCTTGCACATCAATTTTAAGATGGGGTGCCGATTGCGCCCCATCTACTAAAACAGGAATATGATGTGCATGAGCGCTTTGAATAATTTCTTTCAGGGGGTTGAGGGTTCCTAAAGCATTTGAAGCGTGTGTAATTGCCAAAAGTTTTGTTTTTTTACTGAGCAGCTGTTCGAGTGTTTCTAATTTCAATTCACCCCGTTCATTCATCGGTATCACTTTAAGATGTGCGCCCTTAGCTTGGCATAACATTTGCCAAGGAACAATATTAGAATGATGTTCCATGGCAGAAACCAGAATTTCGTCTCCGCTGTTCACAAATTTTCCGCCAAAACTGGCCGCAACTAGATTAATCGCTTCTGTGGCACCTCGTACAAAAATACATTCTTTGGCCTGTTTAGCGTTGATAAATTTTTGGACACTCGTACGGGCACTTTCAAAGGCTTGTGTTGCTATCGTGCTTAATTGGTGTACACCGCGGTGAATATTGGCATTCATTTCTGAGTAGTATTGGTTTAAAGTATCTAGAACACATTGGGGCTTTTGAGTCGTTGCGGCATTGTCCAAATAG
>DATLWY010000045.1:0-1894 GCA_035576045.1 Gammaproteobacteria bacterium | reverse complement strand
GTATTGCGAAGCTTTTGAGATTAAAACCATAGACAATTTTTTCTCGGAGGCGGCACAATATATTTTAAAAAACGATCGCGATTGGATTAAAATACATAAAGAAAAGTGAGTTAAAAAAATCTTGCGACAAAGTTAAATTTTCTGAAAAATACAGGAAAAAATAATAAAAAAGTGCAAAAAAAGTGAAAAAACTATTGCATTTTTGCTGAGATTTGTTATAATAATTATAAGCTTTTAAATAAAAAGTGAAACGGGAAGTACAAGTGCTATAACACCGGTACCTCCCTCCACGCTCAGACTATTACGGAGTCCAAGACAATGGTAAAAAGTAGTGTACGCAATTTAAATCCTTCTTGCAAGTCCGATGCCTCACCGCATCATCAACCCGCTAAAAATAACCCCTTAGAATTAAATGTCATTCAATCAGCTTTAAAAGCAATTGAAGGGCTAAACCTTAAAGTTGAACTGTGCGGTAATTGGCTTTGGATTTTTAAGGCCGATGCTTCACACCAAGCACAATTACAAGCCGCCAATTTTAAATGGTCTTATCAAAAAGGGGCTTGGTATTTTTGCCCTAACAAAAATACGCCTCGTTTATCTGGGAGCAAACGCCCACCCACTCCGATGGAAAAAGTAAGAGAAAAATACGGTACTCAAGTTGTACAACTTTGATGGTTGTTTCTTGATGCCGTCATACAGTTTTTATCTTTAATTTTTCTTTAGGAGTTTTTCTCATGTCAAATCATTTAAACAACATCGCTTTAAGCGAAGATAAACCCCAAATTTATGTTGCGTGCTTAGCTTCTTATAATAACGCCATCTCATACGGTGAGTGGATAGATGCGACGCAAGAGGTGGAGGATATCAAAGCACAAATTAAGCAGTTGTTGGTTAAAAGCCCCATGCCAAACGCTGAAGAATTTGCCATACACGATTGTAGGGGATTCGGTTCTGTGCACATAGAACAGGATGAGAGCATTGAGGAAGTCCAAGAAAAAGCACTGTTTATTGTAGAACATGGAGAGTTAGGAGCAGAAGTACTGAATTATTACGACGGTCGTCTGGAAGACGCAAAAAAAGTATTAGCAGAATATTACGAGAACGAATATAAAAGCGAGTTAGATTACGCAATTCACCTTTTTGATGAACTTTATTTGCACGATATCCCAAAGCACGCACAGTGGTATATCGATTATGAGAAATTCGAAAGAGATATTTTTAATAATGACTACTTTTCTTTAGATGTTAACGGACGCTGTCACGTTTTTAGGCAGTATTAAGGAAAGAGGCGTAGGCATGGGGACACCGCATGCCTTAGCGCTGAGGCGCACAATTACTATTCATTTTTATTTAAAAGGAGTTTTAATCATGACAAATTATTTAAACAATACCGCTTTGTTGTTAGACAACGAAGACCGACCCGAAATTTATATTAGCTGTCTATCTTCTTATGCTAACGGCCTCCATCACGGTGCGTGGCTCGATGCCACGCAACCACTAGAGGAGCTTCAAAGCCAGATTAGCCAGCTATTGGCTAAAAGCCCAATGAAAAATGCGGAAGAAGTCGCCGTACACGGTTATAGCGGCTTTGGCGATTTATTCATAGATGAAAATGAAAGCATCGAAGAAATCCACGAGAAAGCGCGATTTATTGTAGAGCAGGGCGAGCTAGGCGCGGCATTGCTAGCTTATTATGGGGGCGACTTAAAATATGTTCAAGAAACATTAGAAAAATATTACGTAGGAGAATACCAAAGCGAATCCGATTATGCCGATCATCTTTTTGATGAGATTTATTTGTCTGATGTCCCCGACGATATCCAATACTGTATCGACTATGAACGGTTTCAAAGAACTATTTTTATTAATGATTATTTATCGATAGAAGTTGGCG
>DATLWY010000044.1:0-2410 GCA_035576045.1 Gammaproteobacteria bacterium | reverse complement strand
TCCTGCTTTATAACGCTTCCCAAGTGCCAATTTCCCGTGCTGAATTGAGGGCATAGCTAACGCTTCATGAATTTCAGGCATGCGTTGTAATAAGGGTAATGTATAGCTTGGAGCTAACACATCAATCAGGACTTTTGAGCTGGAACATTCTAACACAGCTTTAAATAAAGACTGTGCCATCACCATATCTCCAACCCAGGCTGGCCCTAAAACCAGTATTTTTATCATAACCAAAGCTCGCTTAGGCTCTTAAAAAGAGGAAAGCTTATTATAAGGTTGGTCCTTCGCATTTGACAATTTTAGTTCGGCCTCCGATTAATAACCCAAGATTCTGCTTCGCCATCCCAAATAATCACATTTTTTGAGAGAGGCGGATACCAAGCTGCGGAAAATTCCCATGAAGCCAAAGGATCCAGGTTGTTGAGGTAAAACAAAACTATCTGTTTTTGTCGGCTCTATATCATTTAGCAATGCCCTTGCTATCTCTCTCAGCAAATTTTTATCCGTAGTAGAAGGAAAATTTGTTCGGTTAGGTAATGCTAAAGCTGGCTTTGTCGCAGAAAATTCGACCGTCTTATCGCCCTTTTTAATCGTAACTGAATAATAAATTTTTTCTATAATTTCACTATCTTTTAGCATTATAAATTCCGGCTTTACTGTAACAACACCAAAACCATTAAAAGAAAAATAAGCAGCTAAATCCTCTAATACCATCATCCAAGTATTAAGTACCTTGAACCCTGCACCCATATTCTCTTGTGTTTGAGGATTGAATTCTTTAGACGATAAACCTACCCCTAAAAGATGCACCCATTCTAATTTAAAAAGTGTGGCTAATTTCTTCAAAATCTCCAGTTGTTTTGCATCATAACTGCCTTTGTTTTTTTCAATAAAATCAAGCATGGTTTCTTCAGCACTTTCGTAGTTCCAAACTTTTTTATTACTTGTAAGCTGGGATCTCTCGTGTGCTTTGCTTGATGGTATGGTATAAACTTGCCCTTTTCCTTTAACATACCCTTCCGCATTCTCAAAAACGGGCATCTCATTATAATTTAGTTCATCGAGAGCAGTTGATGAAATCATTGGGTTTAAATTTGTTGTGTTTCGAACAATCTCAATCTCACGATCTTCACCTTTCATATTTTTTGCAGGGGAAAAAAGCAAAGTCGCACCCTTTTCCATTGTGTAAAAACGCCTAGAATTATATCTTCTTCCGCCTGGAGAACGCACGTCCAAGTGTACATCGCCAAATGGTGTTTTAGTAGGCGAAGTTAAGGTAGAAGAGCTTTGCTCAATAATAAGGGGCCTAAACAATTCTGGATTTTCTAGTAAAGCAGATGTTTGATATTGAGAAAATACGAGTGCCCCATTTGTCTCGTTAACCACTACGGCGGCTACTCCGTCATCTCCAGGTTCGCGCATGCGACCATAGGGATTAAAGGGCTTTCTCCTTTTTTTAGGAGTTTGTTTGAAACTTTCGCACTCAAGTTTAATCTCGTGATCAGGTTTAGAAGCTATGGACGTAAAAAGGCCTGCGCAAGCGCTAGTAGAAAACATATCGTCAATTCTCCTATTCTATATTTTTGTAAATATTTAATTTTTTTATTTGTAAATATTTAATTCTTTGAATCGTACGAATAGTATCACGCATTACTCATATTTTTCAAAAATATATTCAAAATACCCTATAAATATAGGAGAATATACACTTTAATTCTCTAGCATATACACGCATATTGAAGTGTAAAATTGTTAATTATGATGCGGTATATTAGGTTTATTGAATATACACTAAATCATGCTAGCGTTATTATAGTTATTTATAACTGCCTTGAATTCTTCTGTATTTTTTAATGATTGGAAGCGTTTAATTTATATCGTTATGCTCGTCCAAATATTTTAAAATTTCATTAAATCCGAGCTTCCAGAAAGTGAAAATAAAGGATGAGTTATTTGTGATGTAAAGAAATATTGAAAACACCTTATTATAGTTTTATTTATAAAGTTGCGTTTTAATTGGCTACGGTTAGGGTGTCGTATGCGGATAGTAAGCACGGCCACCCGAAGTAGGTTCCGGCACCCCTGTCGTACCGGGTACACTGAGCGGTTTATTTTGTAAACTGCGTACCGCAAAATAGGCAAAAATTTGCGCTTCCATTGCTTGACTGCTCCAGCCCATTTCGTCAGCGGTTAATATTTCCACATCTTTGCCCAGTTTGAGATGCAAGCGCTCCTTAAGCGCTTTTAAAATAACAGGGTTATGCCACCCGCCACCGGCTAATACCCAAAGTTTTGGGGGCTGTATGTGGCTCTTTAGTGGTGATAAATCCGCCACATCGATTAACGCCAGCAAGTCCAAACTATTCACAATAGTTTCAGCAGTAAATGCCTCTAACGTCGCACAAGCATC
>DATLWY010000043.1:0-42236 GCA_035576045.1 Gammaproteobacteria bacterium | reverse complement strand
AGCAAAAATCCGCGCACGTGTTCCGCATCAAAAAATAATGGCCATGGTGAAAGCAGATGGTTATGGCCATGGTCTTGTAAACGTGGTATCGGCTTTAAAAGATGCCGATGCTTTTGGTGTGGCTTGCCTTGAAGAAGCCGTGGCATTGCGTGAAGCAGGGGTTAAAAACCGCGTTGTACTGATGAGTGGTTTTTATGATGCGCCATCAGAATTGCCCTTAATTCTTGAATTAAATTTAGAACTGGCTATTCATCACGAAGGACAAGTGAATGATCTCAAAATTTTTGAGACGCGCTCAGATAACGCAATACCGGTTTGGATTAAGATTAACACGGGTATGAATCGTTTGGGTTTTCAGTGTGATCAAGTTCACACTGTTTTTGAAATGTTAAATCAATGTCCACTTGTAAAACATCAAGGTTTTATCACACATTTTGCCAGTTCGGAAGAAATGGATAATGTGGGGACTACAGCTCAAATCGATCGATTTTTTCAGACGGTTAAAGCGTTACCGGGCGAAAAAAGTCTTGCCAATTCTGCAGCAATTTTAGGGATGCCAGCCTCCCATGCTGATTGGGTACGTCCTGGCATTTTACTCTTTGGCGTATCGCCGTACCCGGGTCGCGTTGGGCGAGATGAAGATCTCACCGCCGTGATGACCCTCCAATCCGAGCTCATTGCCATTCAATCGCTGAAGGCGGGAGAAGCGGTTGGGTATGGGGGGGAATATGTTTGTAAAAAGGACACCCGAATCGGTGTGGTGGCAGCGGGTTATGGCGATGGGTATCCCCGTTCGATGCCAACCGGGACACCCTTATTGGTGAATGGGCATATAGTGCCTTTAGTGGGCCGAGTTTCGATGGATATGCTAACGGTCGATTTAGGGAGCCAGCCTGAAGCAAAAATTGGCGATCCTGTTCAATTATGGGGGCCTGATTTGCCGGTCGAAAGGGTTGCAGCCGCAGCGGGGACGAGTGCATATGAATTATTAACCAGGCTAGCTAAAAGGGTGCCTTTTGAAATGTGTTAAATCTGATATACTGCCGTACTGCCCCTTGATTTTTGGGGGCTAAGCCCCATATACCTGTGAGGGATCGATGTCTATGCCGATCCAGATGGGTTCGTTGAACCACTAACTTTTTTTAACATTGAATCGGAGGAAGAGAAAAATGAGCGATATGAATGTTCGTCCCTTACACGATCGCGTGATCATAGAGCGTCTAGAAGAACGCAAAACGGATTCAGGCATTGTTATTCCTGACACGGTAGGCGATAAGCCTCAGTTTGGTAAAGCGGTTGCTGTTGGGGCAGGGAAATATGAAAATGGTGTTTTGCGGAAGCTCGACGTGAAAGTGGGCGATAAAGTGCTATTCGGTAAGTATTCTGGTACTGAAGTAAAAGTAAATGGTAAAGATCTCTTGGTTATGCGTGAAGAAGACATTATGGGTGTTATCGAAGGCTAGAGATTTATGCACAAGGGTGCATTTTTGAACAATAAACAATTGTATACAGAGGAGTAAATAATATGGCTGCTAAGGTATTAAATTTTAGTGGAGATGCGCGTCAGCGTTTGTTACAAGGTGTGTCGGTATTAGCCAGTGCGGTTAAAGTAACCCTTGGACCTCGTGGTCGAAACGCCATTATTCAAAAATCTTTTGGCGCCCCGCTCGTGACAAAAGACGGTGTAACGGTTGCCAAAGAAATTGAACTTGAAGATCCGATTGCCAATATGGGCGCCCAGATGGTTAAAGAAGTCGCTTCTAAAACATCCGATGTAGCGGGTGATGGCACAACAACGGCAACGGTATTAGCGGAAGCTATTGTGAAAGAAGGGCAAAAATTAGTTGCTGCGGGCGTTAATCCGATGGATCTTAAACGTGGGATTGATAAAGCAACGGGCGCAGTGGTTGCAGAACTTAAAAAGTTTTCTGTGCCTTGCAAAGATAGCAAAGCGATTGCACAAGTGGGTTCTATTTCTGCTAATTCTGATGAAGCAATTGGTAAGATTATTGCTGATGCTATGGAAAAAGTGGGTAAAGAAGGCGTTATTACGGTTCAAGAAGGCCCAAGCTTTAATGACGAATTAGATGTCGTTGAAGGTATGCAATTTGATCGCGGTTATATCTCTCCTTATTTTGTGAATAAGCAAGAAAACATGACCTGCGAATTAGAAAACCCCTACATTTTATTAGTGGATAAGAAAATTAGCAACATTCGTGAATTGCTACCTGTATTGGAAGCAACTGCGAAATCAGGTCGTGCTTTATTTATTATTGCTGAAGATGTAGAAGGCGAGGCATTAGCAACATTGGTTGTGAATAATATGCGTGGCATCGTTAAAGTCTGTGCGGTTAAAGCGCCTGGTTTTGGTGATCGTCGTAAAGCTATGTTGGAAGACATTGCTATTTTGACCAGTGCTAAAGTCATTTCAGAAGAAATCGGCTTAACGATGGAAGCCACGACAATCGAAGATCTGGGTTCTGCCAAGAGTATTGTTGTTACGAAAGAAAATACAACTATTATTGATGGTAGCGGTAAGAGCACAGGTATTGAATCACGTATCAAACAATTACGTCAGCAAATAGAAGATACTACTTCTGATTACGATCGCGAGAAGTTGCAAGAGCGAATCGCTAAATTGTCTGGTGGCGTTGCTGTTATTAAGATAGGTGCAGGCTCTGAAGTGGAAATGAAAGAGAAAAAAGCACGTGTAGAAGATGCACTGCATGCAACACGTGCCGCTGTTGAAGAAGGTGTTGTACCTGGCGGTGGGGTAGCTTTAGTGCGCACTTTGCCGATGTTGCTGAAATTAAAAGGTGATAATGAAGATCAAAATCATGGTATTGCGATTATCATTAGAGCGCTAGAAGCACCTTTACGCCAAATCGTTGCAAACGCAGGTGGCGAACCCGCTGTCGTTATCGAACGCGTTAAATCAGAATCCGGTAACTTTGGTTACAATGCGGCGTCTGGCGAATACGGTGATATGGTAAAGATGGGTATTTTGGATCCTACTAAGGTTACACGTACTGCTTTACAACAAGCAGCTTCCATTGCGGGCCTATTAATTACCACGGAATGCACTATCTCAGAAGCACCAAAGTCTGAGAAAGAAGGTGCTGCTGGTATGGGCGGCGGCATGGGTGGTATGGGCGGAATGGGTGGCATGGGCGATATGATGTAATATCGTCTCTATTTCGTTACCCTCCCCCGTTTAACGCGGGGGAGGGTGCCGTCGTTATAGATAAAGGCCAATAAGGAGACAATAATGAAAAAAAGGATTTTAGTTTGCCTAGTTCTTTTATTATGCTTTGTGCAAGCGCCTTTGTTTGCAGATGATGCAGCGAAAAAGACAGACGATGCAAAAGCAGATGGCTCCGCAACAAAAACCATTCCTAAAAAACAAGATCTGCCGCATTTCGATACGATTCATTTGTCTGGTGTTGGCAATTTATATATTAAACAAACCGATCAAGAAAACTTTACGATGGAGGCGGAGGAAGCGCTTTTACCATTAATTAAAGTCAGCGTTAAAGACAAAACTTTATATATTGATCTTACGGATGCTTCAAAACATCTAAAAGCTAATATCAAATATTATTTAAATATTAAAACAGTGAATAGCATTACAGCAACCGGTTTAACGAATGTTTTTATTCCGAACGGGCTTCAAACGGATGCTCTGAAACTTTCGATGAGCGGATTCGGGAGTGAAGCCCATATCAATATCAATGTAAAACAATTGATAGCTAAAGTTGAAGGCGGCGCAAAGGTTGAAGCGAAGGGTGTTGCCGATGCCCAAGTTATTGAAATTCATGGCGCAGGGGACTTCGATGGCACTAAACTTGCGGGAGACACGGCGACAGTTTCTATTAATGGATCGAGTGTTGCTAAAACCAATATATCGGGTAAATTATCGGTCGACGTTTCAGGTGATGCAGAAGTTAAGTATTGTGGTAAGCCAGATATTGCTAAAGAAATATCCGATAATGGCAAAATATCGCGTTTAGAGGGTTGTTAATCTACGACCGCCTTGCGTTATGAAGCTAAGAATGTATGTACTTACATCAATATAAAAGTGCATTATTTTTTTCATAATACATCTTCCTTCCGCTAGAGCGTCTTGTATTTCTCATAAAATTTATTATATGCTACTCTACTTGCATTATTATTATATTTTAGGAGATATACAATGACTACAACTATATTAGATGTTACACAAAAAATCGCTGATTTCCAAAGAATCCAAATTAAAAAAGCGCTTGATTCAATAAATCAATTGGGTATAGTGCCATTAGGAAAAATTAATACGCAAAGCTATACCCCTAATTTTGTGTTGGGTGGTGAAGAAACGCAAAAAAATGTCTGTGTAAATTATTTAGATTTAACCGCGTGTTCTTCTTCGGTAACGGAAGAAGATGCTATACACGAGGCAATTTGGGAAGAATATACCGGTGTATTTGGCATTAGCATGGAAAGAACCTTCCCATTTAGTTTTCCAAACAATAACTTTCTTTTTGCTCAAGAAACTGAATCCAGGCTTAGTACGAATATCGTATTTGTTTTAGATCCGCCAACGAAAAAAGGTGTTCCTACACCCGTTACGGAAGGTGCAGGTGCGACGATGAATGTCTACTACGAACCGCTAGTTGCTGGAGCAGCCCCTTTTAATCATGATGGTTTTTCGCGCGCAAGAGAGCGCTCTTTAGATTTAGCCCCTAAAAAAACTATCTCCCAAGTAACAGAGATAAAAACAAACCACACTTTTACGAAGCAAGAAATAATAGCGGTATTAGTGCCGCCAATGTTACATGATCATTTCAGCAAAGAATTAAACGAGTATTTTCCGGGTAAAGTGATAAAAGTCCCTTATACACAAGGCGCTAAAGCTGTTAATAAATTCCCGGATATATTGCGTATAATGCATAAGGAAGCGATCGCTCCCGGTCAGATTGCTCTGACAGTACCCGATTATGAAAGAACTTTAAAACAAATGGCGAAGCATTATAAGAAATTTTCCTTACATGCGATGCGCTTACATACAGTATTTGATTTTACACCGCGTTATATTCACAATTTATCTAGAAGCGCTAATTTATTACAGAAAGCGAATGCCTGCGTATTAAAAGAAAATGCAAATGGAAGTGGGTGGGTGTTGATGCACCAGGCAAAGATTTCTGACTCCAAGGGTAGAGCTTTAATGCCTTTATTGAGTTCGCGTTTTGATAATGTCGCTTTGAAGAAAGAATTATTGGCTGCAAAAGACGAAATGCAGTCAACTCGTATCCTAACAGATGGGAAAGCGGCAGAGAAAGTGCATTTTTTAAAGAAAGGTATTGAAAGTCTGTCAGAAGTAGATGCAATTCATATCGATTACGATCGTCTTATACAAATACCGGAGCTACTGAGTCAAAGCCAAATTTTATTATTGAGCTATCCAGCGCATTGTAAGAATAATATGAATGTAAAATTATTAGAGCAGAAGGGCCGCGAAGTAATAGAAAGGCAATCTGAAGCAAAAACATCACAAGAGGACATTCAAAAAAAAATGAGAGAAGAAAAACAAAGAGAAGAAGCGGCAAAAGTAATACAAGCTTGTGCCAGAAGGCATTTAAGCAAAAAGTTATTAGGAGACTACCGAGTAGCGCTTAATAATTATAAGGCGGCACAAGCTTCCTTGCACACAGCCGGACAAGGTTTAACCGCTATAACAGAAAAATTAAAAAGAAGATGTGCAGGGCCTACATATACCTCGCAGCCGTCGTCATAATTTTCGAACATAATGCCATCATTTTACAAATGGGCTTCGGTAGAACCACACCACCTAATGCAATCGCATGGGTGGCGTGCCTTTTTTCGTCCTCCTGCATTTGTTGTAGGATAGCAATGCTTTTTGTATCGTGTGGTGCAATTTTATTTAAATGTTTTTCTAAATGATTTGTCACTTGATTTTCAGTTTCTGCCAAAAACCCTAAACTGATTTTATCCCCGGCAAGGCCGGCCAGCACCCCAATCCCAAAAGAGCCAAATGCCCAAACCGGGTTTAAAAGGCTGGGTTTTGCGTTTAACTCCATTAATCGCTGCTTACACCATTTCAAATGGGTTCGTTCTTCTTCGGCGGCTTCATAAAGTTGTTGAGCTAATTTTTTATCACGTGCAACAAAGGCTTGACCGAGGTATAAGGCTTGTGCACAGACTTCACCGCTATGATTCACGCGCATAAGGGCGGCGGACGCCGCTTGCTCGGCCGTAGAAAGCTTCGCTTCTTCCGTGCCAGGAGAGGAATTTAGGCGCAGTGTTGGATAAGGGGCCGGCGAGGAGTCGGGTAAGGGTTTATCTTTTTCAGATAATTGAGCTATGGTTTTTATAGAGGGAACACTTTTTGGTAAAGCGCTTAAGATCTTATCAAGTCGGTAAATTATTTGATCGGCCAAGGAATTTTCTCTCATGTTAAGTAGGGTAGCAGAGTTCTTTTAGGTGGAACAGGGGGTCTGTAGCAATGAAACAAGGGAATCAATGGGCGCAACTGGCAGTAGCAGCTATTTTATCGACAGGGATCGCGGCAGGTGTAGGGGAGGTGTTAGCGGAAGAAGAAGCGCCTATGGAGAAATGCTATGGTATCGCTAAAAAAGGGAGGAATGAATGCGGAACAATAGTCCATTCCTGTGGAGGGGAAGCTACGACAGATAACGATCCTGCTGAGTGGATACTTGTGCCTGTAGGAACGTGCAAAAAGCTGGGCGGAACTTTGAAGAAAGAAGACTAATGCACCCAAAATCATCTCCTGCGCTTCAACTGCGTGATTTACAACAGGACTTTAGTGCGAATTTAACTGCCAAGCGCTTAGATCCCATTTTCCTAGGCTTGCTTAAAAATGCTCGGGATTTGTCTACAGTGCACCCTTTTAGCATTTATGTTAATAATAGACGCGCTGGCTTATTAAAGGCATTGGCTAATACGTATCCGGTTTGCCAAAAATTAGTCGGTGAACAGTATTTTCGACGGATGGTGAATCCTTATGTAGAACAGTGCCCTTCCTATTCCCCCAGCTTAAATGATTATGGCTTTGGTTTGGCAGATGCTCTTCTCGATTCTCCCTTTGTTTTAGAGTTGCCCTATTTAATCGATATTATTCGTTTAGAATGGCATATTCATTGTATTTTAATCGGTGCGGACGAGTGGCTATTTGATTGGGGTAAACTTACTTTAATCCCCAGTTCTCGATATGCCGATCTGATTTTTCATCGCCCAGGAAACAGTGTTTTGATACATTCGCCTTTTCCAGTCGATCGTATTTGGGAAACCAATCAAGTCGATTTTACAGGGAACGATCATGTTGATTTAACAGAAGGGGCCGTTTATCTTTTTGTGGGACGTTCGCGTTTTGATATCAGGATCGAGCGCTTAACCGCGCTTCAATGGACGATATTAACTGCCATTGATGGAAAGCGGTCTTTAGAAGAGCTGCGGATAATTCTGGCAGGAAAAGTCGAAGAACAAGCGATTATAGAGAGTCTGCCCGCCTTGATAAAGGCAGGATACATTGCCAAGTTTGATATGAAATTAAACTTAAACTAAATCTTCCAATGCCTCTCTTTCAAAACGCTCTATGCGATTGCTTTCTTGTATAGAATCTGGATTGACATGTTCTAATTTGTTAAGCAAACCGCTTAAGTCTTGCTCCCATTGAGACTGGCGAGTCTTTAATAGGGCATTCTCAGTTTTGAGCGCGTCATTTTTTTCTTCAAGATCGGAAACCTGCAATCGCAAAATTTCTAAGGTTTCGATCATATCTTCTAATTTTACTTCTAATTGAAGCAATAAAGCGTTAGACATAGTTTGTTCCTCCTCCTCCCGGTCGTCTAGACTATTGTAAACTACAATTTAAGAAGCGTCATTAAACATCCTCAAAAAAGGAAAATTTATTAAAGAACAACAGAGACCTAGACTATGGCAAATATTGTTGAGCGTGCTAGGTGCATTGTTTGGTGTACAAAGTATAGCGGTGCGGGAACGGGATTTTACCGAAGGCCAATCATGGTGGGTATATGGCGTTATAGGTTTTATTGTAGTGTTGATTTTGGTAGTGCTGCTGGTTTTATTAGCGAAGTTTTTGGGTTCTAGCCTACCCCCGTAAGAGGGCGGTTGATGACCGCCCTCTCGGAATCATTAGCAAAACAAGATTTCTGCCTGAATACCACGTTCTTCCATAATGGACCGAAGCAGTTTTAAAGCCTCAACTTGAATTTGACGGACGCGTTCTCGCGTTAGACCCACTTCAATGCCAACTTCTTCCAATGTAGCTTCTTCAAATCCACGTAATCCAAATCGTCGCAATAAAATGGATCGTTGCTTTTCGTTTAACATGCTAAGACAGTCTTCCAGTTGACCCTGCATATTTGAGTTTTCTAGAATTTCAGCGGGACCGTCAGTGTTATGATCTGCTAAAGCTTCTAGCAGTGGCTTATCGGTATCTTCGCCCATAGGGGTATCTACCGACAGCGTTCGCTCATTGAGTCGCAACAATCGATTCACATCTTCTGGCGCTTTAGATAAGGCTTTTGCGATGTCCTCAAAAGTGGGCTCGTGATCAAGCTGTTGTGTGATTTCACGTGCTTTACGTAAATATACATTCAACTCTTTAATGATGTGGATGGGCAAACGAATAGTGCGTGTTTGGTTCATAATGGCGCGTTCGATATTCTGACGTATCCACCAGGTGGCATAAGTAGAAAAACGAAATCCGCGTTCAGGATCGAATTTTTCAACGGCACGAATCAGACCTAAATTGCCTTCTTCTACCAAATCCAACAAGGCCAGCCCTCGATTTAAATAACGACGCGCGATTTTAACCACTAATCGAAGATTGCATTTCACCATATGGTTTCGTGCATGTTCTTCACCTAGACGTGCACGACGTGCGTAAAAAACTTCTTCTTCGGCGGTTAGTAAAGGTGAAGAGCCAATTTCAATAAGATAAAGTTGAGTGGGATCTGATTCCTGCTTCCGAGCAGCTTTTGAAGCGGCTTTTGATTCTGCCACTTCCCACTCCGTTTCTGGTTCAGCATTAACAATTTCGGCTTCAATGGCATCAATCTCGGGTTCATCGTCTGAAGGTTCTTCCAGAACCATTTCTTCTCTTTCTTCTAAAACAACAACATCTTCTACTTCTACGTCATCTGGCTTCCATTCCGTAAGCATCGCGTTCCCCCTTGTTCGATAGCATCCATGCACGACTCGAGATAATTTAATAGTATAGTTCTTTTACGAAGATTTCAAATATTATCTAAAATTTGTTTGTGTATAAACTAACTATTAGCTTAAATAAAAATTTACCGTGATAGAGTTTAAATACTGATGTAATATAATAAAAAGAGGTTAGAGGGAGTTTTAATATGACACGATCGGAACTGATCCAAATTGTGTCTAGCTATCAGGGGCAGTTGGCTGAAAAAAATACAGAAAAAATCGTTAAGGATATATTTAACCAGATGGCTGAGGCGCTAGGGGCAGGCCATCGCATAGAAATTCGGGGTTTTGGTAGTTTCTCCATACGGTATCATGCGGCCCGTATGGCAAGAAATCCTAAAACCGGTGAATATGTTTCTAAAGAAGGGAAATATTCAGTACATTTTAAGCCCGGCAAAGATATGCGGGATAGGGTCAATCAATTTCCGCAGGGCGGCGATAGGGAGTCAGTATGAAACTAAAACAGCAATGGGCATTCTTCGGATTTTTAACCTTGGGTATTTCATCTATGCCGGTGCATGCAGATTTTGGGGTGGTAGATAGCGCAAGATCGGCAGCGCCTTATGGGAATGCCCAAACAGAAAATTTTCATCGTGCAATAACCGGTGGAACAACATTAAGAGCAAGTGAAGAAGCGGAGTTATCTGCGGCACTGCCTGTGCATGAAGTGGAAAGCTATTACGCCAGACTAAGACTTAACTTTAGTACGCTTACCTTAGACGCGCTTAAAAATCGTTCGTCGGGTCTAGATAAGACGGGAGTTGTCGCTAAAAAGCGCGTGAGTGTGAACCAGAGCGGCTTAGAAGTTGCTTTAGGCTATAGTTGGTCTCCTTCATTAAGAGCCGATATAGAATATCTGGTCAATAAAAATTTGGATTACACGGCGAGTCCCGTTTTGACCGGGACAGGTTTAGCGCCTCGTCAATTAAAGACACAAATCAAAAATAGCACGGTACTTGCAAATGTCTATTATGAATTCTTAGGTCTCAATCGATTTAAGCCTTATTTAACAATAGGGCTTGGTCCGTCGATGAATAGCGTTCAATCGACTATTACACCGGTAACATACGATAACGGCGGTTCGGCTACTTTGCGTAAGCTAGGCGTTGCGTGGGCCTTGGGTGGTGGTTTGCGCGTTGCTGTGTTTTCGCGTTGGCATATTGATGTTAGCTATCGTTATATTCGTTTAGGCAATGGTATTAATATTAAGCCAACCAGTAATTTTAAATTATTGGGCACTACAAGTTTGAATGCGGTTAGCTTGGGTTTAATGTATTATTTTTAGATTAAGCAGCATGGTGATTTAGATATCATGCTGTAAATTATCTCGTCGAAACGAGCAGCCCATGACGGTTAATGCAACAATAATTGTCGAAAATAGCATAACAATAAAGCTATAATTTGTTGCATGTATCATAGGTGTTAATATTAACGGCGTTACGCTGGCAATGGAATAGGCTGTATTATAACAAACGCCAATGCCTGTTGAGCGCATATTCACAGGGAACAGCGTAGATAAAACGACAAAATTATTAGTCGCATAAATAGCAATAAAGAGCTGATAGCCCAATAGAAAAAATGCTAACGCAAATTGTGAGTTTAACTTTAATAGTTTTAATGATATAGATAAAAAAAGTAAAAAAGCTAAAGTGACTATTTTAAGGGCTTTTGCTCTATTTAAGCGATCGAATATATGTCCAAAGAGAGGCGACCAAAAAACGGTGAGCAGTATACTGAATGTCATCCAAGAAAATACAGTTTCCAGGGTGTAATTAAAATATTGTTTTAAATAACCGGGTAAATATAGACTGAAAATAATCAAATAAGAAAAGAAAAGAGTGCTCAACATGCCTTGAAGTAAATCTTTCCAGTGCGATTTAAATAACGTGCGAGTCAGTTGTTTAGAGGAACGATGCAAAATAGCACTTTGTTGTCCCTTAAGAAAATCTGGTGTTTCTTCGATGCGCGTTCTCATGAGAAACACAAGTAGCGCTAAAGTGCCGCCTAATAGAAAAGGCAGTCGCCAAACCCAAGCAATAATTTCTTGATGTAGAAATTGACGTGTAATGACCGCAACGATGAAAGAAGCTAGTAAAGTGCCGATAGCGGTGCTAGACATCATAAAGCCAAAGTATTTTCCTGAAGATCCCGTTTTTGTATTTTCTTTGATAATAGTCGTCATATTGGGCATTTCTGCGCCAAAAGAAAGCCCTTGCAGTACGCGTGCAAGCGTTAATAATATGGGTGACAATACGCCCACGGTTTCGTAAGTTGGTAATAAACCAATCATCATCGTCGATGCGGCCATTACTAGCATAACCAGTAGAAGTGTTTTTTTTCTACCATAAATGTCTGCGATCAAACCAAATAGATATCCGCCGATAGGGCGAGCAATATATCCAATGGATAAAATAGAGAATGTTTTTAAATAAGCTACCTCTGTGTTACTTGCTGGAAAAAAGATTTCTGAAAGATAGATAACCATCATTCCATAGATAATGAAGTCGTAGTATTCTAAAGTCGCGCCAAGGCAACTTAAGAAAATAGCTTTATTTTCTTTTATTTGGTTGCGGATGTTTTTAATCGTATAGGTATTATTCATTAGTTCTCCAATTGCATTACCCAATCAAATTCACGGAGTGTTTGATTGATAATAATTTCAGATTTCGCATTGTAAACAATAGGGTAATTGATATTTCCATGGCCAAATTGTTCGTTTTTAAACACGGGGATTTGAGTGTCTTTTGCAAAGCGTTCGATGGCGACTGTAATCGCTTCAGAAATACCCTCAGCGGAGGATATTTCTTTTGGATAATCTGGAGCTATGAATTGTCCTAAAACAATAGCACGCACTTTCTTCAAGAGTCCTGCTTGTTTTAAGTGATTTAATACCCTGTCTATTCTATACCCTTTTTCACCGACTTCTTCTAGAAACAAAATCTTTCCGGTGGTTTGAATTTGCCACGAGGTACCTATGCTGGTTTGAATAATACTTAAATTGCCACCCGTGATACGCCCCGAGATTTTTTTAGTATTTAAGGCCGCGGCGTTTAAAGGAATCAGCGGCTTCAAACTTAAAGTTTTTTTACTTTTAGACACGATGGTCGCGATCTTTTCAAAGTTTTGAGGATCTTGATTGGGATTTAAAATACTCGCTAGCCCCGCACCGTGAATGGTTCGCCAACCCCACTTTTGCGATAAAAATAGATGTAGCGCTGTGATATCACTCGATCCAATAAAAATTTTTTCAGCTTTTGGTTTTGGACATTGGCTTAAATAATCAATTAATCGGGCGCTGCCATATCCCCCACGCAGCGTCCAAATAATGGTGCTGCTTGATTTATCTTCTACGGCATTTTTCAATTGTAGAAATCGGTTTTCATCACTATTGGCATGAAAAATAATATTTTTTTCTATCATATTATGCGGAACATCAATTTTTAAATGCGCTGTCGTTTGCAGTTGCTCTATGCTTTCGGGATTACATGCAGAAGCAGGCGCAATTAACCGGATTGTGCGAGACTGAAAAGCTTTTTGGAAATCAGTGTTGGTTACAGCTTGATTAAAAAAGGGCTCTGTTTGAAGCATGTGTGTACATCCTGCACAGTGTAATAAAATAATCGTAATATAAGCGCTTTTCTTAAACATTAAACCGAAAATGCATAATATCACCTTCTTGAACGATATACTCTTTTCCTTCGAGCCGCCATTTGCCGGCGTCTTTAGCCCCTTGCTCGCCTTTGTACGTTATAAAGTCTTCATACCGAATAACCTCAGCACGAATAAAGCCTTTTTCAAAATCGGTATGGATCACCCCAGCCGCTTGGGGTGCCGTTGCACCTACAGGGATTGTCCAAGCCCGCACCTCTTTTACACCCGCCGTAAAGTAGGTTTGTAAATGCAGTAAACTATACCCACCTCGAATCACCCGATCAAGGCCGGGCTCGCTTAACCCCAAATCTTTTAGAAATTCCATTTTTTCCGCAGGCTCTAATTCTGAAATTTCTGCTTCAATAGCCGCGCAAATGGAGATAACAATCGCCCCTTCTGTTTTTGCAATTTTTTCAACCATTTCTAAATACGGATTATTTTCAAATCCTTTTTCATCCACATTGGCAATATACATGATGGGCTTAGCCGTTAATAATTGCAGAGATTTAATGAGTACTTTATTGGCATCATCGGTCTTAAATGTTCGTGCAGGCGCGCCATTATTCATATGTTCTGTGAGTTTTTCTATCCATTCTTTTTCAATCATAGCGGGCTTTTGGCCGCTTTTCGCATTTTTAACGGCTTTTTGATAGGCGCCTTCAATTGTTTTTAAATCAGCGAGCAATAATTCTGTATTGATCACCTCGATGTCGCTTGCTGGATTAATAGAGCCTGCAACATGGATAATATCATTGTTCTCAAAGCAGCGAACAATATGCGCAATGGCATCAGTTTCGCGAATATTGGCCAAAAATTGATTACCTAATCCCTCGCCTTTAGAAGCGCCTTTTACGAGTCCTGCGATATCTACAAATTCCATAGTGGTGGGCAAAATACGTTCTGGTTTTACGATAGCTGCCAGCGTGTCTAATCTGGGATCCGGCATGGGAACACGTCCAACATTGGGTTCAATGGTGCAAAATGGATAATTTTGCGCTGCAATGCCTGCTCGCGTGAGTGCGTTAAAAAGGGTTGATTTTCCAACATTCGGGAGACCAACGATGCCACAATTAAATCCCATGGTTTAAGTCCTACGGTGTAAGCCATTTTTGTAAAGCAGGTATTGCTGCCTGAATAGATGTTCGAATAAGCTGCCTATCTTCTTTTGACGGGTTGCTTAAAACGTAATCTGCTACTTCATCTTTATTGCCTGGGTGCCCAATTCCTAAACGTATTCGGTGAAACGCTCGACTGCTGAGGTGGTGAATGATATCTCTGAGACCATTATGTCCTGCATGTCCGCCGTCAGTTTTAAAACGAAATTCGCCTGCGGGAAAATCCAGCTCATCGTGGGCAACTAAAATGGCTTCGGGAGGAATTTGATAGTATTTGGAAAATAAACCCACAGCCTGTCCGCTATGATTCATAAAGGTAGTGGGGATCAGAATGTGAAAATCTTTTCCGCCAAAAGTCCATTTTGTGTGCCGTGCATGAAATTTGGATTCCCCTTTTAACGAGAGACGAAACTGTTGGCAAAGAGCCTCTGCAAACCATTCTCCCGCATTGTGGCGAGTGTCTTTGTAATCTGGGCCCGGGTTTCCGAGCCCAACAATTAACTGTATGCCAGGACTTAATGACGACACTACGACTTGCCTTTGCCCTTCTCTTTATCGTCTGTTGTTCCTGTCGCATTCGCATCTGCAGCAGACGCTTTCGCTTCTTTTCCTTTGGGTACAACCGCCGTTTCTGTCGGCTCAGGTGCGGGCGTATCGATCTCTTCTTTCATTTGCCGCGGTAAGTGGATAGCTACGACCGCGTGATCATGATCAGCGATATGACCATGGGAAAATGCAACTAACTCTGTGCCAGCAGGCAATGTTAGCTGAGACAAATGTATGGATTGATCTAAATCGAGCTTAGAAATATCCACAACAATTTCTTCGGGTAAGTCACTTGCCAAGCAGCGTAACTCCACATCGATCATCGGGTGATTTACCATGCCACCTGCGAGCACACCAGGCGCTTTCTCTGCACCAACAAAGCGGAGTGGAATATGCATATTGATATGATCTGTTGCGTTTACCCGTAAAAAGTCCATATGAAAAATGGCCTTTTTAAAGTGGTGGCGTTGCAAGTCTTTCAAAACAGCTTTTTGCTTTTTACCGGCAATATGTAAAGTCAAAATATGCGAATAGAACGCTTTATTTTCTAAAGCGTGCATGACCTTTTTATGGTCTAATGTAATGGCAGTTGGGGCTTCCCCCCCCCCATAAACAATGGCTGGGATCTTGTCTTGCGTACGACGTAGGCGGCGGCTCGCACCTTTCCCCTGGTCTTGACGCAATTCTGCATGTAATTCAAAGTTTGCTTTTGCAGTCATTGTTCGTCTCCTAAATAAGGGTGTTAATTAAAAATTCTATCCGCTTTTCCGCGACCAGAAAAAGAGGGTTTATAGGGGCAAGCCCTAAGGCAAGGACTATACCTCAGAGGGCATTTTAGGTCAAGGAGAGAGGGCAAAAGAGGCCAAGTTGACAAACTTAAATTTTAGTCCGTAAACTTTATTCCTTTTATTGCCCATTAGAGTTGAAGACAAGACAATGCGTATGCCTGTTAAAATATCTCTATTTATCTTGAACGTGATGATTCTCTGCCCTGTTTATGCCACGACCCAAATGTCGACAGAAATAGAGTCATTTATTCAACGAGGGTTACCCAACGCAAGCGTAGGTATTGTGGTACTAGAAGCCGACTCTGGTAAGATCCTCTTTGAAAGACGCGCAAAAGAACCTTTTCCGCCAGCGAGCACTACCAAACTTTTTACAGCAGCGGCATCGTTATTATCGCTGGGTGCTGACTACCAATTTCAAACAGCCGTTAAAATCGCTAAAAAAGATTTATTACAAAATAAGCTCAATGGTAACCTGACGATACAATTTAGTGGAGATCCCACGCTTAGCACTACGGATCTTAAACAGCTGATTGCAGGCATAAAAACGGCAGGCATTCATCAAATTAACGGAAACATTATTATTGATAACCTGAGTTCCGGTTAAGCCAATAAACCTCCATTCGAATAAAGATCGCGTAATTCGTTAATACCGCTAATACATGGCTTTTTTTCTTGAAACGTATACGCAAGCAAACCACAAAGCAAATTTACCATAAAATTCATAACGCTGCGGTGACGAGTATGTTCAATTTGCGAGATATTTTTTAACTGGTCGTTTACTGTTTCAATTATGGATCGTTTCCTTAATAGAACTTTATCAATCATTGGCATAAGCTTGTTTTTCATGTTCCTTTTGACTGTTGTTATTAATTGTAGACCCCGTGCTAAAAGTTCTTCAAATAATTTTTTCGAAATATATCCTTTATCGCCAAATATTTTTCCAAAAATTTCACTAGACATTTCAGAAACATAAGTCCGATCGTCAATATTTCCTGCGGTTACTTTTACTGCTAATAAACCACCTTTTTCATTGATGATCAAATGTAATTTAAACCCATAAAACCATCCCATAGTTGTTTTTCCTATTTTTCCAAGACTTTTAAAAACTTTATTACGCGAGATTCGTTTATCCCCACATACTTCAATTTTAGTTGCATCTATGTAGCTGATACCCGTTTGTTCATCGAAACGTGAAAAAAGATATGAGCACATTGGCACCAAAACCGTTGGAGTTATTGCAACAAAGCGATTGTAGCTTAGCAGTCCAGGAAACATTGAACTTAAATTTCCAAGCACATGATTTATATAGAAATGCTTAAAATTTCGATAACCAGAGGCATGGAAATAAATTAGAATAGTCATGATTTCACTTGGAGATAAGCGTTTGTTTCGATTACGGTGATGCTTACCATCTTCAATTTTATTTGTTTGTTCACTAAGAAAAAATTCTTTGTAAAAATCATCGACATTACAGAATAATAATGTAAGATCCATCTCGGTAGCACCTCTTTTTGGTTAAAGTGGATGGTATTTTACCATCCTTGGTGCTACTCCTGCTCCTCTTATCCGGAACTCAGGTTGATAATACCCGTTTTGAATCACCGGATTACCCTATGGGATGGACTTGGGAAAGTAATGCTTGGTATTATCAATCACCTGTTACCACTATTATTTTAAATGAAAACAAAGTACCCATTACTTTAACCTCGAACGAAACATTGGGTCAAAAAACAGCAGTGGCACTTGCCACTCATGCAGAAGAATCGTTTGTTACGCTTCAGTCAAACGTCGTTACAGTTACCCAAGAAGAATCAGAGACGCATTGCCAAATCGAAGTCCAGATGAACGAATCTAATCACTTAAATTTAAAGGGGTGTTGGCCACAACAAACAAAGCCTATGACATTGAAAGTTGCTTTAAAAAACCCATTGCTTTTAGCAGAAAAAATTATAATAAATGCTTTGAATGCAGAAAAAATTATATTGACAGGTAAAATCATGAGGAGCAAAGCTAATCAAGACTTAATCACCATTGTTTCACATAACTCAAAACCACTCAAAGAATTATTAGAAAAAGTTTTTCAAGATTCTAATAATCTTTACTCAGAAAGCTTAACGAAAGAGTTAGGCGCAGCGCATTTTAAACGTGGCACATTTCATGCTGGGATATTAGCAATGAAAGAAATATTATCCAGACCAACAGGGATAGATTTTACCACACTGCGTTTAATGGGAGGGTCGGGTTGTTCTGAGTATGATCTGATTCAGCCTCATCAATTGGCGCGCTTATTGTTTGCAATGGATCATGATAAAATAGTGAGTCAGGATTTTAAAAATGCTTTGCATATTTCGGGTGGTAAAAACGAAAACAGTACATTGTATACGCGTTTTAAATTTCCAGATAGCAAGGGTCGCATCCAGGCAAAATCTGGCACAAAGAGCGGTGTCTCTGCTTTGGCAGGTTACTTAACGACGAATCAGAATAAAAAACTGATATTTGTTATCATGATTGATCATTTTTTGGATAGTTCATCAAAAATCAAACAATTTGAGGATGAATTTTGTCTTCTGTTAATTAATTCAAAGTAAAAAAGGCGATAGTAAGAATGAGAGCTGAAAAACTCAAAAAAATGTTTCAGGATGAAATCAGAGAATCTTGCTTACAATGCGGCATAGAGCGATTAGTGGCCTACTGGGATGAAGAATTAGAATATTATATTTATTTGTCGGATACGGATATTTGCGATAGCTGTCAACCTATCATTGATTAACATTGCGTGTTTAAACTCTCAGCATTGCCCGCGCAACTTTCGAACGTGGCGGTTGATTTGTCATCGTTGTCACAAACTGACTCACTGTAATTAAGGCCTCAAAATTAATGCCTGTTTCAATACCCATGCCATCTAATAGATAAATAACATCTTCAGTTGCGACATTCCCAGAAGCGCCCTTGGCATAGGGGCAACCTCCTAAACCCGTAATGGCGCTGTCAACGATAGCAATTCCCATCTCAAGACAAGCATAAATGTTGGCCAATGCTTGTCCATGCGTGTCATGAAAGTGAACAGCCAATTGTTGAATCGGTACATATTTTGCGACAGCATGAATAAGTGCTTGTGCACGATTGGGTGTGCCAATGCCAAGAGTATCACCAAGCGCTATTTCGGCGCATCCCATTTGAAACAATTGACGTGCCAGTGTCGCCACAGTTTTAGGTAAAACAACGCCTTCATAAGGGCAACCAAGGCTGCATGAAATATACCCACGAACCGAGATATCGTGTTTATTGGCCAATTGTAAAATAGCCTCAATATGCTTTAGGGTATCTGCAACACTGCAATGGGTGTTTTTTTCTGAAAAAGTTTCTGTTGCTGCTGCAAATACGGCAATGTCTTTTGCACCTGCATGGATGGCGCGTTCAAGGCCTTGAATATTCGGCACTAAAACCGGATATCGAATGCCGGGGGTTTTTGTAATACTGGGTAATACGACATCGGCATCAGCAAGTTGGGGGATCCATTTTGGCGAAACAAAACTGGTTGTTTCAATCGTACTTAAACCTGTCATTGATAATCGGTTAATAAAATCAATTTTTACAGTGGTTGGAATAATCGTTTTTTCATTTTGTAAACCATCTCGAGGCCCAACTTCCACAATTCTAACAAATTTAGGGAAATGCATTTTATCTCACTTAACGGATAACTGTATATTGTCACCATCCTTGAAGTTTAATCTATTTTTGAGAAAGGGCTTTCTTTAAGAATGGCCAAACATTTTCTAAAATGAGAGGCTGTGCTGTTGCATTCGGGTGTAGCCCGTCTATTTGCATTAAATCGGGGTTTAAGGCAATATCTTTTAGCAAAAACGGAACCTGGTACAGATGATAACGGTTCGCAACCGTTTTATAAACCTGTTCGAATTGTTCTCGGTAAAGAGGGCCATAGTTTAGGGGCAGCAATAGACCTATAAGCAACACTTTAGCCTGATGTTGTGTTGCAAGCAGAACCAATTGATTTAAGTTTTGTTGTATTAGCGAAACAGGTAGGCCACGTAGACCGTCGTTTGCACCCAATGCTATAATCACGACCGTTGGTTTATATTGCCTCAGTGCACTGGGAAGCTTTGCAAGTCCCTGGCTGGTTGTGTCGCCGCTCATGCTGATATTAACGATTTGATACAGCATTTGCTGTTGTTTCAAGCGTTCTCCCAATAGCGCGACCCAACCTTGGTTAATGGCAATGCCATAAGCGGCACTTAAGCTGTCTCCCACCACTAAAATGGTAGAAGGGCTCGAATGCACCGCAGAGGAAAAGCCGACGAAGACCATTCCGAAGACAATATAGCGTGGAAATAGAAACAGGAATCGAAATATTATGCTCATTTGTGCCGAACATCTCACCAAACAGGTAATCATGGGTTCTCAAACATTAACCATTTTACAGGATGTTTCTTTAAATATCGACCAGGGTGAATCTTTAGCGATTGTTGGGGTATCGGGTTCCGGAAAAACAACCTTATTGGGGTTGCTCGCGGGCTTAGATTTGCCGACCAGCGGTCGCGTTAATTTTGAAGGTATGGATTTGCAAATACTGGATGAGAACCAACGCGCTAAAATTCGGGCAAAAAAAGTAGGTTTTATCTTTCAGAGCTTTCAATTATTAAATAACTTGACTGCGCTTGAAAATGTAATGTTGCCCTTAGAATTAAATAATCACCCCCATGCCAGATCAGAGGCGCAAGCGTTACTTGATAAAGTGGGCTTAAAAGATAGAATGCCGCATTACCCCACACAATTATCGGGTGGAGAGCAACAACGGGTAGCGATTGCGCGGGCTTTTGCGATGCAGCCTAAAATTCTGTTTGCTGATGAGCCTACGGGCAATTTAGATCAAGCAACAGCGAGCCATATTATTAATTTAATCTTTGAACTCAACAAACAGTATCACACAGCTATTGTGTGTGTAACGCACGATTCCACTATTGCCGATCGATGTGAACGAAGGCTTCATTTGGTAGGAGGGGAAATCGCTTCATGAGATTTTTTTCATTGGCGGGCGACAAAGTAAAAGTTATTTTTCCACAGAGCTTAAAGCCTGCATTTTCTTTCCTGCACAGCAATTGGAAAAGCCGCGAATTACAATGGATGGCTTTTGCTATTTTTATCTCTGTCGTGTCTATTACCGCGATGGTTTTTTTAATCGAAAGCTTTAATACAGTGCTGAACGATAAAAGCGGCGCTTTATTAGGTAGTGATAGCGCAATCACGTCGCCGGTTCCAATTGATCCTTTGATTGAAACGCAAGCAAATAGCCTGAATATTAAAACCACAACGACTTTGGGTTTTTTAAGCATGCTGGCGCATCAAAAATCCTTGACTTTAGCAGATGTCAAAGCAGTCAGTAATCATTATCCTTTGCGAGGTGAACTACGAATAGCACCCGGATTGTTTTCGCCAGATGCCCCCACCCAAGAAATTCCTCAGCCTGGGACAACATGGGTGGAAGCCAGATTATTTCCACTGTTAGATATAAAAATCAACGATAAAATTGGCGTTGGGGAAACTCAATTAACCGTCACAAAAATTTTAACATCTTTGCCAGATAAAACCTTAGAAGGCATTAATCTTGCACCAACGGCATTAATCAATTTGGTAGATGTTCCGGCCACAAAAATTATTCAGCCGGGCAGCCGGGTTAATTATAAATTATTACTTGCAGGAGATTCGGTGCCTTTAAAGCAATTTGAGGCATGGGTTTCGTCACAGCTAACGCCCATGCAAACATTTGTGGACTTAAAACACAGCCGACCAATGGTTAATTTAACTTTGCAACGAACGAACGATTATCTTGGTTTGATATTTTTTATTAATATTAGTTTGGTGGGTATTGCCATTGCAATGGTTGCCAGGAAATTTAGTCATGGGCAATTCGATACCGTTGCATTACTACGCTGTTTTGGGGCATCTGATAGCTGGATTTTTAGCCACTATTTGCTGGGCTTGTTAATTTTGGGATTAGGTGTTGGATTAGTGGGTATTCTATGCGGCTTCGCGGTTAAACAACTTTTAGGCTTTTTAATGTTTAAAGATCTGTTTGCGGGGACGGCATCCGGGTTTTTATCGGCGTTCGCTTTAACTTCTGTCTCTTCCGTTGTTTTTCCGATATCTATGGGGTTACTGACGGTATTTGTATTATTATTCGCTTTTGCAATTCCACCCATACTGCGCTTGAGTAAAGTTACGCCTTTACGGGTTTTACGCAGAGATTTACCGCTGCCTACTTTAGGGCATGGATTTGGCTTTGGATTGGCGCTAATCCTGGTTGCCGCTTTAATGAGTTTTCAAACGCAAAACATCGGTTTTACGTTATCGTTTGTGTTCAGTATCTTATTAATTAGCGTAGTGCTTCTATTTCTAATCCATACTACATTACGGTTTGTTTCAAAACAGAGCCGTAAGTTTGGCATTGTTTTTCAGCTCAATCTTAGAAATTTAGCGCGCCACAGCGAAAATACTATTCAAGTTTTGGCTTTTGGTTTGGTCCTTAGTTTGCTCTGTACAGTTTTTTTAATGCGTACCACGCTTCTAAAAGCTTGGCAAGAGCAAGTGCCCGTTGATGCACCCAATTATTTCGTCTTAAATATTCCGCCAGAAAATTTATCATCTTTTGAAGCGTTGCTACAGCAACAAGGGATTAAAGCTTCGGCGTTATATCCGATGCTATCGGGTAGATTAACGGGAATTAATGACGAGTCGGTTGAGATGACACTTGATCTGTCTTCGAAAAAACGCGCCATGAACCGATTATTAAACTTAACCTGGATGCAGACGCTGCAGAAAGATAATAGAGTAATAGAAGGGGCGTGGTTTAAAGAGTCTGACAACGGTCGTCCTATCATTTCTATTGAACGCGGATTTGCAAATCGCATGAATATTAAATTAGGCGATATCCTAAAATTTCAAATAGCCGAAAAAAATATAGCATTAACCGTGGCCAGTATTCGCATCGTCGAATGGGATTCATTCCAGCCTAACTTTTTTGTTATATTTCCACCCGGGGTTATTGATACATTGCCCATTACCTATATGACCAGCTTTTATCTGCCCGCCCAGGATATCGGCTTTTTAAAAAATATCGTGCAAAAATTTCCCATGATTAATATTATTGATACGCAAATGTTGGTTACGCAATTAAAATCTTTTTTAAGTTCGTTGTCATGGGTAATTCAATATTTGTGGGGCTTTACATTATTAACAAGCTTTATATTATTATTTGCAACCATTGCTTCAACATTAGATACGCGTAAAAGTCAGGCTAAAATATTGCGCCTTTTAGGGGTCAACAACAGGCAATTGCAGACCATATTATTGTCTGAGTTTTTGGTCTTAGGATTAATTGCGGGCGTGTTAGGCGTTCTTTGTGCTCATGGCGTTGCTTACTGGTTAACGCGTTTTGTATTCGATTTACCTTTTTCTTTCAATATTCCGGTATTATTAGGTGGTTCGTTATTGGGGATGTTGTTAATTGTTTTTGGGGGATGGATAGGAACGCGTTCGGTATTTTTAACCCCGCCCTTGCGAATAGAATCGTAAGTAAGGAGGAACCTATGTATATAACAAACAGTCAAGGTATAAAAATTGCGTATCAGAAAATTTTAGGTAAATCGCCGGGTATTATTTTTTTTGGCGGATTTATGTCAGATATGACAGGCACCAAAGCTACCTATTTAGAAAGTGTTTGCCAACGCTTAGGGCAGGCATATGTTCGATTTGATTATTCTGGACACGGCGCCTCTTCCGGTAAATTTGAAGAGGGCACTATTGGCAGTTGGTTAGAGGATGCCTTGTGTATATTAGACAATTTAACGGAAGGCCCACAGATTGTTGTAGGCTCCAGCATGGGTGGATGGTTAATGATGTTAGCCGCACTCAAACGGCCCGATCGCATTCAGGCTTTGGTGGGTATTGCATCCGCGCCAGATTTTGTAGAAGATTTAGGTCGTATGCAGGCTGTGCAACAAGAAGCCTTAATAGAAAAGGGCATTTGTTATTTGCCGTCGCTGTCAGGTGATATGGTGTATCCCATTACAGCTCGTTTAATTACAGAAGGTAAAACGCATTCACTCTTAAAAGCGCCGATTCCGATTTTTTGTCCTGTACATTTGTTACATGGATTGTCCGATAAAGATGTGCCTTGGCAAAAATCCGTTAAATTGGCGGAGCGCCTACAGTCATCGAATGTCACAGTGACTTTAATTAAAGACGGCGATCATCGTTTATCGGAAAGTGACCATTTAACGCTTATAGAGAAAAGTCTTTGTTCACTGCTCTAATACAATGTTATTTTTATGACCAAATTCAAAACCCATCTGCATTGGCATCATGACAACCCAGCATTGTATGATGAGTCCAAGGAGAATTTAGGTGGCCAATAAAATCGAACTCTATGTGGATGGTGCGTGCAGTGGGAACCCGGGTCCCGGTGGCTGGGGGGTATTGCTGCGGTATCAGGGCGTTGAAAAAGAATTATCAGGTGCCGAACTCAATACTACTAATAACCAAATGGAATTAATGGCTGCGATTCAAGGCTTGCAGGCACTCACGCGACCGTGCCATGTGGATGTATATACCGATTCTGAGTACGTTAAAAAGGGTATTACCCTTTGGATCCACAATTGGCAGAAACGTGGCTGGAAAAATGCAGCCAACAAGCCGGTTAAAAATCAAGCGCTATGGGAACAATTAGATGCAGCTACCCAAGGTCATCAAATCGCTTGGCATTGGGTAAAGGGGCATTCAGATCATCCTGAAAATGATCGCGTTGATGCGCTCGCCAGAGAAGCTATTGATAGATTATTAAGTTCTGAAGTGAAATAATGAAGGAATCTTGTTTGTGCAAAAAATAAAACGACAAGTTATTTTAGATACAGAAACCACTGGGCTCGATCCAACCAAGGGACATCGTCTAACGGAAATTGGTTGTTTGGAAATGATTAATCGTCGATTAACAGGTCGAAAATTTCATACCTACTTAAATCCACAGCGTGAAATTGAAAAAGCAGCTGTTGCAATTACGGGCTTAACAACTGAATTTTTGCGTGATAAACCGAAATTTTCATATGCGGTGGCTGAAGAGCTTGTAGCTTTTCTCAAAGAGGGTGATACCGAGCTGATTATTCATAATGCGCCTTTTGATTTAGGATTTTTGAACCATGAGTTAATGCGTGTAAATCATCCGTGGCAGCCAATTGAAGATTATGTGGGTGTGATTGATACATTAGTTATGGCCAGGCGGATGCATCCGGGGCAGCGCAATAATTTGGATGTACTTTGTTCACGCTATAAAGTAGATAATACTGTGCGTCAATACCATGGTGCATTATTGGATGCGCAATTGCTCGCCAAGGTCTATTTAGCGATGACTGCTGGGCAAACAAAAATGCAGTTAGGTGCAGAATCGACAGTGACTGAAGTTGCACAAAAGAAGCTGAACATTCAGCGCATTAAAAGAAACTTAGATAAAGTCTTGCGGGTGATTCGGGCAACCGAGGAAGAATCTCGATTGCATGAAGCAAGAATGGCGTTTTTAAAAGAGACTTCGGGGAGCAAAAGTTAAGCATTAAAAATAAGCTGCATTTAACCACAAATGACACGCAATACTCGCGGCATAGCCTAAAGCAATTGCCCAAATCCATTTAAGATGCGTAAAAAAGGTGTAGATTCCCCGTGCTTGTCCCATCACGCTAATGCCGGCAGCCGAGCCAATAGAGAGCAAGCTGCCGCCAATACCCGTGGTAAGTGTTAGCAAGAGCCATTGGCCTTCCGACATCGTTGGATTCATGGTCAGAACGGCAAACATTAAGGGAATATTATCGACGACGGCCGATAGAAGCCCAACCAGGATATTGCCTAAAGTGTGATCGGCATAAATTGTTGTAGAGGCAACTTCAAGATAGCCCAATGTCGCCAACCCGCCGATTGACAGCATAATGCCATAGAAGAATAAAAGCGTATCCCAATCTAATTCTTTAATGGCGGGAAAGATTTCAAGCGTTTTGACATTTTTTACTTGTTGTGTGTAATAAGCAAAAAGTTGTAAATAAGCAAGGCCCATCATCATGCCGATAACCGGCGGCAGATGAAAATTATTCTGAAAATAAACGGCTGTGACGATGGTTAAAACAAATAAAAGAATAACGCGCTTACCACCTTGGGTTATTTTAATTACCTCATCAATCGATTTAGGTGTCGCTTTGGGTACTGCAAAATGCATGCACAGTGCAGGGATTAAAAAACTGATCAAGGCGGGGAAAAATAATTTAAAAAAGTCTGCGAAGGGAATTAAACCCGATTGCCAGACCATTAAAGTTGTAATATCGCCAAAGGGGCTAAAAGCGCCGCCGGCGTTTGCTGCAACCACAACATTAATACAAGCAAGCCCTGTAAAACGTCGATTATCTTTGCCTAATGCTAAAATAACGGCAGACATTGCCAGTGCGGAAGTTAAATTATCTACGCATGGCGATAAGAAAAAGGTTATGCTGCCGGTTATCCAAAATAATTGACGATAAGATAGTTTAAATTTTGTAAGCCAAGCACGTAATGCCTCAAAAACATTCCGTTCGGTTAAGACATTAATATAGGTAATAGCCACAATAATAAATAATAAAATTTCTGCGTATTGCATGAGATTATTCTGAATAGCCACATGGGCGATTTCGGGCAATTTTTTTTGGTTGGCAAGTATGGAGACCATTACCCAAATAATGCCCGAGGCAAATATGAGTGGCTTTGATTTTCGTAAATGAATAAATTCCTCAAAAATCACTAGCAGATAGGCGATAAAAAACGTAAAGAGCGCAATGAGTGCAGGTGTAGAATGGGTGACGTTTAAGAGCAAAGTTTGTTTCATTGTTTTATACCGTGTTTTATTGTATTTTACTATTAAGGCGCGGTGCTATTACGACTTATGTTACCGTTAGCAATATAGTTTCCGCTGAATTGGATAATGTGAATAAGCGCAATTAAGATGACAACAGTTGCGAGAACATAGTCAAAATGAAAAGCGTGATATCCTTTATAAATCATTAAGCCCCCGAGCCCCCCTGCGCCAATGGTTCCTGCGATAGTTGAATATCCGATTAAATGGATAAACGTCATCGTGAGTGCTTTTATGATATTGGGTAATGCTTCTGGGATCAATACTTTATAAATAATTTGAAAGGGCGATGCACCTACGGCTTTAGCGGCCTCTATAATGCCAGGTTGAATGCGGTTTAGCGCTTTTTCGGAGAGTTGGGCGAAATAAGGAACCGCCGCTAACGTCAAGGGCACTATCGCAGCAATGCAGCCTTCGTAAGCGCCAATAAGGAATTCTGTAAAGGGAATAATGGCGATCATAAAGACAATGTAAGGCAGAGATCGCATGGTGTGAATGCAGAAATGCACGATTTTATAAATAAGTTTATTTTCTAAAATTTTTCCGGTATTTGTGACAGATAAGAGCACGCCGATGGGTAAACCGATTATCCAAGTGAGTAATCCGGCAGAAAAAACCATAAACAGCGTTTCTTCTAAGGCATTAAGCAGTTCGTGTAACATAGCCTATTACCTCGGTGTGAATGTCTTTGTGTTCCAAAAATGTAATCGCTTGATTTACTTCAGTACGTTCGCCGACCATTTCAACAATCATGATTCCCACGGAATGCATTTGAAAGGTTTCTAAATGTGCTTGTATAATGTTTACCGATAGCGGAAATTGTTGAATGACTAACGCAATAAAAGATTCTTCTGCCGCCGTTCTAGAAAAGGATAGACGTAAAATAAGATTTGTATTTTCACAGAAATCGGTTAGAAGACGATTGCCTAAACTTGCAGGTATATCTGATTGTGTTTCCACTCGAATAAATGTTTTAGACACATCTGTTTTGGGTTTGCTATACCATTCAATAACCGTATTTTGCTCGACAATTTCGCCATCATGCAACACGGCTACGCGATTACAAATGGATTTAATCACTTCAATTTCGTGAGTAATCAATAAAACGGTTAATTTTAGTTGGCTATTGATTTCTCGTAGCAATTGTAAAATAGATTGCTTTGCTTTTTGATCGAGTCCATGGGTCGCTTCTTCGCACAAGAGTACCTTGGGCTCATTAGCAAGTGCTCTTGCAATAGCCACACGTTGTTTTTGTTCGGAATTTAACTGGTATGGATAAGCTTCCGCTTTATCAGAGAGACCCGTTAAGTTGAGTAAGGCGCGAACCTGGGCTGCAATTTTGTTCGGTGGCATTTTCAAAAGTTCTAAAGGGAAAGCAACGTTTTCAAAAACGGTTCTGGTGTTGAGCAGGTTAAAATGTTCGAAAATCATGCCAATGTGGCGGCGCGCTTCTCTTATTTCACCTGCAGAGAGCGTGCTTAAATCACAGCTATCGATAACCACTGAACCACGAGAAGGGGGATCTAAAAAATTGATTGTGCGAATCAAGGCGCTTTTGCCGGCGCCAGCATGGCCTAAGATACCGAAAATTTCCCCTTGCTCGATATTTAAGGTAATGCCTTTCAGTGTATGAACAACACGATTCCCTTTTTTAATGACCTTTTCGATTCCATTGAGTGAGATCATAAAATTATCTCTGAAATTTGAACTATTTCACTTGAGTTTAACAATAGCGTGTAAAGACAAAATTTTCAACGATTTCTCTCGTGTTTCAGAGAATAACATCAGTTACATCGCTAAATACGGCTGTCACACCGCTTTGTAATAGCACTTTTATTCTGTTTGGATCGTTTACAGTATAAACCAAGACGGGTAAGGCCATTGATTTTGAGGTTGCTTTCTCTAGAAGTGCTGACGAGAAATTTTGGTTGTCGCAATGGAGTGAATCAAAACCCGCTTCTACAATCGCATTCAGTGTGCTTTCCGTGGGATCTCGAACGATATATCCCAAGGGTAATTTGTTATCTAAGGATCTTAAAACTTTAAGGCTTTTTAGATTGAAGCTCGAAACCAAGGGGGGTGGCAGTTCCTTTGGCCACGCATTTTCCAATATGCTTAAGAAATCCACAATGGCTTCGACAGTGAGTGGTTGTGCAAATACTTTCAGCTCTATGTTAGGGTGCAACTTAAGGTAAGCCAAACAAGATAGCGCCTGTTGAAGAGTAGGAACCCGCTCATTTTTAAACTGGGGATGAAACCAACTACCTGCATCGAAAGTTCTCAGTGTTTGATAGGGCGTATCAATCACGAGCCCTGCTCCATTTGTGGTGCGTTCGAGATTTTTATCATGAAAGACCACCCATTCTCCGCTCCCGCAGCGTTGGGTGTCGAATTCCACCCAACTTAAACCAAATTGTGCCGCTTTTCTAAAACCCGCGAGTGTATTTTCGGGTGCTTGGGCGCTCATCCCGCGATGTCCGATAATCCCACTTTGAACAGGGGGGAGCCTAAGGAAAAAGTTGGACATTAAACTATCTCCATTTTTTCGTTTAACTTGGGAAAAATGTTTGTTAAAGTGTAGGTTAAGTTTATTGGTTATTGCTAATAACAGGATTAGGGGCTAGTGTGCGCTCAGAGCAAATAGTAGGGATTCTCATGTCTCTGACAGCAGTTTCAAGTTACCTAAATTATAGGTTCGTTAAACTGCCAAAAACGATTGGCTTAACAATAATTACCCTGGCTTTTTCTTTTTTTATTGCTCTGGGTGCTAAATTTGGATGGGATGTAGAAGGGTTTGCCGCGCATCTATTGGATGGTATTGGATTCCACGAAACATTTCTGCATGGTACATTGGGATTTCTCTTATTTGCGGCGTCACTGCACGTTAATACGATGGAATTATCTAAATATAAAACTATTATCGTGTTATTAGCAACGGTCAGTGTGATTTTATCCACGTTTATGATTGGTTTTGGTACTTATGGCTTAACACAACTTTTAAATATTCCGATTCCGTTGGAATATTGCTTAGTGTTCGGCGCTTTAATTTCACCGACCGATCCGATTACCGCCCTGGGTATCTTAAAGACCGCTAATGCCCCCAAAGGGTTAGAAATGAAAATCGCCGGGGAAGCCCTCTTTAATGATGGCATGGGTATCGTGTTATTCGTGGTCTTATTAGGTCTGGCGGTGGGTGAAGAAAATAAATGGACCATTTCAAACGCGATATTTTTTTTCTTACGACAAGGTATTGGGGGTGTTGTATTGGGCTTTGTAATGGGTTCGCTGGCTGCTCGCTTATTGCGAACCATCGATAACTCGGAAGTCGCGATTAGTTTGACATTAGGTATGGTTGCCGGTGGTTACGCCTTTGCGCATTCTGTGATGGAAGTTTCAGGCCCCATCTGTATGGCAGTGGCGGGGCTGTCTGTTGGGAACTTGTTGCACGATGGAAATATGTCTAAGCATACTTTGCAACGCTTAAATGCCTTTTGGGAATTATTAGACGATATTTTGAATGGCATATTGTTTGTAACGATAGGACTTGAATTTTTAAGCCTGAGTTTTAGAATGGATACTGCTATAGCATCGATAGGGGCGATCATTATTACCATGATGGCGCGTTGGTTAAGTGTTATGCTGCCAGTGGCTTTTGTATCGATGTTTCGTAAGTTCAGTCCAAATGTCGTTTTAATTATGACTTGGGGCGGATTAAGGGGGGGCATTTCGATAGCGCTCGCTTTAACGCTGCCCTTGGGTCCGATACGCGATTTTATTCTGGTCGTTACTTATGCAGTCGTCCTATTTTCAATTATGGTTCAAGGTTTAACGCTGGGCGCGCTGGTTCGACGTATTACCAGGCTAAAGACATTTCAAGAAGAATATTCTAAAGAATTACGGGTTTCTAGGCTATCATCCTTGCCTCAGGATACCCTTAAGGATGCGTTAGAATGAAGTTAACGCCTAACCGGCGTCTAGCGGTTTATTTACGAGGTATCCCGCTCAATACGTGGTTAGAAGCGCAGTATGCTGAATTGTGTTTGGCAGATCCCACATTGCCGTATCGGTTGTCCAGCAATGAAGAAACCGTTATTTGGGAAGAAATCATTGCGCAGTCTGATATCGGTAAATCTTTATTAAAGACGTCCAGTACCGCGCGTTTGGCCCAAGATGCTTGGTTGCTATCGGTTCAATGGCGTTTACCACAGGTAGAAACGCTGTTTCAATCTGAAGATAATATAGCCTTTTCTGAATGGGTAAACGACTATCAGGTGTGGTGTAAAAAAAAGCATTACGTTGATTCTGCAACATTTATAGATCAAATAATCAATGCCATAGATCAAAAGAAATTGAATTTACCAGCCGAGATTACTTTGACAGGTTTTGAAGAACTGACACCACAACTGGCGCTTTTTTTTGAAAAAGTCAAAGAAGCGGGTTCGCGCGTAAAGTCAGAAGCTCTCGTCTCAACGTTCGGAAATTTAATGAGAATTTCTGTCGCAAATACAGAACAAGAATTAAGATATGCGATTTTAAAATCAAAGCAATGGTTAACTCACCAACCAGAAGCACGTATTGGTATTGTTGTACCCGCATTAAGAGAACAGCGCGCTTTGGTTATTCGAATATTAGAAGAAGCTTTTACGCCTGCGTCTTTTAATGTAGCAGCGCCTATCGCGTTAAAGCTATATCCTCTCATCGATTCGGCTTTATTAGTATTACGTTTTTTTACGGCAATTCCCTTGGAAAAATTCAGTCGTTTTTTACGTTCGCCTTTTTTTAACAATGCGTCACTAGAAAAAAACATCAGAGCTGCGTTAGATGTGATGATTCGGGATTTTTCTGAAACAGCATTTACGTTGGAAGGCGCCATTAAAAAAATTGAATTGAGCATTAAACAAGAACCCAAGCTCACCCATTTTACAGGGCTAGCGGATTTACAGAAACTAGTATTGATGCGAGCAAAATTGCATGGAAAACAAAGAGCGTCTTTTTGGCGTGATCAATTTTCAGATATACTTCATTGCGTAGGTTGGCCAGGTGATCGCCTATTAACACCTGAAGAATTAGAAATAATAGAACAGTGGCAAAAGGTTTTGACAGATTATGTTTCTATGGAGCGTGTCTTAGGAGAACATCGGTATTTGGATGCGGTTTCTCACTTGCAGCGGTTGCTGCAAAATACAACCTACTCTCCGAGCACAATGGGTAAAACACGCGGCAGCGCCCCCATCCAGGTTTTGGGCATTTTGGAAGCACTCGGAATGCCTTTTGATTATCTTTGGGTAACTGGGTTGTACCGTGAAGCATGGCCGCCTGAGCCCGCACCTAATCCCTTGATACCGTTATCGCTACAGCGTCAGTATGATTTACCCCGCAGTAGCGCTGCTCGAGAATTAAAAATGGCACGACAATTTACAGAGCGATTATCACAAGGCGGAAAAGAAGTTGTTTTCAGTTATCCACAAATGATTGAAGAACGTCCTGTATCTGCCAGTCCTTTAATAATCGATATTCCAGAAGTGACGGATAGAGATTTAGGGATAGATTTAGATTTGCTTAAGCCAAGCAACGTGCATGAAATAACTTCCGCTTTTTTTGCTCGCCCAACTCTCTGTACTCAAACATTGGCTCCCTCAGAAGAGGAAGTTATTTCGTGCATAAAAGCGCCTAACGTGGGAATTTCCGAAAAAATCAAAGGCGGATCACACATTTTAAAATTACAAGCGCTATGTCCTTTTCGTGCGTTTGCAGAAACACGACTGCATGCAAAGCCAATGCCTAAGCAAAGCTTAGGGTTAAATGCAGCAGAGCGCGGAGAAATTATTCATCAGATATTAGAGTATTTTTGGGAAGGGTTAAGCGATCAAACAGCGTTGCTTGCAATGCCCAAAGAAATACTCGAAAATCGCATTCGCTCAGCCATTGAAAACATATTTTCACATTGGCAGGCGCGATATCCGCGAACCTTAACGCCACAATATTTAAGGTTAGAAAAAAAACGGACCTATGAATTAATCGAGCGATTTATAGCGCTTGAAAAATCACGCCCTTATTTCGAAGTGGTTTCCACCGAAAAAAAGCGGGTTGTGAATGTAGAGGGGCTTGAAATTAAAATTCGGATAGACAGAATCGATCGATTAGAAAATCAATCTGAAATATTGGTGGATTACAAAACAGGCGAAGTGTCTATTAGCAATTGGTTTGGTGAAAGACCCAAAGATCCACAATTGCCTTTGTATTGTGTGACAGAGGAGAAAAAACCTTCGGGGATTGTATTTGGGGTTATTCGTCCCGATGCAATAAAATATCAAGGATTGGTAGAAGAGGGGGATGCACTGCCGGGTGTTAAAACGCCAGAAAAGGCAGAAGCGATAGGTTGCGCTACAAGTTTTGCAGAACAGTATGATGCTTGGAAGAATGCTATTGCTTTACTTGCGCGTGAATTTATGCAAGGTGTTGCACGTGTGGAACCCATTGAGGGCGAAAATACCTGTAGAACGTGTTCGTTAAAGCCATTGTGTAGAATTAATTCAAACAATCAAATCTTGGCGCGTTGAGACAGTCCTTCTTTATCTTGTTTTGGTGGAACCTTGGTTATGTTTGCGTCCATAACAGCTGCTCCGCGCGGCGTCATTTTTTGTTGGTCATGCACGTGCTGATAGGTAGTTTGAAAAGCTTTTGTTGCAGCCTCGTTCATTGAGCTTTCCTTGAAATTAAAATGGGCTCCTGAAAGTGTTTTAGGATATAGCATAATTAGGTTTGCTTGACTATGGGCAGAAAAAAGGGCTATTGCCTCGATAGCATCATTTTCAATAGGTTTTATAAAAGTAGCCGTCATCCTTTCCTGCCCATTTTCATCAGGTGCGAAATTAATTTTGCATACTGGCAGGCCTGTTTGCCCATCCAACTGGAAATTCTTCTTATATAATTCGAACTCTCCCGAGGGCGAGGGGAAAGGCATTATATATTTTGTCATTTCATTAATTTTGCACATAGCCTGTTTTTGTGCAGTATCACTTGTATGTGAAGGAACAGTAATGCTATTTAATGGAGCTGATATACGCTTTTTCAGTTCATCATTGCCGGCATTTACACTCATCGTTAAACTCGCTTCACTTGCTATTAAAAATTGTGCAATATCACATAAATTTATGAGAATGCACCCCTACTTACTAATGTAGAGTATTTTAAGAGGAAATTGTTCCGTGGTTTTGCTATTAAGATTTATTTTTTGTGAAGAGCAGCAATCGTTAAAAAAATAATTGTATCTGCACGCTTTTTAATAAGATAAAAAAAGGTGATACTCAGCACTTGATGAAGAGACTTATTTCAAGTTTTTGACATACAAATCTAGCAGCTTATACAACGTAATGTATTGCTCTGCCTTTCTAACCAGGTAGGGGCGCTGTAAAGACAACTGCATCACAATTTTTTCTATACTCACATCGAGTCCATTTTTAGGCGTGCCTGCGGCAATTTGTCTATCGATTTCGTTTAGTAACAAGAAGCCTGCAATAAAAGTACCCGTTCTGCCATTGCCATGTGTAGAATGACAAGCGATGAGTCCATTCGAATCGGCATTTTTTCTAACCTTTACAATTAATTTTAAAAGCTCACCCGCTGCAACACCATGATTTTCTGGCCAAACATCCGTCGCATAATAATATAGCGCATAAGGTGAGGGGTTATAAGGTTGGGGAATATTCAAAAATGTTTCGTTATTCTGAGCATTCATTTTTAATTTGTTACCCCAATACTTCGTTCCCAGTTCTGTCGCATTTTCGGAGGAGCCTGTTAATCGTACTAATTGGGTTACACGATGGTTTTGCAACAGCAGAAAGAAATTATTTAAAGTTTGTGGGGTAGGTGACTCGAGCGCTAAAAATTTAAATCCATTTAAAAGTACGGTACTGGCATTGTAATTGCCATCGGTTTGGTTGTAATCAAAGGCAAGCAACGCCGGTTTTTTATAAAGCCCTTTTTCTAAGAGTTCTTGCGCGACCATAAAATCCATACGTGCAATCAATGTTTTTGCGTTAGGATCGACATACCAGGTGTGAAAACGCCATTCGTTTAATTGATCAAATTCGGTTAAAATGTTTTCCCGGGTCTTATTCATTTCCCAACGTTGAAAAGGCCTACCTTTTAAAAAGAGCGTGGCGCGTTGTTCGAAAGCTTGCTGAATAGAATGAAATCGGGTTTCAAGATACTGTTGAGGGAGTGTGGGCAAGGATAAAGCAGGTTCCGGGATCAGCGCCGCAGCTGCAGTAATCGAACAAATTGTTAGTAAGGTAACACATAGAAGAGCTAAAATTTTTCGCATATGAAGTACAACCTTGTAAATTTCGGGTGTTCCTGGGAAACCCTGTATGTTAATGACATAATATTACTGGATTTTCAAAGGTTCGTCTAGGAAGGATTGAAAATAAGGCTGAAGAATAGAAATGCAAATCAGTTCTCTTAATGGCCTCGGAGCGGATGAACATATTCGGGAACAGGCTCTAGATCCAACACAATCCTTTATTGTGCAAGCCCCCGCGGGTTCGGGTAAAACCGGATTGCTTACACAGCGGTTTTTAGTCTTGTTGTCTATTGCCGAAGTCGCCCCCGAAGAATGTCTGGCCATTACCTTTACACGCAAAGCGGCGGCTGAAATGCGAGATCGAATTCTACTTGCTTTAGAAAGGGCAAAAAATCCGAATCCTCCTGCGGATCTATACGAACAAAAGACCTGGCGTTTAGCGTGCAATGTTTTAGTGCGGGATCGCCTTTTGGGTTGGGATCTTTTACATAACCCTAACCGTTTGAAAATTCAAACCATCGATGCTTTTTGCGCAAGCCTTACCCGACAGATGCCGATTTTATCCCGCTTTGGGGCAACGCCTGCAATCCAAGAAAATGCAAGCGATTTATATCAAACGGCCGCGCAAAATTTATTAAAAGCCGTCGAAACCGACGATCCCTGGTCCAGGTCCTGTCAGATTTTATTGTCTCATTTAGATAATAATCTTTCTTTAGCGGTGCGTTTATTGGCAAATATGCTATCGCATCGGGATCAATGGTTGCCTTATATTGGTAAAACCTACGCGATATCTGAATTAGAAATGCGGCAACTTTTAGAATCGGGTTTAGAAACCGTGATACGCGAGTCGCTCTCTGCTGTCGTCTCTCATGTGCCGATTGAGCCCGCTGTAACAGAAATTTTTGCAATTGCCCCGCTGGCAGCCGTTGAATTAGAGCGATTAGCGGGTGAATCAAAAAGCGAATCACTTCTCAAAAATGAATCAATGATTGCACATTGCCGAGCATTACAAGACAGATGGCCGGGGGATGGATTAGGGGATTTACACTGTTGGTACGGTTTAGCCGAATTATTCTTTACAGAAGAAAATACGCTAAGAAAAGTCGTAACAAAACAGCAAGGATTTCCAGCACCGAGCAGCACGACGGACCCGTCAGACAAACAACATTTTAAATCGCTGAAAGAACGTATGCAGGGCTGTTTAAAGGCCATCGAACATCATCCCGTTTTCCTTGAAAAATTGCGTTTACTACGTGAGTGTCCGCCCAAAGCGTATACGGAAGAACAATGGGAGATGGTATGGGCTTTAATGCAATTGTTGCCCATATTGGCTGCACAATTACGCTTGGTTTTTCAAGAAAATAATGCTGTTGATTTTACAGAAATGTCTTTAGCAGCACTTGAAGCATTGGGAGATTCGGACGCGCCAACCGATCTCGCTTTAGGGCTAGATTACAGAATTCGCCATATATTGGTTGATGAATTTCAAGATACCGCCTTGTCTCAGTTTCGTTTACTAGAACAATTAACGGCAGGTTGGCAACCCATGGATGGACGCACCTTGTTTTTAGTGGGCGACCCTATGCAATCTATTTATCGATTCCGTCAAGCGGAAGTAGGACTTTTTATTCGTGCGAAACAACAGGGTATTGGAGATATTACTTTAAATTCCTTAAAATTAACGACTAATTTTAGATCGGAGCCTGAATTGGTTGAATGGGTCAATACTTTTTTTAAAGCACAATTTCCAAAAGAAGACGATATCGTTTCAAGTGCTATTGCATTTACAGCCTCGAGCGCATTTAAGAAAGTGCATAAGATAAACAACGTGCCTGCCAACAACACCGCCGCTCGTATGTTGCCTGTTACACCTGAATCTGAAGCCGAAGTGGTAGTTAACCTTCTCAATCATGTTAAAACGATCGATCCACAGGGCAGTATTGCATTGCTTGTGCGATCTCGTCATCATTTAGAACACCTATTGCCGCGATTACGGGAGGCAAAAATATTATATGAAGGTGTTCAATTAGAACGATTAACCGATCGCCCCATTGTTCAAGATCTCTTGGCTTTAACGCGAGCCTTATTACATTTAGGCGATCGGATTGCATGGCTTGCCATTTTAAGAATGCCTTCAGTGCGACTATCGTTAGAAGATTTATTTTTAATTGCAAACTATGAACCTGTCTTGCCAATTTGGCATACGTTACAAGTGTATTCGGTCATTCCAGGATTAAGTGAAGCTGCTAAAAATAAATTGGCGATGCTTGTGCCTTGTTTGTCTAATGCGTTGTTACACTATCAACGATTACCTTTAAGAACTTGGATACGCCAAACATGGATTGCTTTGGGCTGTGCTGAAAATTTGTATCAGGCTGAAGGGAATGCAAATAATATGCAAGATTCAGAAGCTTATTTTTCGTTGTTAGAGCAGATGGAAGCAGATGGCAACTTTGACGAAGTGGGTGTGTTAGAAGAGAAAGCGCAATCGCACTATGCGACAGTCCCCAAAAACAATACGCAGGACAATATCGTGCAAATCATGACTATCCATAAAGCCAAAGGCTTGGAATTCGATACTGTCATTGTTCCAGGTATGGGTAGAAGAACCCGAGGCGATTCTGTACGGTTATTATTATGGGAAGAACGGATTGGTCTTATTCAAGATAGTTATTTTTTGATGGCACCCATTAAACGGGTGGGGAATGTAGTAGATCCTATATATACGTTTTTAAAGCGACAAGAAGATCGACGTGCCGCCTATGAGTTCAACCGCTTAGGGTATGTCGCAGCGACCCGCGCAAGAAAACGTTTATATTGGTTAACCCGGGCGCTCGAATAAAGTTGTTTAACTAGGTTTTACGGTGACTCAATAACAGTTCGATACAGAACAGATAACAATGTGCTTGTTGTTTAACAAAGAAATCTGTAAAATACGCGTACACATATTCTGGTGTTGACAATAAATGAATAGGGGGAAACTTATGTCAAATATAAAAACGAACGATTCCACTCAACCCGAATTTACGGGCTGGCGTGCCTCATTATGGCCTATTCATAACTACGAGCTTAAAAAGTTTCTCCCGCTCGCGTTTATTATGTTTTGTATTTTGTTTAACTACACTTTATTAAGAGACACCAAAGATACCATCGTTGTTAACTCAGCAGGTGCAGGCGCTATCTCTTTCTTAAAGCTCTATTGTGTAACGCCAGCGGCTATTTTGTTTGTAATATTCTATGCGAAGTTAACGAATGTTTTGAGTCGTGAAAATGTTTTTTACGCAGTCGTTACGCCATTCTTAGTCTTCTTTGGCGCCTTTGCTTTTATTATTTATCCTAATCTAGAGGCGTTGCATCCGAGTCTGCAATCGATTAATGCGCTAAAAGAGAGCTACCCTGTTTTATCTGGGTTTATTGATATCTATGCTTATTGGGCCTTCTCCTTATTTTATGTGCTCTCAGAAATCTGGGGCAGTGCTATGATTGGTTTGATGTTTTGGCAGTTCGCAAATCACGTGGTTCGTATGAAGGAATCTAAACGTTTTTATGGATTATTTTTGGTAATTGGTAACCTGTCTTTGATTTTATCAGGGCAAGTTGTTGTATTTTGTTCCGAAGGTATTAAACAATATTTTGAAACGTCAGAAGCGGCTTGGCAAATGTCTTTGTATTTGCTCATGGGATGCGTGGTGGCATTAGGCATTGTCGCCATGGGACTTTACCGTTGGATGCATACATCCGTGTTAAATAACAAGATGTATTATGATCCGGCAGAAGCAGGCATTCCAAAGAAAAAGAAAGAGAAACCTTCTTTGATGGAAAGCGTCAAAATTATCTTCCGTTCTCCAGAATTAGGGTACATTGCGATCTTGATTATGGCTTATGGCGTTACAATTAATCTCATTGAAGTTCAATGGAAAAATCAATTAGGGTTATACTTTGCAGGTAATAAGGCCGGGTACAATGCATTTATGGGGAACTTCTCAACCTTAAGTGGCGTATTCATTATCCTATTCGGTTGGCTTGTTGGGTCTAATATTTTACGTCGTTTAAGCTGGTTTTCTGCCGCTGTTATAACGCCATTGGCGATTACTGCAGGTGGTGTGATATTTTTTGCCTTTATCTTTGCAAGAGAATGGGTAGATTTTATTTTACAAGCGATGGCAACAAATCCTATTGTTGCAGCGAGCTTCTTAGGCGCGGGCATTGTGATTGTTTCCAAGGGTATTAAATACAGCCTATTCGATGCAACTAAAGAAATGGCCTATATACCGTTGGACGATGAATTAAAGACCAAAGGTAAAGCAGCTGTAGACGTTATCGGTGGACGTGCCGGTAAAGCAGGCGGTGCTTTTGTGCAAAGTAATTTGCAAATGGCGCTTGCTGCAACGGCAATCAGCACGGGCGCTAATGCCGTGTCTATTACAGCACCTTATGCCTTTGTCGTGTTTCTCGCTGCTTGTCTTATGTGGCTCTTTGCGGTTAAAGGCTTATCCAAAAAGGTTAAAGCGGCTCTTGATCGCCGAAATCAGGGAACGCCTAGCGATTCTCCTAAAGCCCAAGATAACCTCGCGACCTCAAAGCCTCAACAAGTCTAACGGCTATTGTCTTACCTTCTCCCGTTTCACGGGGGAAGGTGAAGGCACAACTTGATTTTATTGTATATTCCTACTTTTCTACGCTGTCTATATCCCATTGGACTAAATCCGTTTAATCTTATCTAAAAAATATACGCACATTAAATGATATAGCGAACATAGAAAGATTGTATCTGTTGTATCTGATAGTGGTGTCAAAAAAACCCAAAAAGAAAATTCAGCTCTTCACCCTCTTCTTTGTTGTATATACCCATACTGCTGCTGCCATTAACAATCAATATATTGAACTAAATAAATTTAATCCTGTCCAAAAAAATGTAGACAAATATACAGCTTAAAGGATTGGAGAATAATATGAGTGCGCAACCGCCTGATATACAACCCTTTGAAGGCGATTATACTGTAACTAGCATTTCAGCTTTCAAGAAAGAGATGGGTCTTAGTAAGACTGAGAAAAAAATCGAGGTTCCTAAAAAGCCATGGTGGCAACTGTGGAAGAAAAAAGAAAAAGAGAAAAAAAAAGAAGAAGGTAAACAAAAAAAAGCGCCTAATACAGGCTTCTACAAACAAGGCAAACAATTATATTACATTAAACAATCCGCAGAGTTTCCAGCAGATGACATAGCGGAAGTTGCTACTTCGCACCTATTGCAACTTGCTATAGGGGATCAAGCAGTTATGTATTCTGCTGTGTGCCATAAAACGTTAAAAAATAGCCCGGGTGGCGGTCCTTCAGTTTATCTTGTTTCTGAAGTTTCGCCAGAATGTAAAACACTTAAAGAACATGTGCTAGCCCTGCCTAAGGGGTTTAAGTTTCCGGATCAAAAGGTCATAATGGGCGCCGATCTCGTGACAAAAAAAAATAAAATTGCGCTTTCCAATTCTTTAACTCCGCATCAACGAAAAGAATTAGCAAAAGTTCTTGCAGGGTGTTTATGGGTAAGAGAACCCGATTGTCAATACGGCAATATTTTGTTAGGGCCTCTAGATGCTACAGGTAAAGGAGAAGTCAAAAAATTCGACAATGGCTGGGGTTTGGTGGATATCTGCGGGAGCAATAATGCTCGCGTAAAATTATTTAAAAAGGAAGCGCCCATCAGCCCTCTTGCGGCAGGCACGCATCCTCGTTTCTCGGGGATCCCAACCAATCATTTAAATGATTATCCCGGAATTATTCGTAGTCAGGATTTCGTTGATGCGTTAGAGGAAATATTAAAGAAAACAACAGAGGACAATATTAAAGAGCATTCCAAAAAAATTGTAGATGACATTAAAAATAATTATAAAGACGCAAATCCGAATAATGCTTTAAATAATTTTGCTAAACATATTGGTTTAGATGTTAGTGGAAAATCTGCAGATGAGCTTGGTGCTTTTATAGAAAAATCACTGGCGAAAAGATTGAAAGAAAGAGCAGATTCTATGGCTGTGCTTCAATGCTTGTTAAAAATTGACCTGGCTCTCGATAAGGATTTATCAGCAAAAGAAGCTGAAGCGTTGGTCAGTGAGTTGCAAAAAGTTATTAGAGATAGATTTCGAATAGGAGAAGATGGTGACGAAGTCAAGAATCTCACAATTGGTGAAATTATTCCTCCCTATAAGCCACCCCGCGCTGAGTTAATGAAAAAGTTAATGAACATTGTCGATAAAAAAGACCCGCAAAAAAATGACATGATTAGGTTTTGTGAGTTAATGTCGGAAGGCGGAAAATCAAAAAGTGTAAAGGAGTTAGGGAAAATTCCGCCTATTGTTGCACAAGATAAAGATCTCCCTGCTCCTGATTTGATGAAGCGTCTTTCCATAATCGAAGGCGATGCAACTGCACTAAAGGGAGGTGGAAACCATAATCCAGCACCCCCTGTGGCATCACTATTAGCGAAAAACTTGCATGCGACAAATACAAAAACGGGGGAAGCCCAAACATATAAAACATTTTCAACCTATTGTGACATTTTAAGAACAAAACTGGAAAGCACGTCTCCCGCATTGTTAGAAAGTCAAAAATCGCTTGAAATTGAAAGTTTAGGACCCAAAATTACCGTAACACATTTACCTAATAATGCAATTAATACCAGTCTCCCCGATAATCTAGAGGATTTAAAAAAAGTGTTTCCGAAAGTATTAGCAGCTAATATGGAGGCAGGATTAACCCGCTTATCACCAAGTGGCTCTTTTGAAACGATAAAATATATGACGGAAGAAATATTAAATCAAGGTTTAGAACCCGTATTTACAAAAGAGACGAAAAAACTTTTAGAAACGCATGGTTACGAAGAAGCGCGTTTCATTGCTGGAATTAAGGAAAAAATAGAATTTAACAAAGTGTCTGCCCATCTTACTACAAGACTTTCCGCAAGTTAAATTTTTCATTGCAGGCTCAAGTTGCGTTGGTTTTTTCACTCTCTTTTTTTGTTGTGTATGCCCACCCTGTCGCCGTTATTAGCAATCAGTAGGTTGAACTAAATCAATTTAATCCTGCCTTAGCTTAGGCAGAAAACTCTAAAATGAGTTGGGTAAAAAACTTTTATAACCACAAGAGAAAATAGGGGGGAAAATCTCAGCGAGTGTATCGTGAGCAACAAAAGTGTAGGGAGGCTTGTTATTTAAATTTGTAATTTTACTCTCAAAATTGCTAGTATCGCTATAAATTTACATGTCGCAATGAACACCGAAGGGGGCAATTTGATTCAACCAAAGCGCGTGCTAGGGACCTTTACCCTGGCAATGATTACAGTGGCCGCCATTATCAGCCTTAGAAACTTACCGCTATCCGCAGAATTTGGCCTGTCTTCTATTTTTTACTTTGTTGTAGCTGCATTGGTATTTTTTATTCCCATTGCATTAACTACCGCTGAACTGGCAACGGGTTGGCCACGTGCTGGGGGTAACTACGTGTGGGTGTCGGAAGCATTTGGCAAACCTGTTGGCTTTTTTTCGTTGTGGACGGCTTGGATGGAGAGTATCGCCTGGTTTCCGGCCATCTTGGCTTTTACAGGGGCTATGCTGGCGCATTTGTTGACACCGCTATTCCCCGGGCTAGAACACAAT
>DATLWY010000042.1:0-18270 GCA_035576045.1 Gammaproteobacteria bacterium | reverse complement strand
AGTTATCTTGCCAGAAGGGGTTGAGATGGTTATGCCTGGTGACAACATCAAATTGGTGATTCATTTAATTGCGCCGATTGCGATGGAAGACGGTGTTCGTTTTGCGATTCGTGAAGGCGGCCGTACGGTGGGTGCCGGTGTTGTATCCAAGGTATTGGAATAATAGATTAGGCCAGTAGCTCAATTGGCAGAGCGGCGGTCTCCAAAACCGCAGGTTATGGGTTCGATTCCCTTCTGGCCTGCCAAACAGAAACGAGAGATAGTAGATGGTGAGCGTTGTGGTATCAGATAGTCCCAAATTAATTGATAAATTGTTATGGGCCTTAGTTTTCACCATGCTGGTTGGCCTTGTCGCTGGGAATTATTATTTTTCACATCTCTCGCTTTATTTGCGTGTGGTGGGATTTATTTTGTTAGGTGGTCTTGCTATTGGTATAGCGCTAAAAACATTAGCGGGCCAAAAAGTTTGGCTTTTAGGGTTAGATGCAGTTCAAGAAGTACGTAGGGTTTATTGGCCTACACGTCAAGAAACAATGCAAATAACTTTTGCGGTACTTGCGATGGTTGTTGCAATGGGCGTCTTGTTGTGGACTGCAGACTTTTTGTTGTTGCGATTGGTGAAATGGTTGACTGGCCATTGGGGCGCATAGTAAGGAAAAGTCTATGGCTAAACGTTGGTTTGTGGTACATGCTTATTCGGGTTTTGAGCTTCAGGTTAAGCGTTCTTTAGAAGATCGTCTTAAGCTGTTAGGCCTAGAGCATAAGTTTGGGGAAATTTTAGTACCAACGGAAGAGGTGGTTGAGATCCGATCGGGTCAAAAACGAAAGAGTGAGCGGAAATTTTTTCCAGGTTACGTATTGGTGCATATGGAAATGGATGATGAAACCTGGCATTTGGTTCGCCATATTCCAAGAGTACTTGGGTTTATTGGGGGAACTTCTGTTGCGCCTGCACCCATCACAGATAAAGAAGCAGACAATATTCTGCAGCGTATTCAAGAAGGTGTAGATAAGCCTAAACCGAAAGTATTGTTTGAGCCGGGTGAAGTGATTCGGGTTACAGAAGGTCCATTTGCAGATTTCAATGGTGTTGTTGAAGAAGTGAATTATGAAAAAAATCGTTTGCGGGTTGCAGTGCTAATTTTTGGACGTTCTACCCCAGTCGATTTAGATTTTAGTCAAGTAGAAAAGGCGTAGGGATCGATCTCTTCGGGTCGATCCTGTTTCAATGTAACGGGGAGCCTTTATTTAAAGGCGTTAATACCCAACATGAGGTGTAAAGATGGCAAGAAAAATTGACGCATATATTAAGCTGCAGGTGAAAGCTGGCGAAGCAAATCCTAGTCCACCGATAGGACCTGCATTGGGTCAGCGCGGTGTTAATATCATGGAGTTTTGTAAAGCATTTAATGCACAAACGCAAAATCTTGAGAATATCGAAAAAGGAACGCCCTTACCGGTGGTCATTACTGTTTTTAATGATCGTAGCTTTACGTTTATTATTAAAACGCCGCCCGCTTCTATTTTATTAAAGAAAATATCGGGTATACCGAAAGGCAGTGCCGTGCCCAATAAAGATAAGGTGGGTAAAGTCACTCGAGCACAATTAGAAGCAATTGCTAAACAAAAAATGCCAGATTTAACGGCAGCAGATCTAACTGCGGCTGTTCGTACGATTGCGGGTAGCGCCAGAAGTATGGGACTTAATGTTGAAGGGGTGGAGGATTAAACAATGGCAAAAATATCTAAGCGAATACAGGCCATTCAAAAAACCCTCACAGCAGGGAAAATGTATCCTTTTTTGGATGCCGTAAAACTATTAACAACATTACCGCCAGCGAAGTTTATTGAAAGCGTTGATGTGAGCGTGAATTTAGGTGTCGATGCGCGTAAATCCGAACAAGTTGTACGGGGCGCAACCGTGCTGCCACATGGAACAGGTAAAACCGTTCGTGTTGCGGTTTTCACACAAGGTGCAAATGCAGATGCTGCGCGAGCAGCAGGTGCTGACTTGGTGGGCATGGAGGATTTAGCACAACAAATACAAGCCGGAAATATGAACTTTGATGTGGTTGTAGCAAGTCCCGATGCCATGGGTGTTGTTGGGCGTCTTGGGCAAGTTTTAGGTCCTCGCGGCTTAATGCCAAACCCAAAAGTTGGAACGGTTACCATGGACGTTGCAACGGCTGTTAAAAATGCGAAGGCAGGTCAAGTGCGTTATCGATCGGATAAAAATGGTATTGTTCATTGTTCTATTGGTAAGCTCAATTTCGATGCCAATGCATTGAAAGAGAATTTACAAGCACTGTTGGAAAATTTACGTAAAACAAAGCCTAGTGCGTCAAAGGGTATTTATATGAAAAAGGTCACTTTATCGACAACGATGGGACCTGGCTTGGTTATTGATCTCGCTTCATTAAGTTTTTAAGGCGGCAGTAGCTGTCTAAGACCGCAAGGACGGAAACGTTTAATTGGTGAAAACCACCTCGCGTAGACGGTTGATAAAAGCGCTGAAGTTTTCTGCGTTAAAGTCACCGTAAAGGGGGTAACATTTAGATGTTATCAAATGGCAACGTACATTATTGGCGTATAGCTGGAGTATAGAAAGTGGCGTTGAAACTAGAACAGAAGAAGACAATTGTCGCTTCCGTTGCTGAAATAGCGAGTCGGTCATCTTCATTGATCGTTGTGACAAATAACGGTCTGCCGGTGGGGGATATGACACGTTTGCGTTCAAAAGCGCGAGAAGTCAATGTGCATCTTCGTGTGGCGCGAAATACGCTCACAGAGCGAGCTTTAAAAGGATCGCCTTTCGAGTGTATGAACGAATCATTGGTAGGCCCTGTGTTGTTGGTTTTTGGCGGAGACGAATTAAGCGCGGGTGCGCGTCTTATTCAGGACTTTACTAAAACGAATGATAAACTGGTTGTTAAAAGCTTATCCTTAGGTGGAAAAGTTTTAGAGGCCAAACAGTTAGCTTTTGTTGCAAGCTTACCAACCCGTTCTGAAGCCATTGCCAAGTTATTGGCAGTGATGCAAGCACCTATTGCGAAATTTGTGCAAACCTTGGCAGCACCAACGTCTAAGTTTGTAAGAACTTTGGCGGCTGTTCGTGATCAAAAGCAGTAATTTTTAACTTTTATAGTATGTTTGGAGAAATAAAATGGCCTTATCAAATGCAGAAATTTTAAAAGCCGTCGCTCAAAAGAGTGTAATGGATATCGTTGAATTAATTGAAATGATGGAAAAAGAATTTAATGTAACGGCAGCCGTTGCAATGGCGGCAGCGCCAGCAGCGGGTGGAAGCGCCGCAGCAGCCGTTGAAGAACAAACTGAATTTAACGTTTTGATGACAAATCATGGCGAAAAGAAGGTTGAAGTCATTAAAGCTGTGCGAACGATTACAGGCTTAGGCTTAAAAGAAGCCAAAGATTTAGTTGAAGGAACACCTGCGATTATTAAGGAAGCAATATCTAAAGCAGATGCTGAAGCCATTAAGAAACAGCTGGTTGAAGCCGGCGCTACGGTTGAAATTAAATAAATGGGCAGGCCGGATTCAACGCCGGCCTAATGTGGGATGGTTAGCAGCTTGTCTGCTAACCATTTTAGTTATTTTTACTATTTGTCAGAGGAACCAAAATGTCCGGCACTGACGCACTTGAACTTTCTTATACTGAGCGAAAACGTTTTCGAGCTAACTATGGTAAGCGTCGAGATACGTTAAAAGTTCCACCCTTATTAAACATCCAAAAGCAGTCGTATCATGCATTTTTACAACCTGACGTTTCACCGTTAGCGCGAAAAAATACAGGATTGCATGCGGCATTTAGTTCTGTATTTCCCATTGTTAGCTATGCAGGTCATGCGATCTTAGAATATGTAAGCTATCACTTAGGAACACCGGCTTTTGATGTTAAAGAATGCCAAATGCGGGGTTTAACTTACGCAGCACCGATACGCGTTACAGTGCGACTGGTTATTTATGATAAAGAATCGCCAATCGATGCAAAAGTAATCAAAGACATTCGAGAACAAGATGTCTATATGGGCGAGCTCCCACTGATGACAAACAGTGGAACCTTCGTTATCAATGGCACCGAGCGAGTGGTTGTATCACAACTACATCGTTCACCCGGTGTCTTTTTTGAACATGATAAAGGCAAAACGCATTCATCGGGTAAGTTGTTATATGCGGCGCGTATTATTCCCTATCGGGGATCTTGGCTTGACGTTGAGTTTGATCCTAAAGATTGTATTTATGTTCGTATTGATAGACGTCGAAAGCTGCCGGGATCCATTATATTACGTGCTTTAGGCTATTCTACAGAAGAAATGTTAGCGCTTTTCTTTGAAACAAATACCTTTACGGTTGAAAAAGAGAAATGGGTTTTAGAGTTAGTGGCTAATCGATTAAGAGGTGAAACTGCGCATTTTGATATCAAAACACCGAAAGGAGAAGTATTGGTTGAAGCAGGACGTCGTGTTACCGCCAAACAGATTCGCCAAATGGAAGAATTAGGTATCAAAAAATTGGAAGTTCCTAGCGATTATTTGCTGGGTAAAATCCTGGCGAACGATATTATCGACACCTCCAGTGGCGAAGTTTTATTGCAAGCAAATGCTGAAATTACCGCGGAAGTATTACAGATATTGCGTAATGCGAATATCAATACTGTTCACACTTTATTTACCAATGACTTAGATCGCGGACCCTATTTTTCAGACACAATCAAAGTAGATCCGACTAAGAGCCAATTAGAAGCGTTGGTTGAAATTTATCGCATGATGCGGCCAGGTGAACCACCAACCAAAGATGCGGCAGAATTATTATTTCAAAATTTATTTTTTGCGCCAGAACGTTACGATTTGTCTGCGGTTGGACGCATGAAGTTTAACCGTAGAGTTGGACGTAACGAATCTACGGGGCCTGGTATTTTATCAAAAGAAGATATTGTTGCTGTTTTAAAGACATTGATTGATATTCGCGATGGTCGCGGCGAAATCGATGATATTGATCATCTTGGAAATCGTCGGGTTCGTAGTGTAGGTGAAATGACAGAAAATCAATTTCGTGTTGGACTGGTACGTGTAGAGCGTGCAGCGAAAGAGCGACTAAGCCTTGCAGATTCTGAAGGGTTAATGCCTCAAGATTTAATTAATGCAAAACCCGTGTCAGCAGCCATTAAAGAATTTTTTGGTTCAAGCCAATTATCGCAATTTATGGATCAAAATAATCCTTTATCCGAAATAACGCATAAACGCCGTGTTTCAGCACTTGGGCCTGGCGGCTTAACGCGCGAGCGTGCAGGATTCGAAGTGCGTGACGTTCACATTACGCACTATGGGCGTGTTTGTCCGATTGAAACACCCGAAGGTCCAAATATTGGGTTGATTAATTCTTTGGCCGTGTATGCGCGAACCAATGAATATGGCTTTTTAGAAAGTCCTTATCGTAAAGTGAGCCAGGGTAAAGTCACAAACGACATTGTCTATTTATCGGCAATTGAAGAAGGGCAGTTTGTGATTGCGATGGCAAATGCGAGCATTAACCAAAAGTTAGAATTGGTTGATGATTTAGTGCCTTGCCGAAATAAAAACGAATTTACGTTCTCTACGCCAGATCGCGTTGAGTATATGGACGTTTCGCCTAAACAAATTGTTTCAGTGGCAGCGTCTTTAATACCCTTTTTGGAACATGATGATGCGAATCGTGCCTTGATGGGATCGAACATGCAACGTCAAGCCGTGCCCACACTTCGCGCTGAAAAGCCCTTGGTGGGAACCGGTATGGAACGCGTTGTTGCGATTGATTCGGGTGTAACCGTTATTGCACGGCGTAGCGGGATCGTTGATTCAGTCGATGCGGCGCGGATTGTTGTACGGGTGGACGATTCTGAAGCCGAAGCGGGTGAAGCCGGAGTTGATATCTACAATCTGACCAAATATTTAAGATCGAACCAAAATACCTGTATCAATCAAAAGCCGTTAGTGAGCACAGGGGAACGTATTAAACGAGGCGATGTACTTGCAGACGGGCCTTCTACCGATATGGGAGAGTTAGCACTTGGCCAAAATCTCTTAATCGCGTTTATGCCCTGGAATGGATACAACTTTGAAGATTCTATTTTGATCTCCGAACGGGTTGTTGAAGAAGATAGATTTACGACAATTCACATCGAAGAGTTAACCTGTATTGCACGCGATACAAAGTTGGGTTCGGAAGAAATTACTTCTGACATTCCAAATGTAGGGGAAGGTGCGCTTGGACGATTAGATGAATCAGGCGTTGTTTTTATTGGTGCAGAAGTGACTTCTGGCGATATCTTGGTGGGTAAAGTAACCCCTAAGGGTGAAACGCAGCTAACCCCAGAAGAAAAACTTTTACGCGCCATTTTTGGCGAAAAAGCATCTGATGTTAAAGATACTTCTTTACGCGTACCAACCGGGATGAGTGGAACGGTTATTGATGTACATGTTTTCACGAGAGATGGTGTCGAAAAGGATTCGCGTGCACTAGCGATTGAAAAAGAAGCATTATTGCGTGTTAAGAAAGATTTGGGCGATGAATTCCGTATTCGTGAAGAAGACATCTACCAACGGGTGCACAAACTGTTGTTAGATAAGGTCGCTGCGGGTGGGCCGGATCGCTTAAAATCGGGCAGCAAAATCACGCAGACATATCTGGATGAACTGGCCAAAGAACGTTGGTTTGAAATTCGTTTAAAAAGCGATGAGCATAATCAGCAATTGGAAGCCGCAGCTCAGCAATTTAGTGAATTGCGTAAGGTGCATGATTTGCAACTTGAGGAAAAACATAAAAAATTAAAGCAAGGTGATGATTTAGCACCAGGTGTTTTGAAGGTTGTTAAAGTGTATTTGGCCGTAAAACGTCGTGTTCAACCGGGTGATAAAATGGCAGGTCGACATGGTAATAAAGGCGTTATTTCTAGAATTATGCCGGTTGAAGATATGCCGTACTTAGCCGATGGTACACCCGTGGATATTGTCTTAAATCCGTTAGGTGTGCCGTCTCGTATGAACGTTGGGCAAGTGTTAGAAACCCATTTGGGTTGGGCTGCCAAGGGATTAGGACACAAGCTAGGAGAAATGCTAAAGGCAAAAGCAAAAATTTCTGCGATCCGTCAATTTTTAGATAAGATTTACAATTTGAACGGTAGACGCATTTTGGATCTTGATCAATTAACAGATGAAGAACTGATGGTACTTGCTAGTAATCTACAGGATGGAATTCCTATTGCAACCCCCGTGTTCGATGGTGCTGCAGAAGAAGAGATTAAGCAATTACTTAAATTGGCAGATTTGCCCGAGAGCGGTCAAACTGTCTTGTTCGATGGTCGGACAGGGGTTGCTTTTGATAGACCGGTAACTGTTGGATACATGTACATGCTGAAGTTAAACCATTTGGTTGACGATAAAATGCATGCACGATCGACCGGATCTTACAGTTTAGTGACGCAGCAACCTTTAGGGGGTAAAGCCCAGTTTGGTGGTCAACGCTTTGGAGAAATGGAAGTGTGGGCACTACAGGCTTATGGTGCTGCCTATACATTACAAGAAATGTTAACCGTAAAATCGGATGATGTGGCGGGTCGTACCAAAATGTATAAGAGCATTGTGGACGGTGACCATCGAATGGACCCCGGTATACCGGAATCATTCAACGTGTTGGTGAAGGAAATTCGTTCCTTGGGTATCAACATCGAATTAGAATGCGATTAAATTTGGAGGTCATAACGTGGTAGACATACTAGGTTTGCTAAGGCAGCAGGGCGCGGGTGAAGAGTTCAGCAGTGTTGTATTGAGTCTGGCGCCGCCTGATCTCACTGAATCACGCTCCTATGGCGAGGTTAAAAAACCAGAAACGATTAATTATCGTACATTTAAACCCGAAAGAGATGGGTTATTTTGTTGCAAAATATTTGGACCCGTTAAAGACTATGAGTGTTTGTGTGGAAAATATAAACGTCTAAAACATCGGGGTGTGATTTGCGAGAAATGTGGCGTTGAAGTTGCGTTGGCTAAAGTACGACGCGAACGAATGGGGCATATTGTGCTTGCTAGCCCAGTGGCACATATTTGGTTTTTAAAATCACTGCCATCTCGCATTGGGCTTTTGTTAGATATGACATTGCGTGACATTGAACGCGTTTTATATTTCGAAGCCTATGTTGTGATTGAGCCGGGCCTGACACCTTTAGAAAAGTCCCAATTGCTAACAGAAGAAGCTTTCTTGGAAGCTGAACAACAATATGGTAATGAATTTGATGCACGGATGGGTGCTGAAGCGGTTCAAGAATTATTAAAACGCATTAATCTGAAAACAGAAACAGAGCGCATTCGAGAAGAGCTGCCCACAACGACCTCTGAAACACGCGCTAAAAAATTGGCAAAACGTTTAAAGTTGATGGAATCTTTCTTGGATTCGGGCAACAAACCGGAATGGATGATTATGACCGTGTTACCGGTATTGCCACCGGATTTGCGGCCTTTAGTTCCTTTAGATGGTGGGCGTTTCGCAACCTCAGATTTAAACGACCTCTATCGTCGTGTGATTAACCGTAATAATCGATTGAAAAGGCTTTTGGATTTAAGCGCACCCGATATTATTGTTCGTAACGAAAAACGTATGTTGCAAGAAGCGGTCGATGCACTGTTAGATAACGGTCGTCGTGGACGCGCCATTACGGGTTCGAATAAACGACCTTTAAAATCGCTAGCAGATATGATTAAGGGTAAACAAGGCCGATTCCGACAAAATTTGTTGGGTAAACGCGTTGATTATTCGGGTCGTTCTGTGATCGTAGTGGGGCCTACTTTAAAACTGCATCAATGCGGATTACCAAAGAAAATGGCTTTAGAGTTATTTAAACCTTTTATCTTCAGCAAACTGGAATTTAGGGGTCTTGCAACGACAATAAAAGCCGCTAAAAAATTAGTGGATCGTGAAGGGCCAGAAGTGTGGGATATTTTAGAAGAAGTGATCCGCGAACATCCTGTGCTTTTAAACCGTGCGCCAACATTGCATCGCTTGGGTATTCAAGCATTTGAACCGCTATTGGTAGAAGGCAAGGCTATTCAGTTACATCCCCTTGTTTGTGCGGCTTATAATGCCGACTTCGACGGCGATCAAATGGCTGTACATATTCCGCTAACCATTGAGGCGCAGTTAGAAGCACGTGCTTTAATGATGTCTACAAACAATATTTTATCGCCCGCGAATGGCGAGCCTATTATTGTTCCTTCACAGGACATTGTGTTAGGTCTCTATTATCTGACCCGTGAACGAATCAATGTATTGGGTGAAGGAAAAGTCTTTGTTGATATAGCGGAAGTACATAGAGCTTATCAAAATGGCGCTGTGCATTTGCATGCAATCATCCAAGTGCGTGTTAATGCAGAGCCAGATAGCACCGATGCGGTTCGTGCAAAAGGGTATAGCATGGTTCAAACGACTGTGGGGCGTGCATTGTTGTCTGAAATTTTGCCTGCAGGAATGTCTTATGCGTTGATTAACAAAACAATGACTAAGAAAGTTATTTCACAGCTGATAAACTATTGTTATAGACAAGTCGGTTTGAAAGAAACGGTTATTTTTGCCGATCGGTTGATGTATACCGGTTTCTCTTATGCCACACGTTCGGGGATTTCTATTGGCATAGATGATTTAGTGATTCCTTCTAGTAAGGGCAGCATTATTGCGCAAGCAGAAGATGAAGTGAAAGAAATTGGAAATCAATATACCTCTGGTTTAGTCACGCATGGTGAACGTTATAACAAAGTTATTGATATTTGGTCACGCACAAATGATCAAGTTGCTAAGGCCATGATGTCGGAATTGGCTTCAGAAATGGTTGTAAATGCAAAAAATGAAACTGTTAAACAAGAGTCTTATAACCCAATCTTTATGATGGCAGATTCGGGTGCAAGAGGTTCTGCTGCACAAATGCGACAATTAGCAGGTATGCGCGGTCTTATGGCAAAACCGGATGGCTCGATTATCGAGACACCTATTCGGGCTAACTTCCGTGAAGGTCTCAATGTATTGGAATACTTTATTTCGACCCATGGTGCGCGTAAAGGATTGTCGGATACGGCATTAAAAACAGCTAATTCCGGATACCTCACGCGTCGATTAGTAGACGTTGCGAACGATGTGGTGGTTATGGAACTGGATTGTGGCACTACAAATGGGTTGACCATGACTCCGCTGATTGAAGGTGGAGATGTTGTAGAAGCGCTGCGTGAAAGGGTATTAGGACGTGTTGTATTACAAGATGTCATTGATCCCAAAACCAATCAAATCGTTATTGAAAATGGCAGTTTATTAGATGAAGCCATGGTTGATGTGTTAGAGCAGATTGGGGTAGATCAGGTCAAAGTACGTTCAGCTATCACTTGCCAAACACGCTTTGGTATTTGCCAAAAATGTTATGGACGTGATTTATCTTGCGGTAAGTTGGTTAATATCGGGGAAGCGGTAGGCGTTATTGCGGCGCAGTCTATTGGCGAGCCGGGAACGCAGTTAACCATGCGTACTTTCCATATTGGAGGTGCTGCATCTAGAGCGACTGCTGATAATAGCATTCAAGTGAAATCCAGCGGCAAGGTACGTTTAAATAATGTGAAATTACTGCGGCATGCTAAAGGATATTCTGTTGTGGTCTCCCGTTCAGGAGAACTGACTGTTGCTGATGTACAAGGCCGCGAGTGGGAGCGATATAAATTACCTTACGGTGCTATCGTGACGGTTGTAGATGGTGCAACGGTCGAGGCATCGCAAACAGTTGCGACATGGGATCCACATAACCATCCGGTTATTACAGAGGTTGCTGGTCGCATAAGGTATGCCGATTTAATCGATGGTGTAACCATGCGGCGTCAAACAGACGATGTCACAGGATTAACCAGTGTTGTTGTAATGGACCCCAAACAACGTACCAGTGGCGGACGCGAGTTACGGCCGATGGTAAAGCTTGTAGATAATGAAGAAAATGATTTGATGCTAGCGGGTACCAATCTATTTGCGCATTACTTTTTGTCTGCGGATTCAATTATCAGCGCTGAAGACGGCTCTTTTGTGGGTGTGGGCGACGTTATTGCCCGTATTCCGCAAGAAACCTCTAAGACACGTGATATCACGGGTGGTTTACCTCGGGTTGCTGATCTCTTTGAAGCGCGTCGTCCTAAAGAAGCTGAAATTTTAGCGGAGATCTCGGGTGTTGTCAGTTTCGGTAAAGAAACCAAAGGTAAGCGTCGTTTGATGATTACTTCACCCGATACGCAAGCCGCGGTGCATGAAGAGTTGATTCCAAAATGGCGTCATGTGAGTGTATTTGAAGGGGAACATGTACAACGGGGTGAAAAGATAGCCGATGGTTCGCCGGATCCCCATGAGATCTTACGATTGCTAGGTGTGGATGCCTTAGCCAATTATATTGTGAACGAAGTGCAAGATGTTTATCGTTTACAAGGGGTGAAGATCAACGACAAACACATTGAAGTGATTGTTCGCCAAATGTTACGTAAAGTGATTGTTACCTCTACAGGTGATACGCGCTTCCTTGTAGGCGAACAAGTAGACATTGGCGATTTAAAGACAGCGAATGAAAAACTCGCAGCAGAAAAAATGCCAGCGCTTTATGGGCCTGTATTATTGGGTATTACAAAAGCTTCATTGGCAACCGAATCATTTATTTCTGCGGCTTCTTTCCAAGAGACAACGCGCGTATTAACGGAAGCGGCTGTGAGTGGTAAACGCGATAATTTGCGTGGATTAAAAGAGAACGTTACCGTGGGTCGATTGATCCCGGCTGGTACCGGGTTGGCATATCATGAAGAACGCCGTCGCGCTAAGTTGTTGGCCAAACAACCAGATACTCACCCGAAGCCACCGATTACGGCTGACGATATTCAACAAGCATTGGGAGAAGCGCTGAATTCTACGGGTACATAGCGTATCGGTTCCGTAGTAATCTACTGATTACTACGGATCAATCACGCAGTAAATTTTAGAGGTATGCCGTCTCCTTTAAGATATTATTATGACAATTTATTTTTACACGACAAAAGATGAGCATGGTTATTGCAGTAATTTTGCTGCATTTGGTATTGAAATAGATGGTAGGTTTTGGCCTACGGTTGAACATTATTTTCAAGCCCAAAAATTTACAGATCCTGTCTATCAAGAAAAAATATTTAGAGCATTAACGGCTAAAAATGCCTTATCGCTTGGGCATACCAGAAACATACCTTTAAGAGAAAATTGGGAAGATATCAAAGATGAAGTAATGTATTTTGCCGTTAAGAAAAAATTTTCTACTCACCCAAAAATAAAAGAAAAATTACTGGCAACTTTCCCCGAAGACATTATTGAGTCGTCGCCTTATGATTATTATTGGGGATGTGGTCAAGATGGCACAGGTCAAAATAAGCTAGGGAAAATATTAATGTACGTTAGAGATCAATTACTTAAAGACGTACATGCATAACAAAAACGATGACAAGAACACAATTGGAACTGAAAGGTTAATCTTAAGACCCATATGCCTAACGGATTTTGAAGCATTATGTACTTTGGATGGTGATCCAAATGTTCGTCGTTATTTTCCAGAAGGTGTTTTAAATAGTGTGGAAGTCCAAAAAGATTTGGATAGCAGCTTAAAAGCCTGGAATACAGATGGATTTGGCCTGTTTGCAGCGATTAACAAACAAAGCGCTCAACTGATTGGGCGATGTGGTTTTGCAAAATTAAATTCTGGGGAAGTGGAGTTTGGGTATTTGTTTTTGCCATCGTACTGGGGCAAAGGCTACGCTACAGAAGCAGCCCAGGCATTACTGGTATGGGCAGCTCAGCATATTCCGGTTGATCATATTATTGGTTTTGCGCCCACACATCATATCGCTTCGCTTCGCGTATTAGAAAAATGTGGCATGAAATTTTTTAGAATGGAGAATTATAGAAATATCGAATGTGCGTTTTATAAATTTGATTTAAATAAGTCTATTAAATAACTTTTTTGTAAATTAACAAGGGTGGACACAGAGGTTGGCTCCTACCGTGTTTGCCCTTTGTCCGTTCTCTACATGTATTATTAGGTATTTATTTCTTTTCTGGTAGGACTTAGGTACAATACTCGCTTTCGAAATCCAATATTAAAGGGGTTAATCCAGCAGATGGTTGTAATTCGGTTATCGCGGGGCGGCGCAAAAAAACGTCCATTTTATCATATTGTTGCAACAGATAAACGACATCGTCGAGACGGTGGAAATTATCTAGAACGACTTGGATATTTTAATCCTATTGCCAGTGGTCAGGAACTGCGTTTGAACCTTAAACGCGATCGGGTAGCGCATTTTGTAGGATTAGGTGCTCAACTTTCCCAGCGTGTAACGGCTCTGCTGGCAGAATGGGACAAAAAAGCATCGTAAAGTCTGTATCAGGTGTAGTAGAAGAAGACATGGTCGTTCTGGGTCGTATAGGCGCCCCTTACGGCTTAAAAGGCTGGGTGCACGTACAATCTTATGCAGAACCTGCCAGCAATATTTTAAGTTACAAAATTTGGTATCTTAAGATAAAGCGTCAATGGCAGCCCGTTGAGGTCTTAGATGCCCGATCGCATAGCAAAAGCTTTGTTGCAGCTTTAACAGGTTATGAGACCATTGAAAAGGTTGAGCAGTTAAAGCTTGCTGAAATAGCTGTGCTGCGTTCAGAATTACCGGCGTTAGATTCTGGCGAGTATTATTGGTCTGATCTCATAGGCCTGTCGGTTGTGACAGAAGAAAGTGTTGTTTTAGGACAAGTGGAACGTCTGATAGAAACGGGCTCGAATGACGTTTTAGTCGTGAAAGGGGGGACACGGGAACATTTGATCCCCTATATCTTGGATGATTATGTGTTATCAGTGGATTTAAAGGCACGCGTTATACGTGTTTCGTGGGATCCGGAGTTTTAAGTATTCATGTGGTGTGGTATTGTCACGTTATTTCCAGAGATGTTTAAAGCACTCACGGATTACGGGATAACAAGGCGGGCGGTCGAACGGGGGTTGTTAGATCTTCATTATTGGGATCCCCGCGATTTTGCAACCGATCCGCACCAGAGTGTAGACGATAGGCCTTATGGCGGCGGGCCTGGCATGGTGATGGGTGTATATCCGTTGCGACATGCAATCACAGCGGCAAGAAAGGCTGCGGGTGATGGGGCAAAAGTGATTTATTTGTCGCCCCAAGGACAAAAGTTATCGCAAGAACGGATTAGGCAAGCCGCTATAGATCCAGCGCGATTTATTTTTGTAGCGGGTCGATATGAAGGGATTGATGAACGGTTCGTCACTTTAGAAGTGGATGAAGAATGGTCCATCGGAGACTATGTATTAAGTGGTGGTGAATTAGCCATTATGGTTGTATTGGATGCCATCACCCGTTGGATACCTGGCGCGTTAGGGGATGAAAGTTCGGCGTTACTCGATTCTTTTTCGGAAGGATTATTGGATTGTCCGCATTACACCCGTCCAGAATGGGTGGATGGTTTGCAAACACCGGCAGTTTTGTTAAGCGGTAACCACGCGGAAATTTTAAAGTGGCGGCTAAAGCAAAAGCTGGGGCGTACTTGGTTAAGGCGTAAAGATTTGCTAGAAAATCTGGAATTAAGTATCGAGCAACAAGAATTGTTGCAAGAATTTATTGAAGAAATGAATCATCCGTAGGGGCGATCGCCGTATCTGCCTTGATTATGTACATGTAGATATTGAACAGGAGAAAAATATGAGTATCGTTATTCAACAGATTGAAGCAGAACAATTAAAACAAGATGTTCCGGTGTTTAGATCGGGTGACGTTATTGTTGTACAAGTCGAAGTTAAAGAAGGTACGCGTACACGTGTTCAAGCCTACGAAGGTGTTGTTATCGCAAAACGCAATCGCGGACTGAATTCTTCTTTTACAGTACGTAAAATTTCGCATGGCGAAGGCGTAGAGCGGGTTTTCCAAACACACAGTCCGATTATAAAAGGCATTGAAGTAAAACGTCGCGGAGATGTTCGTAAGGCAAAACTGTATCATTTACGGGGTCTTACAGGTAAGGCAGCTCGGATTAAAGAGCGTTTAGCACAAAGAAATGTGAGTGTCGAATTGGGTACCGTTGAAAACACGTAACCTGCATTGGATAACGTCGTTATTGTTAATGAATTTGCTAACGCACTCTGGCTGGAGCGTGCATTTAGCAAAAATACATTAGCGGCGTATCAAAGTGATCTTAAACACTTTGGTGTGTGGTTAGCGGAACAGACTGCAGCAAAAACTTTAGTCGCCGTAGAAAATCTCGATGTTACCGATTATTTAGTCCACCGTACGTTGCAAGGCATGCACGCTAGAACCAACGCGCGTATTCTTTCTTGTCTTAGAACTTTTTATCATTATTTGTTACGGGAAAAGTATTGTCAGCAAGATCCTACCGTTAATATTTCCAGCCCAACAATAGGACGGTCGATTCCTAAAGATTTGTCTGAGGCAGAGGTAGAACATTTATTAAAAGCACCCAACACAGAAGATCCCATGGGTTTGAGAGATAAAGCGTTATTAGAAATGCTTTATGCCTGCGGTTTAAGGGTTACGGAATTAATTAGTCTTACCCTTGAGCAAGTGAATTTACAACAAGGCGTTGTGCGGGTGATAGGAAAGAATGATCGTGAGCGTGTGATTCCATTTGGTGAGGAGGCCGCTGTTTGGTTGCAGCGTTACTTGAAGGCGCGCCCGGCGCTATTAAAGTCCGATCGTTCAAGCAATGCTGTTTTTCTGAGCAACCGCGCTGTTGCAATGACCCGCCAAACCTTTTGGCATCGCATTAAACATTATGCACGACAAGTGGGGATCCATAAGCCCCTATCTCCTCATACGTTAAGGCACGCATTTGCCACCCATTTAGTGAACCATGGGGCGGATTTGCGTGTGGTTCAAATGATGTTGGGGCATGCCAGTATTTCGACCACCCAAATTTATACCCATGTCGCCAACAGCCGACTTAAAGCCCTGCATTTAAAACATCATCCTCGAGGTTAATCATAAATTGGTATATGATTAAATATGAGGACAGGAAGCCGCGAAGTGATGAGGAAAGTGTTTTATGAAGCAAGTTAGCATAATTTTTTTGTTATTGTTCGGCTTTGGTCAATGCCTGGCCAATAACACACCCCATACAAATGAAACAGACAAGGCCGAACAACTTAAGTTAGAGCAAGCTAAGATTGCAGAAAGCAAGGTCGAGCAGGGCAATATCAAAAAGCAGGTACATGCGGCATTTCCTGAACTGGTTGTTGAAACCATCAAACAAAGTCCAGTGTCGGGCTTGTATCAGTTAACATCAGGGCCAGTTGTTTTATATGCGAGCAATGACGGTCGATATTTACTCGCGGGGGATGTTTTAGATCTGGCAAGCACCGATGATGATCGTAATGTCACTGAACCCGCACGCCGAGATGCACGAATATCTGTGTTAAAGCGATTGGATCGAAAAGAGATGGTTATTTACCGTCCCAAAGTCGTGAAGGCCGTTGTTACTGTTTTTACGGATGCGGATTGTGGTTACTGTCGAAAGTTACACCAGGAAATCCCCCAATTGATGGATTTAGGAATTGAGCTAAGATATCTGGCTTACCCCAGACAAGGACACGGTTCTGCTACGTACACAAAAATGGAGTCTATTTGGTGCTCTAAAGATCCCCAAAACATGATGACAAAGGCTATGAAAGGCGAACCTCTTCAATCCATAACCTGTAGGAATACGATTCCGGCACAACTTATATTAGGTGAAAAATTGGGTATTTCAGGTACACCTACCCTGGTATTTGCAGATGGCTCGCTTTGGGCAGGATATCTTACCGCCGAAAAATTGGCTAACGAAGCGATAAAACACAGTTTGAAGGAGTAATGGAGCTCTCATGCGCATATTGGTGGCCGAACAAGATAGTACACATCGCCAAAAACTGGTGGAAACAATACAAAAATGGGGACATGTTATAGAAGAGGCTTTAACGAGCCGTGAGGTTGTCGCGCTGTGTCGGAAAAAATGTCCCGATCTGATTTTGGCAGATTTTCAATTGCCAGGAGAGGGGGGGTTAGAGCTTGTGCGTCAGATCCGTCAAACAGGGGGACATGCGGTTTGGGTACCGCTTATTTTGCTTGGTGAAGCTTTTTCTGAATCCGAAATGGCACAAATTGTAGAAGCGGGTGCGGATGACATTTTATTAAAGCCGATTAATGATGGAAAACTCATGTTAAAAGTCCACTCTGCCAACCGACTTTTAAACCTAAAAGAAGAAGTGTTTAAAGTCGCGCACGAGCTGGTTGTTGTGAATCGGGCATTACAGAACGTGATAGCTCAGGATACCTTAACGGGCATAGGTAATGCAGAGAGCTTAGATGAAGCGATGGAGCGTGAATGGTTTGCGGCTAAACGTTCAAATTTGCCGATTTCTTTCATTATTCTGAATATCGACTTTTTTCAGTTATATAATCAAACGTATGGTGCAGAATCAGGCGATCAAGTGTTGAAAAAAATCGCCGAATGTTTAAAAAATGCACTAGTCGGTATTGCGGATGCGACCTTGGGTCGGATGATCGGTGATACTTTTGGCGTATTGTTGCCCAAGCTTGATCGCGAAGCCGCTTATAAAATCGGCGAGAAATTGTATGCAGCAGTTGATGCTTTAAACATTCCACATAAGAGTTCCGGTTGTAGCGATCATATTACCGTGAGCTTTGGTGTTGCAACCGTTGATCCCGATCATTTTACAAAACCGTGGGATCTGAAAGACGCTGCTGATTTCGGCTTATACCAAGCCAAACACCGTGGTCGTAACCGAGGGTTTTTGGTGACGGCGGAAGAGGTTGTTAAATAAACACTCTGCAAAAATAACTTTTCCTTTTTTCGCTCGCCCAACTGGCTGCGCTCAAACATTGGCGAGCGACAAAGTAAAAGTTATTTTTGCACAGGGCCTAATGTATCCAGACTAGCGTTCCCGTGGGCACAGACTCAAATAATTTAACGACATCCGCGGCACTCATATGCACACAGCCTTTGCCGGTAGGCGCGCCTAATTTCCATTCCATTGTGGTGCCATGAATATAAATAGCTCTGGTTTCGCTATCGACTATTCTCCCCAATTTGTCTCGCCCTTTGTTTAATCCGGGTTGTAATCCTTCAAGACGCAGAATGCGTGTCGAAATATAGTCTTTACGGTGTTGATTTCTGGG
>DATLWY010000041.1:0-10887 GCA_035576045.1 Gammaproteobacteria bacterium | reverse complement strand
TCAGGGGTTTTTTCAATATTGAAAGCAGAAACCTTTTCTGGGTAAGATAAAACAGGATACTGAATAGCGATGACACTTTGATTTTGTAAAACTTCAACAGATGATTCTTGCCTAAGTTCATCTGGCCATTCAATATTTTTTAATAATTCATCCCGCTTTTCAAAAAGTGCTAAGCTTTCACCTTGCTCTCTTAACATTTTCCGCCAATCTGTTTTATCCGCTACCCATTTTTTCAGTACAACTTCAACGAGCCCAGAATGATAGCGATTTGTGACGCGACAAATGGATAATGCTTGCACAGCGCCTTGATCAATCCAACGGGTGGGGATTTGAGTTTCTCGGGTAATGCCAACTTTTAAACCCGAAGTATTGGCCAAATAAACTATATGCGGAATAAAACAATGGGTTTTCCCCCACTCAGGCTCTCGACAGGTGCCTAAATGAAAATGACATTTTTCGGGTTTAACAATACAAAAATCGCATTGCGCCAATGTTTGCGCACAAGGAAAACAATAACCCTGATTGTAACTTTTTTTGATTTTTCGTTGGCAATGCACGCACTGAATATTACCTTCAAATTTCAGCGTTAAGGTTTTACCCAAATAACCATTCAATGGAATTTCCACTTCCCCAATGGGAAGAGAATATTGAATAGGCTCTGCAAGCATGCTCTTTAACTTACGTATGCTTCCCGTATACAAATTTACGCTTCCATCACTTCGAATCCGCACATGTTAACAGCGCCTTCGTAAATTTTTTGGTACTTGGAAGACTGATCGCACCAATCTCCCTCAGCTAAAAATCTAGGCAAAATGGCTGAATTTTTTTGTATTTCCGCTAAACTTAAATACTTACAAAATTGAACGCTGCCAAATTCATCACTCCAATTATCAGAAATAGCGCCTTCTAAAACCGTCGCTTCAAAATAAAGATGTATGTTATGGACGTGATTTTCAATATCAAAGCACTCTAATACATGACGCAATAAACCCGCTTTTACAACCAAACCCGTTTCTTCATAAACTTCCCTTTCTACACAGGTGGTTAAAGTTTCTGAGTTTTCTATTTTTCCACCTGGCAGATACCAGTAAGTGCCTTCATCGCTCACAAACAAGAGTTTTTCATGCTCGATAATTAACGCACGCGCTGTTACACGCAATCGTGGAGGATTATTCATATTGTCACTACCTTAGGATATTTATGATAAGATTCCCTTAAAAACAAACTGAGAATACCTGATAATACCAAACCTAAAGGCAGCACGGCTAATGCAATTGAAAAGTCATTTGCAGTTAAAACAGGCTCATTATCGACAATCTGAATCGCACCATCTAAAATTTTTCCAATGATGGGGGGTAACAATACACCCCCTACCATCACTACCATATTGGTAAACGCAATCGCTGTTGCACTAACCGAATGACGTGAAATATCGTTACTCACTGCAAAAATTAATATCTCTACCGATGCAAAAAAGGTCGATAAAAACAATAATGAATACATCAAAATCAACGATGAGGGTGGCATAAAAACAACTACCGCCATAAAACCTGCGGCCAGAAACGAACCCATGATGAGTGGAATCCGTCGACTTTGCATCGCATCGGAAATAATGCCCCATAAGGGTGCACCCACCGCAAATCCTAAAAATAGCATTGAAGCCCCTGTCGCGGCATCAAATTTAGACAAGCCAACGGCTTCTAAAAAACTAACAGCCCAAATTTCAGCAAAACCTGTAATAGGCAAAAAGGTTAAAAGACCGATTAATCCCATGATCCACATTTGAGAACTACAGATAATTTGTTTAAGACCGGTCAGTTTTGCATGGACTTCATGTGTCAAATCCATTTCGCTGGAATTTTGTTTTTCGTGACGCGTCCCATCTCGTAGTACAATCCACAATATAAGCATCAGTACAACACCCGCGGCGGCTGAATAATATAAAGTTGATTGCCAACCCACTTGTAACATCAAATGGCTCATTAAAACTGCACAACTAATCCCGCCAAACATTCCTAATGTTGTACAGAGTCCTGCCATAAACGCAAAATATTTTTTAGGTAACCAAACATTTGCAAGTTTAAGCACGCCCACATACGCAAATGCCGATCCAAACCCCAATAAAAATCGCCCCACTGCTGCAATCCAAAATTGCTCACTTATACCAAAAAGCACGGTTCCCAGTACACAGAGAAAACATGCAAATGTTAAGAGTCGTCGCGGCCCAAAACGATCCATCATCATGCCAACCGGGATTTGCATCGGTGTATAGGCATAATAAAAAAATGCTGCCAGATGCCCAAAGGCGGCTTCACCTAAATTAAAAGTCGATTTTAATTCGCTGCTCATCACACTGGGCGCAACGCGTAAGTAATATTCGTAATAATAAAAGAAAATCGCTAACACACACATGGTGACTGCTGAACCCGTCACTGCTTTTGTTTTATCTTTGGTTTTATCCATTGGTTTGATCCAGTATTTTATTGCGTTTATTGTGAACTGTGGTCGGGGCGAGAGGATTTGAACCTCCGACCACATACACCCCATGCATGTGCGCTACCAGGCTGCGCTACGCCCCGAAGGTTTGAATAATAACACTCAGAGCGCTATTCGTCATCCCCACCAAATCTACAAAGTGTAGGCTAACGCCCTATAAAACTTGTTCTTTAAATAACTAATTATTTAACAAGCCAAAGCACCTATTGGAGAATATGCGCTTTATTCTTCGGTACTATACTGTATGAGTGATTACTCATATCCTGATTGCATGCCTTTTACTATTTGTAAACGCATTTTTTGTGGCTGCTGAATTTGGCATGGTTAAATTAAGGCAGACACAGGTCAATAGAATCCAAGAAATGTATGGCATCAGGGGTCGTGTTCTTTTCAAAATTCACGGCCAATTGGATTCTTACCTATCTGCTTGTCAGCTGGGGATTACACTCAGCTCTTTAGGTCTTGGATGGGTTGGAGAGCCTGCCTTTGCCTATCTCTTTGACCCCTTGCTTCAATTAATCGGTATTATTTCTCCACAAGCTATAAAAATTATTGCTTTTTCTATGGCTTTTTCTTTTTTATCTTTTCTGCATATTGTTATCGGTGAACTAATGCCTAAATCTTTAGCAATTCGACAACCAGAATCCGTCTCTCTTTGGACCTCCCTACCTTTATATGGGTTTTATTGGCTCATGTTTCCAGCAATTTGGTTACTGAACAACTGTTCAAATTTTATGCTGAACATCACAGGCTTAGGATCAACGCATCATACTCAACATTTCTATTCTACAGAAGAAATTAAGCTCATTCTCACCGCAAGCCATTTACACGGAGAACTTACTCAAGAAGAAACCAAAATTATTAAACATACGTTAGATTTTGCGGATTTATCGGTAACAGAAATTATGCGTCCGAAAGAAGAAATTATAATGTTATATACTAACGAGCCCGTTTCTCAATTATTACAAAAAATTATAAAATATCGTTATAGCCGCTACCCTGTATATGATGATGCAAAAGATGAAGTGATTGGCATCATTCATATTAAAGATTTCTTTTTTGCTTTATACCAAAATCAAGAATTGATAGATTTAAAGGCATTAGCCAGACCGATTTTAAAAGTTTCATATCGTTTACCAACCCTTAATTTACTTCGAAAATTTCGAACAGGCACGTCACATTTCGCTCTAGTTTATCGTAAAAAAGAAATTTTGACAGGGTTTGTTACTTTAGATAATTTATTACATATCATTTTGGGACGCATTAAAGATGAGTTTCATAAAACAATGGTTGATTGGCGGGAAAATCCTGATGGAACCTTGACTATTAAAGGCGATTGTTCGATTTATTCGCTTGAACGAGCGCTTGATCAAGACATTGAATTTACTGAGGACGAAAAAGTTAATACCATTACTGGTCTTATTTTTAATAAACTGCACGCCTTTCCGAAAGAAGGCGATCGCATAGAATTTGAAGGTTTTGATGCGGTCATTGAAAAAAACCAGGGTGCAAAAATAGTAACCATCCGAATCTATCCCAAGAAAGCTTAAGAAAAAACCTTAATGCACTCATTCAAAGCGAAAAAACTTGTGCTTTAATAAACATAAACTTTTGAAAACCACCTATACTGACTAAGTAGCAGTTTGAGGCAGAAAGGGAGGTTCTAGCGTTGCAAGAAGGATCAGAAACCACTAAAACATCACAGCTAAAATTTCGGCAACAAGCATTATTGGCGCTTCATGCTCCCGATCAAATCGACAAGCTTATTCAGGTTGTGTCTCCCAGAGCATGGATTATGCTTGTATCCTTTTATGTGCTGCTAATTAGTCTTCTTTTTTGGGGAATTTTTGGAAGCATTCCTACCCGTGTAGAAGGCAAGGGTATTTTATTGGTTGAAAATGGCTCTGTCTATAATGCGGTTGCCCCGTCAGGCGGCGGACAAATTGCCGATATTTTAGTGCATCAAGATCAGGAAATAAAAAAAGGGGATGTCATCGCCCGCCTGGAACGACCCGACCTGGCAGAAAAATTGCAGCTTACCAAAGATTATGTGGCGCAATTAAAACGCGAGCAAATAGAACTCAGTCAAACCTCCAAAAAAGAACTTGCGGCTCGAAATGGAAAAATTAGCCAACAAACAAATATGTTGGGCAACTCTCTCCATTCTGGAACTAAAAACCTCAAAGATATTGAAACACTCCTTAATCTAAAAGAAGAAAATTTTAAGAAAGGTCTACTCATATGGCAAGATATTGAAAACACGCGCCGCGATTATTACTCTGCTAAAGATCGTTTGGAGCAACTTCAGATCCAGATAACTCAACTTAAAACCCAAGAAGATGACTTTAAAGAGCAATGGCGACAACGTTTAAAAGATAAAGAACTCACCATTCTCGCTGAACAACTTGAGATGGATAATATCTCAGCAGAAGTAAAGATATCAAAAACGGTTGTTAGCCCAGCAGATGGGATTGTCATTAGTGTCAATACAGCCGTAGGTAAAATGGTTCCAGATGGCGGCTCTGTTGTTACCATTACGAGTTTAGGTGAAGGTTTGGATGCATTGATATTTATGCTACCACATGAGGGACTACGGGTTACACCTGGGATGTCGGCTTTAATAACCCCAACCATCATTGAAAAAGAAGAATACGGTAGTATGAAAGGGAAAACGCTCAGTGTATCTGAATTTCCACAAGCTGCAGAAACGATTATTGCGCTATTACATAATCAAGAAATGGCTAAACAGTTTGTAGAATCTGGCGCCCCTACCGGTATCCGAATTCGTATTGCGCAGGATTCTAACACTTTCAGCGGTTATCAATGGTCCTCATCTAAAGGCCCCAATAAAAAAATCAATCCGGGAACATTAGCAGAGGTTCGCATTACCGTCCGAGAACAACCCCCTATCACCTTAATTATTCCCGCTTTTAAGAAATTGCTCGGGGTTTCTTAATATGCGTTATAAGCGTTCTAGATGCAAAACTCCCACTGTATTGCAAATGGAAGCCACTGAATGCGGTGCAGCGGCACTCGGCATTATACTAGCTTATTACAAACGGTACGTTTCATTAGAAGAACTGCGCATTGCTTGTGGTATATCACGTGATGGTAGCAAAGCCGTCAATATATTGAAAGCTGCTCGGACCTACGGGTTACTCGCCTCGGGCGCACAAGGCGATACCGATGCATTGCCTAAAGCAGGGTTTCCTTTCATAGTTTTTTGGCAATTTAACCATTTTGTCGTGGTAGAAGATATACAAGAAGACCTTATTTATATTAATGATCCGGCTACAGGCAGGCGTAGCATCACACCTGAGGCGTTTAACAAGTCTTTTACAGGCATCATTATTATTTTAGAACCCGGGCCAGAATTTAAAGCAGGTGGTTTATCACCCTCTATTTTTAGAAGCTTAAAATCGCGTTTTTTAAAATCGCTGTCTGCAATTAGTTTCTTAATTTTAATCAGTCTTGCTTTAATTGTTCCGGGCATTGTGATCCCAGGATTCTCAAAAGTTTTCATCGATAATGTGCTACTGGCGGGCACACATAACTGGTTGGTTATGCTTCTCATTGGACTTTGCCTTACCGCTATTTTAAGAGGGATTTTCTCGGCCGTACAGCAATATTATTTTTTACGTTTCCATATGAAGCTGATGGTTATCGGTGGCGCAACACTTATTTGGCATGCTTTTAGACTCCCCATCGCCTTCTTTGAGCAACGCTATGCCGGAGATATTAGTGAGCGCTTGGGGGCTAACGAACGCATAGCGGCTATTTTATCAAGCAATGTGAGTTCTAGTGTGGTTAGCCTAATCAGCATGATTTTTTATGCGATTATCATGTTTATATATGATTGGCGTTTAACCTTAATCGGGTTAATAACTGCTGCTGCCAATACCAGCATCCTCTATTTTATTTCAAATCGCCTTCGTGATGTTTCACAAAAATTTTTACAAGACAGAGGGAAGTTAGCAGGCATTGAAATCAATGGTCTCAAATCCATTGAAACACTAAAATCTGCTGTTTTGGATACCATTTTTTTTAAACGATGGTCTGGAAATCACGCTAAAATTATCGAAACACAACAAAAATTATCCTTATATTATCAATTAACTTCAACAATATCGGGTCTACTGTCGGGTCTCTCCATAATCCTTATCTTGGGTCTTGGCAGCTATAGAATCATGGAAGGCTTTTTAACTATCGGCACCCTCATTGCTTTTCAAAGCCTTTTATCCAGTTTTAATGATCCACTCAACACCTTACTGGGCATTGGGGCTAAACTGCAAGAAATACCAGGGGATATCGCCCGTATAGAAGATATCTTAGCGCAGCCAGAAGATACGCGTTTTTCCACCCCGTCTTACAAAGAAAATGACACAAAAGAAGAAATAACAACGGTGTCCTTGACAGAAGACATGAGCATCATTATGCAAGACATCACTTTTGGATATTCAAAGCTCGATCCACCGCTCATCCAAAATTTTAATCTCGCCCTTAAAAAAGGCGGATGTGTCGCCATCGTAGGGACAACAGGGAGTGGTAAATCCACCATTACAAAATTACTCAGTGGTCTTTATAAACCCTGGTCTGGCAGCATAGCAATCGCAGCAGCGCCATTAGAATTACTCTCGCCTAAAATGTTAGCCGAAAATCTTGCATTAGTTGACCAAGATATTTTATTGTTCGAAGGATCAATTCGAGATAATTTAACGCTATGGAATGCTAATTTCCCAGTGCAAGAACTAGAACGTGCTTCAAAAGAAGCTTGTATTTACGATGTATTGATCAATCGTCCCAAATTATTTGATTCTTTTGTTGAGGAGGGTGGGAAAAATTTTAGCAGTGGGGAATGTCAACGCTTAGAAATTGCAAGGGCTTTGGTGCGTAATCCGCAAATAGTCATATTAGATGAGGGAACCGCAGCGCTTGATTCACTGACAGAACAATCAATTATTGAAAACTTAAAAACACGCGGATACAGTTTATTAATGATAACCCATCGATTAAGCACGATTCGAGATTGCGACGAAATTATCGTGCTAACCCACGGCCAAATTTCGGAACGTGGAACCCATGAAGAATTGATGCGTCTTAAAGGTCAATATGCAACACTGGTTAGCGCCTCTTAAAAAGGATTAGCATGGATAAGCCATTCGATAAAGACATAATGTCTACTGAAAGTAATCAACTTGAAGTAATTGATGAAAGTCTTATTGAGCTTTTGTCAATTTTCGAACCCGAAAAAGCAGAAACCTTGGCGGACATTCAACCTCCTAATGGACAAGATGGACAAGATGCCTTATTTTTCGCCTGTTCTGAGGTCGCTCAAGTTTTAGGTATTTTTCTTGTTAAGCCTAGTTTTTTCTTAAAAGAAACCCATAAACCCGAGAATTTTTTAGAAGCGATCGCTGAGGCCTCACAATGCAGAATACGCTTAATGACGCTAACCGACCATTGGTGGCAAGAAGATGCTGGCCCGCTTATAGGCTTTAGGAAATCCGATGGCATGCCTGGTGCTTTTATTAGAAAACGTGAAAAATATTTTTTTACTGACGCTACCAATCAAACCTATACACTTATTACGCCTGCTTTAGCAGACTCATTTAGTACAACGGTTTATCGATTTTACAAAACTTTACCCGACACGCCTTTAAATTGGCACCACCTATTTCAGTTTGTCTTTGGAAATTTAAAAAAAGACTTTCAACATATCTTGATCTTGCAATTATTTTCAGGCATTTTAGCCTTGCTATTACCCATTATAACCGGCATGATCTTTGAAACGATTATTCCCAATGCTGACATCCATAGTTTAACGCAAATTATGTTTTTATTGATGATAACCGCTAGTGTCACCAGTGGTTTTGGATTAGCGCAAGCCTTATATCTTATCCGTGTCCGTTTTAACGCGAATATTACTATAGAAGCTGCCGTCTGGGATAGACTGCTCAGGTTACCACTTTCTTTTTTCCGAAAATTCTCAGCGGGTGACCTAGCCAACCGCGCTCGTGGAATCGATACATTACAGCAATTCTTAACCTCTTCTATGTTAACCACGATAATGAGCGGCGTTTTCTCCATATTAAGTTTACTGTTGATGTTTTATTATGACTTTTGGCTTGCATTAGCAGCAACCGGCCTTGCTTTTATGGCAGTAATTATCAGTCTTATATTTAATGTGATACAATTAAAATATCAAAGACCACTGCTCGAACTACAAGGAAAAATTTCTGGACTATTATTTCAATTATTAACCAACCTTCATAAAATTCGGGTTGCCAACCATGAAAACGAAGCTTTTGCCATATGGTCTAAAGCTTTTTCCCAAAAAAATAAACTTTTTTTAAAAACACAAATAAACATTATCGCTTATGGTGTATTTCACTCCTTATTCATCGTTTTCTCTACCGCAATATTATATGCACTGGTAGTGGCGCAAGGCAACGATTTATCATTCGGTCATTTTGTTGCTTTTAGTGCTGCTTTTGGGCAATTTTTTTCAGCTCTTTTAAGTATGACCTCTGTTGTCAATCGTGCGTTAATGATTGTTCCGCTCTATGAACGCGTGCAACCTATTTTAAAAACCGTTCCCGAAATAGAAAGTTGCGGTATTGATCCCGGATCATTGAAAGGCGATATTAGTATACAAAACGTCAGTTTTAAATACATGGAGGGCTTACCGCTTATATTAGAAGACATTTCTATTGAAGCACCCGCTGCCTCGTTTATTGCCTTGGTTGGATCAACGGGTTCGGGCAAATCAACTATATTCAGACTGCTATTGGGATTCGAGGAAAGCAAAAAAAATACTCTTTTTTATGATGGACACGATATTAACACCCTAAATAAAAAAGCCTTACGGAAACAAATTGGTGTAGTATCTCATACTAGCATGATTATACCCGGTTCCATTTATGAAAACATTACAAGTCTTGCGCCCGATTTAACGTTAGAAGACGCCGAACGTGCAGCAAGACAAATGGGTATTTTAGAAGAAATTAGAGCAATGCCAATGGGGATGCACACTTGGATTGCCGAAGGTGCCAAAAATATTTCTGTAGGGCAGCGACAAAGAATTATACTCGCTCGCGCGATTATTCATAAACCAAAAATTTTACTATTGGATGAAGCAACCTCCGCCTTAGATAATATCACTCAAGCTTTAATTTCAGAAAATCTTTCAAAATTAAAAATAACAAGAATTTTAATCGCACACAGATTGAGCACTGTAAAAAACGCAGATTGTATTTATGTATTAGAGAAAGGCAAAATTGTAGAAAGTGGGACTTATACACAATTAATGGAAAAGCCAGGAACCTTCGAAAAACTGGCTAAACGGCAAACTTTATAATATCAGAAACTATCTATATCAATCAAAGCAAACAAATGCAAGAGAGCGATACATTGACATTGCTATCTGCCGCTGCACGCTCTCTTGTCAAGGCTAAGACGTCTTTAGCCATTCTATATTATAGCCTGTAAGCTCTAGTAGGCTCTCTTCACGTCAGGAGGCCCTATACGTTGCAAGCCGTGAGGCGTATTAACGGCGGTTGGTTTACCATCGAAACCAAAGATTACAGGTGATGAGTGATCTCTGATCGGCTCACTCCCATCGCCCGGATTTGTGATCGGCTCCCTCCCATCGCGCGGATCTCTGATCGAATCTACAACCGTAACTGTAGCTTCGTCTAATCCTCCAACCACTTGGGTTACATCTTCATCTCGTAATAATTGTATACTCATGACACTCTCCTATTTTATTTCCGGTTAAATATTCTTTAACCTACTAAGTAAGACAAAAATAAGTTAGGAAAGTTTTCATGTTTTTTAGTTTCGCGCAAAAATAAAAATTTGACAAATTGAAAACTGCATTAAAGGTGTATTGCACAAACATGCGTCTACTGCACGCATTTACGCGTAGCTTGTAGCCACATCGTTTTTTTGAAAGAATTTTCAACGGAACTGCACGAACTTATTTTTTCTATCTATTTTATTTTATGCTGCTATTTTTCTATTTTTTCTATTTTTGTTTTTAATTTTTGTCCGGCCTTAAACGTCACAACCCGTCTGGCTGCAATAACCTTTGGCTCCCCAGTCTTAGGGTTACGACCTGGCCTTGCCTTTTTATCATGCAAATCAAAATTGCCAAGACCAGAAAGCTTAATCGGTCTACCTGCCTCCAGGCTTAAACGCATCTCTTCAAATACTTGATCAACGATTTCTTTAGCAACTGATTTCGTTAGCCCAAATTTCTGTTGTAAGCCTTCTGCAATTTCAGCTTTGGTAAGCGTCATGTTCTAGTTCCTTAAGATTGCATCAAATTGTTTCTGCAGTGAAGCCACAACCGCTTTCACAATATCATTCCCTTCCCCTTCTATTAGCGTG
>DATLWY010000040.1:0-16037 GCA_035576045.1 Gammaproteobacteria bacterium | reverse complement strand
AATAAAATATTTTTAAAAGAAGTGCATCAATCCACAAAATTAATAATAAGCATAGAATTATTATAATGAATATTCACTACAACGGGGAATTATTTCAGTTATAACACTCGCGAAAAACTATAATGAAATTCTCTCTATGCGTTTGCCACGGATTAAATTATATTAGGAAAAAGATAAAATCCCTATCACTACCGCGAGCGCACCCACTACTGCAAATGCATTAGCAAAGATAAGCACGCGATTTTTTATAATAATGCCGTAAATCAACCAACTGGTCACAGAAACCAGGCCAAATAGGAAAGCAGTCAACGAGACATTTTCGGCTCTTTGAGAAGAAAAAATCTTATAAGCTTGCAGATAGAAAACCATTTGCCCAGCAAAGCCAATAAAGAACATATATTTTTCATAGAAATTTTTCATAATAGGTACCATAGCACACTTTTTATCGTGAAGTCCAACAAGCTTGTAAACTTACCCATAAAGCCTATCTCGTCTGTAGCCTAAGTTCCAAATCATTTAGCAACACGCGTTGCTCATCATCCAGACTATTTTCATTTCGAATTTCTGCAATTTTTTGTAATGCAAGCTTTGGTGTCAAACGTGCATTGCTTTTGTAATCTATTATCGGCGCAGTTGTGTTATTATTTATTTTTGCTAGATAATTTGAAAAATATTGGCCCTGTTCTGAGTTTAAAAAATCTGGAAAATGACGACCTAAAATACGAATAGCCAGCGCAGATAAATTTGGATTGTGCACAGCTTCAATCATTTTTGATTTTTTGTCTGGCATCGCCCTGTGGAATTCTTTGCAAAAAGCCGCCTCCTCTGACGTCCAAAAACCGTTCACATACAAACTTGCATCCACATCAATGTCAGGCACAACGGGATATTCATAATTAAGATGATAATCCGAAACAAAAGCAAGCAACGCTTCATTTTCTTTAAGCCAACGTTTATTAGAATTAGCAAGCGCTACCCGTTCGGCATCTAGATGGTATGCATAGCGATCGGTTAATGGAAACAAAAAACCTGTCTCCCCTCGTTTTTTTCTAACAACAAAAATTGATTCTAAAATATTTTCTTTTGTAACAGAAGTAAAGTCTTTATCATCTAATCTCAAAAATAAAATTTGATTCTTATAATGAACATGTTCACCAAGAAGCAAAACCTGACTTTGATAAAATTGCTTAAACCCAAACTGCCCCAGTACCATCAACGCGCTATCTGTACTTATTTTTCTCAAACGCAATTGTTCAATTTTTTTATCAAAATTGCCACAAACATAATCCCACATTTCACGCTCTGTGGCGAGTTGTTTTGCAAGCGCTATTGTAGATTCAACATCGACCATCGCATGATGCGAACGCCCCCTAACGAACTTATTAGCATTATTCAGATCTTCCAGTTTAAGAGAAACACGCCCATTAATCTTGGGCCATTCGATTGTTGAATTTTTAAATAGATAATACAGAATGACAATAGGATAGATATCCATGCGACAACATTGATCTGCATACTGATGAGTATAAGGCGACAACAAATTTCTATAAAAAGAAAAACGTAAGAATTCATCATCAAATCCCAAGGTATTATACCCTAAACTGATAGTGCCAGGCTCATTCATCCAGCCGTGAATTTTTCTTACCGCCTCATATTCGGAAATACCATTAGAAATATCGCTTAATTTCATACGGTGTACTAGCATAGCCTCGATTGATGGAACAACATCGGGATTAAGCTTAACAACGAGGTCATGACGGTTGATTTCGTTAAAATTTAAATCGGTCCGAATAGCAGCGAAATGCAATATTTGATCAAACGCTTTGTTTAATCCTGTGGTTTCGATATCGTAAAATAAATACGTTTTCAATGTCGCGGCCTTTTTATACCTTTAGATAAGATTAAGCTGAGCTAAATATACAGGAAATAGATGACCCAATAACAGAGTTTTCTCAGGAATTTAGTTATAAAACAAACGCTCTATTTGCAGCTTTTCGATTGAAAACTTTCATCCTAAAATACAACGCGAACGATGAGGAGCCTTAGAGTCCAGCTGTGGGGGATAAGCCATGAGATAACTCGCATCGTTTTACGCCAAATGCGCGATCAAGCTACACTAAAAAGGATGGGTAAAGACCATTGCTCTTTATGGCCGACAGGAAGTTTAGATTCTCAACATAAGACGAGTTCTCTATATCCCATGATGAAACGACTTACAGTTGCAACCATTATTGTTATAACGGGGTTCGTTAGCACAAGCACAAGCATTATTTGCATGCGGCAATTAGCGGCTCTTGTTGGTAACAGCATATTAATTACTAGCATGATAATTGGCTTGCTTATGTTAGGACTCGCTTACGGTTTTAAAAGAAGTCATCATTGTATCATTGTTAATCGTCATATACTTGTTAGAAGCTTACTGATCGCGGCAGCATTTACGGGAATAGGTTTATCCTATTATTTTATATTTTTTTTCTTTCATATAATCGAAAAATATATTTTCACGAATAGCTTTATTGCTTTGTTGTTTTACTTGATTGTTATAATGACTCCATTAATGTATTACCTGGGTAAGGTTTTTATAATAACAATGAATTTTTACACCTCCCCGCAAGGTACCATTGCCAAAGTCTTATATTTAGGTGCAATTGGTGGATTTTTGGGATCAATTATAACAGCGCCGGTATTTATGCATTTCGCAGGTGTTCAAGCGACTACTTTGATAAACTGCGTGTTACTCATATTAGCGGCACTGTCATTAGGTTACATAAAGGTTACTCTTATAAATAACGTAGTCTTCATTATTTCAGCCCTATCTATTATTTTTTCACTTAATTATCAAGAAATAAAAATGAGCATATTATCTAGCAATGAATATAGTAACTATATGCTGGCAAAAGATTATATAACGGATGACAATAGATTTGGAACAGTATTTTCAATTAATCACTCCGCCAGCGCTTTTTCTGAAAAAGGCAATCAAAAAGGTTTCTCTTATATCGAAAAAATCAAGGAATTATTATTTAAACAGCTTAATTTTCGAAACAAGAATATTTTAGTCTTGGGTGCAGGTGCATTCTCTATTTCAGCTTCTGATGCTCACAATAATCAATTTGTTTACGTAGATATAGATCCCAATCTTAAAGAAATTGTTGAAAATCATATCGCCAAGGTCAATGGAGAATTTATAGCGTCTGACGCTAGGCTATTTCTACGTAAAAATATGACTAAATTTGATGTTATCATATCAGACGTTTACAGCCATAAAAGAACCATTCCCCAACACCTGATTACCAAAGAATATTTTAGCTTAGTAGCGCAAAATACAAAGCCCAATGGTTTGGCAATTTTTAATATTATTATGAATCCTTTTTTAAAAGATGCTTATTCGATAAAAATTGATAATACAATAAGATCAGTATTTGATTTTTGCACAACGACAACTTTAGGGTATTCTGAGTTTTTAACTAACGTCCTTTACGTATGTGATTTAGATAAGAAAAAGAAAACAAGTAATATTTATACAGATAATAACAGCTCTGTCTTAGATGCTTTATTTGATTAATTTTCGTTATGGTTGATAAAATAATGTGCATTAAATAGATAGGAATAGATGACTCAATGACAAATCTTTCTAAAGGATTAGTTATAAAGCAAACACTATTTTGACGGTTTTCGATTGAACTCGTTTTGATCCTGAAGTACAATGCGATCTGATCCTAAAACACCCTTTTAAAGAATGACACCGAAGCTTATGACGCCAAAAACAGTTTATATTAAAACATACGGTTGCCAAATGAATGTCTACGATTCGACTCGAATCTTGGATTTGCTGGCAGCAACACATGGCATAAAGGGTGTAGGCACCCCTGAAGAAGCAGATCTCTTACTGCTCAATACTTGCTCTATTCGCGAAAAAGCGCATGAAAAAGTATTTTCAGAATTAGGTGTTTTTCAAGCATTCAAAGAAAAACGGCCAGACACTATTATTGGTGTCGGTGGTTGCGTTGCCAGTCTTGAAGGCGAAGCGATTTTAAAACGTGCACCTTATGTAGATCTTGTGTTTGGACCACAAACTTTGCACCGATTACCCAATCTGTTATCAACGATCACGAAAACGCGAAGCCCACAGGTCGATGTCTCTTTTCCACTGATTGAAAAATTTGATCATTTGCCCAACCCGCGTGCAGACGGCCCCACCGCTTTTGTTTCGATTATGGAAGGGTGTAGCAGATATTGTACTTATTGTGTGGTGCCTTATACGCGTGGCGAAGAAATCAGCCGCACATTTGATGACGTGTTACACGAAGTTTATGTCTTGGCAGAACAAGGCGTACGTGAAGTGACTTTGCTGGGCCAAAACGTTAACGCTTATCGCGGTAAAATGCAATCTGGCGAAATTGCTGATCTCGCGCTTCTGATTTCATATATCTCCGAAATTGATAATATCGCACGTATTCGCTTTACAACATCTCATCCCTTAGAATTTTCTGATCGTTTAATACAGGCATACGCTGATAACCCAAAACTTGCGAATCATCTCCATTTGCCTGTACAAAGTGGATCAGATCGCATCTTACAAATGATGAAACGCGGCCATACTGCCGGGCAATATAAAACAAAAATTCAAAAATTACGGGAAGTGCGACCAAATATTAGTATTACATCCGATTTTATTGTGGGATTTCCCAGCGAAACAGAAGACGATTTTAAGGCGACACTTAATCTGGTTGAAGCCTTACAGTTTGATCAATCTTTTAGTTTTATTTATAGTCAAAGACCGGGAACGCCTGCAGCCAATATTCCCGATAACATTTCGAACATCATCAAAAAACAACGCTTAGCCATATTACAAACACGGCTTGCCGAACAAGCAGCCCAACTGAGCCAAAAAATGGTCGGAACAACAGAAATGGTGTTGGTGACGGGTGCCTCTAAAAAGAACCCTTTAATACTGTGTGGGCGTACAGATAATAATCGGGTTGTAAACTTTGAGGGTGAAGCGCCTGTTGGGATCCTTGTACCAATCCTCATTACAGAAGTCGTTACCAATACTTTACGTGGAAAATGGGTAGCTTAAGCGGCAATTCCAGGTTATGCTTAGGATACAAGATCGGGAAGACCCCGTAAGACGGTTAAGATATACAATTTGAGCGACGCTTCAGTACAAGTATTTGACATTACATTAACCCCGGTTGATAACCGCCGCTTGGCGAACTTATGCGGTCGGTTTGATGAGCACCTCCGTCAAATTGAGCATCGACTTGGCATTGAAATCACCAATCGCGGCAATACTTTCCAACTGATAGGGTTATTACCAGCAATCCATATTGCGACACAAGTATTAAAATCTCTTTATGAAGAAACCAAACATAATAGCGAGCTGACCCCTTCAAAAGTGCATTTGGCTTTGCAACAATATGCCAGAACAGACACCACGTTAGAAACAGAAGGGCAAGCAACCCTCAGCACTTTACATACTCGCGCGGGCGAAGTACGTCCGCGCTCTCCTAATCAAACGCAATATATAAAAAATATTTTAAGCCATGATATCAATTTCGGCATAGGCCCAGCAGGGACAGGTAAAACCTTTCTCGCCGTTGCCAGCGCCGTTGCCGCTTTTAAACAAGAAAAAATTCGTCGTATTTTGCTTGTTCGTCCTGCGGTTGAAGCCGGCGAACATTTAGGTTTTTTACCCGGCGATCTCGCACAAAAAATTGACCCTTACTTAAGACCCTTATACGATGCACTTTATGAAATGCTCGGATTTGAGCATGTTACAAAATTACTAGAACGACAGGCCATTGAAATTGCCTCACTCGCCTATATGCGCGGTCGCACATTAAATGATGCTTTTATTATTTTAGACGAAGCCCAAAATACAACGATAGAACAAATGAAAATGTTTTTAACACGCTTGGGTTTTAGCTCAACCGCCGTTATAACAGGAGATGTTACACAAATTGATCTCCCCAAAGGCAAACAATCTGGTCTAAAACAGGTTATGGGAATGCTACAATCTATCCCTGGCATTAGTTTTACTTTTTTTGGTTCTGGTGACGTCGTGAGGCATCCCGTCGTACAAAAAATTATTGAAGCCTATGCGTTATACGATACAAAAAATAATTACTCGAAAGGAAATGCCGGTGAGCATTGAGCTTGAGCTGCAAATCGCAACCCTTGCCAAAACATTACCACATCCCGCACAAATTCGTGAATGGGTAAATCTAACATTATTTAACCGTGTTGAAACAGCAGAACTAACTATTCGGATTGTAGATGATGCCGAAAGTGCTGATCTCAATCAACAATATCGAAATAAACCAGGGCCGACGAATGTATTATCTTTTCCTTATGATCCTGAACCGGGTATCGCCAGTCGGTTACTTGGGGATATTGTTATTTGTGCCCCGGTTGTTGAACAAGAAGCCATTCTGGAAAATAAATCGCTTTTAGCACACTGGGCGCATATGGTGGTTCACGGCTTATTGCATTTACTAGGATACACCCATGATTTTGACAATGACGCCGCCGAAATGGAAAATTTAGAAACAGAACTTTTACTTCGGCTTAATTTCCCCCCCCCTTACGGAGATGTAATTGTTTCATGAGTGACGAATCACAAACAGCCCAATCGCCTACTCGAACCTGGTTAGAAAAAATTGGTCAAATTCTAGCTGGCGAACCACGCGATCGAAATGAATTGATCGAAATTTTACGAGATGCCGCGGAAAGAAGATTATTAGATCTCAATGCACTTGGAATGATTGAAGGCATTTTACAAGTGCCTGAACTACGTGTCCGCGATATTATGATCCCCCGTTCTCATATTGTGGTCATTGAACAAGACATGCCCTTTGATCAAATCTTACCCATTGTGATTACTACCGTGCATTCTCGATTTCCTGTTATTGGTGAAAATAAAGATGAAATTTTGGGGATCTTACTCGCGAAAGATCTCTTGTCTTATACTTTCGATTCAACCGCAAATAAACCCTTTAATATTCGCGAAGTTTTGCGGCCTGCTGTGTTTGTACCCGAAAGTAAACGTCTCGATGTATTATTACAAGAATTTCGCAGGAATCGAAACCACATGGCTGTTGTCGTGGACGAATACGGTGGCGTAACGGGTCTTATTACCATTGAAGATGTCTTAGAACAAATTGTCGGTGATATTGAAGATGAGTATGATACAGATGATGATCAGCTCATTAAAAAATATCATGAAAATACTTACGCAGTAAAGGCGCTCATTGCTATAGACGATTTTAACGATTTTTTTAAAACAAATATAGATGATAAAGATGCAGATACCATTGGCGGATTAGTTACACGAGAATTTGGACATTTACCAAAACGTGGAGAATCTGTTGCCATTCATGGTTACAAATTTAAAGTACTACGAGCCGATAGTCGGCGCATTCATCTTTTGCAAGTCATGCAAATAAAACAGGATTCAAAACACAAAGAATAGTGGCAGTGTTAGGCGCTGTGCATAAATAGCTTGTTTTTTGCACGACGCCTTATCCTTTGCCTTTAGTCCCTGTACTATTGGGTTTTGCATTCTGCTCTATAAAATCAATAATCATACTAGCAACATCGAGTCCCGTGGTAGTTTCTATACCGCGCAATCCTGGAGAAGAATTCACTTCCAAAACAACAGGCCCATGATTAGAACGTAAAATATCAACACCTGCAACATTTAAACCCATAATTTTTGCAGCTCTCACCGCAGTTGAGCGTTCCTCTGGGGTTATCTTAACGGTACTGCTGGTGCCCCCCCGATGTAGGTTCGATCGAAATTCACCCGGCTTCGCTTGTCGCTTCATGGTCGCGACAACTTTACCGCCCACCACAAAACAACGAATATCACTACACTCTGCTTCTTTAATAAATTCTTGCACTAAAATATTCACTTTTAGGCCTGCAAAAGCATCAATAACGCTTTCAGCGGCTTTTGGCGTTTCTGCTAATACCACACCCATGCCTTGAGTGCCTTCCAGTAATTTAATAACCAATGGGCTGCCGCCTACTAAATGAATTAAATCCTGTGTTTCATCCGGAGAATGCGCAAATCCTGTTACAGGTAGACCAATACCTTTGCGTGCCAACAATTGTAACGAACGCAGTTTGTCCCGCGATCGCGAAATAGCAACTGATTCATTCAGTGGAAAAATGCCCATCATCTCGCATTGCCGCAAAACCGCTGTACCATAAAATGTAATAGAAGCACCGATGCGTGGAATAACCGCATCAAATCCTTCTAATTTTCGACCTTTGTAATGAATAGACGGTTTATGCGAAGCAATATTCATATAACAACGCAGGGTGTCAATCACCTCTACCTCGTGTCCTCGTATTTTCCCTGCTTCTACCAATCGTTGGGTAGAATACAATCTGGCCCGTCTCGATAAAATGGCTATTTTCACTGACCCCTGCTCCCAAAGTAATCGCCAATCACAAAAGAGGCTAGCGGTAATAATCCCGTGCGACAAATCTCCATTAAGGCTTCGCCACCCGTCTCTTGATACAATCGCACTGCAATACTCATTACAAAAAACACAAAGATGCCCTTTAGCACCCATTTTGCAAATTGTAGCTTATCTATTGGGTTAAGATCACCTTGGCGATCGCTCTGAGCTTCTACCGCAGCAGGGTCGCTGCTCTCCGTTTTACTATCCTTTTTAACACGCATTTTCCATTCTCCTTAATCCCATATGTCTGACGCAATGTTTTATCGCACGCATTCATTTGCAGCCAATGCTTAAACATAATCACGTCCTCCCTATGAATCTTAAAAAATGGGTAATCAACAGTATGGTGTAAGGATGTTATAATCTCAACTTTCTTATGAATTATTTTGTACGGGCTATTGAAAAAACACACCGGGTAAGATCGTGCTTCAATAAATTAAATTAACGTAGGTCATTTAACTTAATCCTTATTGAACATCTACTCTCGCAAAGGGAGTATGGCTGACTTTAGTAATACCTAAATCAGCCATACTTTTTACAATCAATCTGCAAGTTTGACCTAAAAGCCATCGTTTTTAGGGCTTGCGCTTTTAACCTGTTGATCAGAATTGTGCCCTGAATGTGGAGTCTGACTTAAAGATTGGCTATTAACTTTTGGAGCGCCAGTATCAGCAGGAAAAACAAATGCGACAAGTGGTGCAACAGGAGATAACCTTGGGAACGGCTGTCTATTGGGCAAATTTGCTGTATGACGATTCGCTACATAGGATAAACACGGAGAAACTAGAGGTGGCCTATTTCGTGCAAATAATAATTCTGTAGACTTTGTGCCAACACATTCATTGCCATTTTTAGTTTCCTCTTTTAATACGTCAAAATGCCTTGCCTGTATCCCCCTCTCTAGATGCTCTGGGCGAAATAGCTGTGGAGCAAACTGTTTTAATAACGCTAATGAACGACCGCTTCCTCCTGTAGCCGCTTGCTCCAAAGCCCCGCGTTCTGAACCGGTGATTGCCCAATAAAAACGCGCCGCTTCGTGCCCAATAATATCATCTCCTGAACGAACACAGCCTTCTTTTAAGGAAACGGCGGCATAAACTTTTTTATAAATTTCTTCAGTATTTCGGTCTCTAACAAGTTTTTTACCCGTCGTAAAGTCTGAATTCAAAAGCAAATTTCTCTGTTCATCATTACACTCAAACCAAGCAGTTGCACAGCTATTTTTATTTTTATAAAAAATAGTAAACACATCTTGATTCCGAACGATAATTATTTCATGTTTTGTTTCAATCAAACTTTCAAAACTTCCTATTTCCCCTAATACCAAACGAATACTACAGTCTCTTTCGTAACGTTGATCGCGAGCAAAACGCATCATTTCTTCAAAAACGTCACAGCTTTTCTCAACGTCACACTCTTTCAAACTCCATGATGTGTACCATAATGTATGAATCTTACTCAACAATGGTGACGATACTTGATTTAGCACAACTTGCTCTTTAGCAAAGCAATATATTTCATTTTCTGTTTCTAAAAATGTAATCCATGCATTTACCATATCTAACAAGTTTCCAGCGTTCTGAACAATATTCATAACTTTTTTATACTGTTTAAAAATTGCATGTCTAAAACATTTTGCAACTGCTCTAATAAGTGGATGCTCGTGTTGAGTTGAAACCACATCATTTACAAAAGCGAAGCTTTGTAAGATTGCGTAAATTCTTTCTGATGTCCACGCTTCGGTTTCTGTTATTATTTTTATGATAGATTTCAATTTTTGAACCTCGTTGTATATGCCCATTGTTTTTTCTTTAAAGAGCGGATTTGGTTTCTCTGCTGTTGTTTTTTCTTCTTGTGCTACTTTGGTTTCGCGCGCCAGGACTGAAAATACTTCTTTTCCAGAAAATATGTCTTCAAGCTTGCAAGCTCTAGCAGAAGCTTGTGTTTCTTTTGACGCTTGAGCTTGCTTAGCCGCCTGTCTCAGCTTATGCGCTACTATACGCGCTGCCTTGGCTGCTGCTTGTTGCTCCCGCACTGCAATACGTTCCTTTTTAGACAATTTCTTAGGCACTAATAATGCATTTTCTTCTCGATGTTCTCTCCCGGCTGGAGGTGGATTTTCCCCTCTTGTTTCAGGCACCACCCGCCTCGCTGGTGTACCACTCTCGTTCCCTAAGCCTTGTAATGCAGATGTTTGTTGAGAGTATTGCTCGACACGATCTTGCACTGTTTTTTCTTCAGTTGTTGCGCTTAATTGAGCCACTTTAAGCTGTATTTGTTTAGCTGTATCTTTAATTGCAGAGACTTTGGCTAAAAAAGCCTCTGACTCTATTTCACACGCCACAAATGCTGAGTGCTTCTTAACGCGTTCTTGCGTAACAATGCTCAAATTTCTCAAATTACCAGCACATGTTAAAACTATTTTGTCTGCTGGAGCAAAAACTAAATCCCATTTTTCTTTTAAAATAATCAAACCGCTTTCAAAAACTTCATCATTTATACTCTCATTTTCAGCTAACGCTTTTCGCAACGCTAAAAATTTTTCTATTGTAAAAATAGGTATGGATTCTGCTTTGTCATTATTATCTGCGAACATCAATCTTTTCTGTAATTTCGAGTTTTCTTCAGCAGTTAGTTCTCCTTGAAGCCCCCTAAGCAGATCTAAAAAGCTATTGATGATTTTCTCTTGTTCTTTAATGGAATCAATATTTTTTTCTATTTCTTTCAAGTCTCTTAAATTTGCATCTAAGCCAAGCAATCGCGCCTTATTCGCAACAGGACCTTCAAGGGGTTGTACAAGCCTATCCGCACTTTCCTTAATATGTTGTAAAATTTTTTCTTGCAATTTTCTGGTTTCGTCTACTTTAGAACGCACCTTGATCAATTCTGCGGTTTTTGTTTGAAGTGCATTAAAAAATAATATTTTTGGCTGTATCTTTTTTGTTAACGCGATCCCTTGTGTACTACTTTTTCCTGGCCTTGCTTCGGGTTTATTTTTTCCCCCTCCTTTTTTATTGGCAATTTTTACTATGTTTCCTTGTATTTGTGTGTCGCTTCCGGTTTCAGACCTATGCGCCAAAGTTGCGCTTTTATCCTGCGATATGTTAGACATTACGGTTTCGTTTTTATTTATTGGTACATACTTAGAGGTAGATGCTGTTGTTTGAAATTTTGCCATATCATGCCCTGTGTGGATAGGCGACAACCTTTCCAGTGCATTTTTTGCTTTTTCATAACCTTGTTTAGCTGATAGACCTAACAACTCAGCAGCTTTTTGCTGATCTAAGCTTAAACCACCCTCGCCCCTGCTATACATTATTCCTAATACATATTGTGCTTCAGCATGATTGTCTTTAGCAGCTAAAGCAAATAGTTCAACGGATTCAGCATGTCGTGATAAATCACCTTTTTCACGCCAATATAATCCCATTTTATATTGGATCTCAGCTTCTGCGTCGCCAGGAAAAGTTGCACGAAAAACTTTATGTAAATCTTGTGTTTCTTTTGGAAATTTACTATACAATGCTTCTATATTTCTTTGAAGTTCGTGTTCCTGCTTAAGCTCATTTTCAAACAGTAAGTTTAAACAAATTTCAGCTTCTTTATGCCCTTGTTTAGCGGCAAGATCTAAAACTTTTGCGGCCAACTGAAGATTTTTATCGACACCTTTACCTTCTAAATACAGCTGGCCTAATATATATTGCGCCTCTTTATGCCCATGCTGGATAGCACGAAGCTTTAACGCTATTGTCCCGGCTTGATTATTTTGTTTAGTAGCACGTTCAAACCATTTTATAGCTGCAATCTCATTTTCCGCACCTCCCTCTTCAATTAATATTTGCCCCAGCATATATTGTGCGTCTCCCTCCCCTTTGTTAGCAGCACTTGTAAGCCATTGTTTAGCTGAGCTTTCATTTTTCACACTTGCTTGTTCGTGAAATATCCTCCCCAATCCAAATTGCGCGCCTGCGTGCCCTTGTTTTGCAGCATAGGTAAGTTGCCGAATGGCTTCGTCAAGATGTTGTGGTGAAGGAGATTTGTAATGGACTTCAAATAACAATCCTGCAACAAGATATTGAATTTCAGTGGTATTAGTGGGATCAGAACTTTCTACCCGTACTTTGCTGTGTAAAACTTCTACGTACTTTTTAAAATCTTCGGGACTATACATTTTACTCTCTCCAAGACATTAATTATCGATGTTATTCATATAAGATAATTCTTTGCTATTATTTATTTAAGCATTACAACACACTTTGAATAAGGGTTTCAATATTTTTTGTTAACCTTGTAACTACAACAAATGCCGTTTTACATTAATCTCTTATTTATTGAAAAAGCGTTAACAAATGCCCATCCATACTATAAAGCTGGTTGGCTAATAATTTTCAAAGAATAGGTATCTAGCGTAGAATAGCTGTTTGCCGCAGAGTTCGATTGGGAAGACCGTGTTAAATATTAAACATCGATTATTTGTAATGGCCTTACTAGCCGGCGCAATGCTGCCAGGCGCTTTTGCGCCCCACCGCCTCTGGCCATTAGCGGTATTCTCACCCGCGATCTTGCAATGGGTTTGGTTGCAGCATAAAACACCCAAAGCAGCGTTTATATCAGGACTTGGATATGGGCTTGGGGTATTTGGCGTGGGCATCTCTTGGGTATTTGTCAGCATTCACCGCTATGGCAATACCCATATTTCTTTAGCCGTCTTAATCACCGCTCTTCTTGTTATTGTGCTGGCACTTTTTATTGCAACACAAGGTTATGTCTTAAAACGTTTTTTCCGGGGCAATACAACCGCATTTTGTCTACTCGGTTTTCCAAGCTGTTGGGTATTATTTGAATGGTTAAGAAGTTGGCTGTTCACGGGGTTTCCGTGGTTATATTTAGGCTATAGCCAATTGGAAACGCCCTTAAGTGGTTACGCCCCTATTATGAGTGTCTATGCTGTTTCAACCGCTGTTCTGCTCACCAGCGGTGCACTGATTGTCTTGTTGATGGGCAGCCGAAAAATCAAAGCGGTGGGCAGTTTTTTAATCATCGTCATCTGGGGCATAGGATACCTTTTTCAACATCACGATTTTACAAAACCCGATCCGAAATTGTATACCGCTCGTTTAGTACAAGGCAATATAAAACCTTTTGATAAATTTACAAGTCTTGATCCGATTGGTTCAACCGAAAAAACTTATGGAAAACTCACCGAAAAGGAATGGGGCGCCGATCTGATTTTATGGCCAGAAAGTGCTGTGCCATTACCTTTGCCTTATTCAAAACCCTATTTTGATGAATTAGAAAAACGTGCGCTTTCACATCATTCAACGTTAATTACAGGACTTCAAGTGATCAACAGCAAAGAAGAATACCATAATTCGTTAATTGCACTGGGAGAAGGTAATGGCATTTATCACAAATATCACTTGGTACCCTTCGGCGATTTTTTGCCATTGGATAGCTGGTTAAGAGGTCTCATTGGTTTCTTTGATCTGCCTATGTCCAGTTTTACATCGGGATCCGCACAGCAACCCTTAATAACCGCTGGCGATCTCAAATTAGTACCGTTAATTTGCTATGAAATTGCTTTTCCGGAATTATTGAGAGATGCTATACGAAATGCGGATGCAATCATTACTTTGAGTGAAGATGGTTGGTTTGGCGAATCGTGGGGGCCTTATCAACATTTAGAAATTGCCCAAATGCGTGCGCTTGAAACAGGTCGTATGGTATTACGCGCAACGACAAGTGGGATCACCGCCATTATTGATCCTAAAGGAAAATTGAGTGCTACCATTCCACAATTTGAAGCCAGGGTATTAAGCGGCACTTTCCAGAGCATGACGGGCACCACACCCTGGGTTAAAGTTGGATTATGGCCTCTCTTGACGTTGCTATTTGGCTGTTTTATTCTGCCAGGACGTCTGTTATGCTGTACTCTTCGCAAATAAATTTTAGGCGCTAAAAATTATTTGCTTTGATATAGACAAAAAATTTCTAAAAGTGACGATAAACCCATGGAATCTCAATATAATCCGCAGAAAATTGAAGCAGAAGCGCAAGCCTATTGGCAGAAATCTCAAACATTTAAGGCCAGTGAAGATCCTCTACGCGAAAAATTTTATTGTCTAAGTATGTTTCCTTACCCAAGCGGCAGCTTACATATGGGGCACGTGCGTAACTACACCATCGGCGATGTTATCAGCCGTTTCCAACGCATGCAAGGCAAAAATGTATTACAACCTATCGGCTGGGACGCATTTGGTTTACCTGCAGAAAATGCGGCAATTAAACATAAAGTGCCGCCTGCGGAATGGACCTATCAAAATATTGATCTGATGCGACAACAATTTAAACGCTTAGGTTTTGCATACGACTGGGATCGCGAATTGGCTACCTGTAAACCAGATTACTACCGTTGGGAACAATGGCTTTTTGTTAAGCTCTTTGAAAAAGGGTTGGTCTACAAAAAGAATTCTGTTGTGAATTGGGATCCCGTTGATCAAACCGTTTTGGCAAATGAACAAGTCATAGATGGTTGTGGTTGGCGTTCTGGCGCTAAAGTTGAACGCCGCGAAATCCCGCAATGGTTTTTAAAAATTACCACTTACGCTGAAGAACTCTTAAAAGACTTAGATACACTAACGGGTTGGCCGGAATCGGTTAAGACCATGCAACGAAATTGGATAGGTAAAGCAACCGGTGCTGCTGTACAATTTAAAGTCAAAGAACGATCAGATGTCATTGAAATTTTTACCACTTGTCCCGACACTTTATTTGGCGTTACTTATCTCGCCATTGCACCTGAACATCCACTTTCTCTTGCAGTTGCGGAAAGTAACCCCGAAATCCATCAATTTATAGAAGTCTGTCGCATTGGAAAAGTCGCAGAAGCAGAATTTGCCACCCTTGAAAAACGCGGCCTAGATACGGGTCTTAAGGCTATAAACCCGGTTAACGGAGAAGCCGTTCCCGTATGGGTCGCCAATTACGTTCTTATGGAATACGGAACCGGTGCGATTATGGCTGTCCCCGCGCACGACAGTCGTGATTATGAATTTGCGAAAAAATATGCGCTACCTATTCGCCAAGTCGTTACACCCATAGACAGCACGCAGATCTGCGATTTGAATCAAGCGGCTTTTGTTGCAAAGGGGAAATTAATTCATTCAGGCCAATTCGATGGGTTAGACTATACCGATGCCTGCAAAGCCATTATCGCTTTCTTAGAAAGCAATAAATTGGGACAAGGCCAAACGCACTGGCGCTTACGAGACTGGGGTGTTTCTAGACAACGATATTGGGGTACGCCTATTCCCATTATTTACTGCAACCATTGCGGTACAGTGCCTGTACCTGAAGCAGATCTGCCTGTTGTATTACCCGAAAAAATAGACTTTTTAGGCGTAGGTTCTCCACTGAAAACAATGCCAGAATTTTATAAAACCACCTGCCCTACCTGTGGTAAACCTGCTGAACGCGAAACGGACACCTTTGATACCTTTATAGAATCTTCTTGGTATTATGCGCGATTTGCGTGCCCTGACCAAACTCAAAAAATGTTAGATG
>DATLWY010000039.1:0-6761 GCA_035576045.1 Gammaproteobacteria bacterium | reverse complement strand
GCGAGTTGATCCAACCCAATTACAATAGCAGAGATAATTATCCATTGTTTACGCATATTTACGCACTTCCCCTTCTCCGCTGATATTATCAACGCAACGCCCACAAATTCCTGGGTATTCTGTATTTGCATTCACTTCGGGCCGTCTATGCCAACAACGCTCGCACTTTGGATGAACGGAAGCAGAAACAACGACCCGCAAACCCGGAAACAGTGTGTCTTCTGCAATCGCTCGCGGTTCACTGCCTAGATGATGAATATCTGCACGCGATGTAATAAATACAAAGCGACATTCATCTTTCAGTAACTCCAATAATTTATAAAATCTGGAATCCACATAAAGATCAATTTCTGCTTCCAAAGCCGAACCAATAATTCCTGTCGCTCTCTTTTTTTCTAACACTTTATTGACTTCATTGCGAATATCTCGAATAGTGCCCCAGTCTTTCTGTGTTGATTCTTCGACATTAAGACGCTTTTCAGCAAACATCGACGTTTCTGTATACCAAGACGATAAAAGTACCGATTCTGCTCGCTTGCCGGGTAAATTTTGCCAAATTTCCTCTGCAGTAAAACTTAAAATAGGTGCAATCCAAGGCACCAGACTTTCGGCAACATGATAGAGTGCCGTCTGCGCCGAACGCCGCGGCAAACCGTCCGTCTTGCCTGTATATTGTCTATCTTTAATCACATCTAAGTAAAAACCCCCTAAATCTACCGCACAATAATGATGTATCTTTTGATAAACCACATGAAACTGGTAATCTTCGTAAGCAGCTATGATATCTGTTTGAATCTCATGGGCACGCTCTACAATAAAGCGATCTAAAGCTAACATTTTGTAAGCTGGCACCAAATGTTCTTCGGGATCAAAGCCATTCAAATTCGCTAACAAAAACCGTGCGGTATTTCGTATGCGTCTATAAATATCGCTGGTTTGTTTTAAAATTTCATCCGACACAACCATTTCTGATCGATAATCGGTTGCAGACACCCATAAGCGTAAAACATCCGCACCGAGCGCACTAATCACTTTATCGGGTGCCACCACATTGCCTAAAGATTTAGACATTTTACGACCGTCTTTATCGACGACAAATCCATGCGTTAAAACTTGTTTATAAGGTTCTTGATTTTTGATCGCAATGGCTGTCGTTAAAGAAGATAAGAACCATCCGCGATGTTGATCGGATCCTTCTAGATACAAATCGGCTGGAAATCTTAAGGCTTCATGTTTATCTAATACGCAATCATGAAATACGCCCGAATCAAACCAAACATCCAGTGTATGCGGCGCTTTTTCGTAATCTTTAGCATCAGATCCTAACAGTTCTTCTATCGATACGTCATGCCAGGCCTCTAGCCCGGTTTTTTCCATGCGTTTGGCAACTTCTTCCATTAAAAACGGCGTATTCGGATGCAGGTCGCCTGTTTCGCGGTGCACAAAGACACTCATGGGCACACCCCAAATCCGTTGTCTAGAAATACACCAATCAGGCCGGTCTTTAACCATGCCTTCAATTCTGGCTTCACCCCAACTCGGAATCCACTCTACATTTTTAATCGCATCTAAGGTGCCCTGACGTAACCCTTTTTGCTCCATGCTGATAAACCACTGCTGAGTCGCCCGAAAAATTAAAGGCGTTTTGTGGCGCCAACAATGGGGATAACTGTGTTGCATCACACTGGCTTGCACCAAATAACCGCCATCTTTCAAGATCTGAATAATTTTATCGTTGACTTTAAGTACATGTTCGCCTGCAAATAGTGGCACACTTGAAATATAACAACCATTGCTGCCTACGCCATTCTCTAGAGGTAAGCCATATTTCTGCCCGATAACAAAATCCTCTTGACCATGTGCGGGTGCGGTATGTACACAGCCTGTACCTGTCTCTAAAGTCACATGATCACCCAATACAATAGGCACTTTTCGATCGTAAAAAGGATGTTGTAATTGCAAGCCTTCTAATAATGCACCCTGGCATGTTGCATCGATTTCAGGATTCTCTAACCCAATCCGCTTGGCAAATACGTCGACTAAATCTGCTGCCACTAAATAATAATGTGTTTTATCTTGTGCTAATACTAAGGCATATGTAAATTCCGGATTCAATGCAACGGCTTGATTCGCAGGTAACGTCCATGGCGTTGTGGTCCAAATCACAACCCAAACAGGCAATCGCACCTTTGATGCAGGCAAGTTTGTAAAAGCTTCTAATACGGTGTTATCAACGCTTTGAAAACCCACATCGATAGAGGGGGAAGATTTATCTTGATATTCTACTTCTGCCTCTGCAAGTGTGGATGCGCAATCAAAACACCAATGAACGGGTTTATAACCTTTGTGTAAATGACCATTCTGTATGATTTTTGCCAATGCGCGAACAATATCCGCTTCATACGAAAAATTCATCGTCGTGTAAGGATTTTCCCAATCTCCCAACACACCCAATCGAATAAAGGCATCTCGTTGAAGATTGATTTGCTTCATGGCATACGATCGGCATTTTTCTCTAAATGCCTTGGCATCTAATTTAACACCGGGTTTTCCGACTTCTTTTTCGACATTTAACTCAATAGGCAAACCATGACAATCCCAGCCGGGTACGAAAGGCGCATAGTATCCATTTAATGTTTTGGATTTTAAAATAAAATCTTTTAAAATTTTATTAACCGCATGACCAATATGAATATGGCCATTCGCAAACGGTGGGCCATCAGGCAAAATAAATAATTTAGTAGGATCTTTATTAATTTTATCTTTACCTGCTTCAGCTAATTGCTGATACAGTTGTATCTCTTGCCAACGTTTTAAAATAGTGGGTTCCCGCTCGGCCAAATTGGCTTTCATTGGGAATGCTGTGTTGGGTAAGTTTAACGTGTCTTTATAATCACTCATGCATCACCTTCTGACATTGCTCTTCCTAATATATGATTTATCCGTAATCCTGCTAAAAATAATACGGCGATATAGGCTAATCCACTCGCAATAATTAATCCGAACAGTGTCACAACTCGCTCTGTTATATCCATCGCAAACCAGGTTCCTAAAGTTGGACTAAACATCAATATTACGGTACCCATTGCACTGAGTGCCAGTAGTAATTGTAGAGCTAAGCGACCCCATCCCGGTTGTAATTTATAAATATGCCTTTTTAATAAACCATAACCCAAAAGCGTCGCGTTTAATAATGCCGCTATTGATGTCGCAAGTGCTAAACCCGTGTGCGCTAAAAATTTCATGAAAATCAAACTGAACAAAAGATTTGCAATCACCGTTACAACAGCCATTCGAACTGGCGTTTTAACATTTTGTTTGGCATAATACGCAGAGGCAAATATTTTAACCAACATAAAACCCATAATCCCTAGAGAATACGCTACCAAACACGTTTGGCTTGAAATAACATCTTGATCAGTAAATTGACCCGATTGAAACAAGGTTGTTAACAATGGTCCTGCTAATAACGCTAATCCCAATGCTGCGGGCAGCCCAATCAACATGATCCAACGAACACCCCAATCGAGCGTTGCTGAAAAATGTTCCTTTTCAGCTTTGGTATGATGGCGCGATAAGCGCGGCAAAACGACAGTGGCTAAGGCAACGCCAAATCCACCCAGCGGAAATTCCATTAATCTTTCAGCGTAATAAAGCCACGATACGCTCCCAATAGGCAAAAACGAAGCAAAGACAGAACTGAGCATAAGGTTTAATTGATTAACAGAAACCCCTAAAAGGGCGGGTAGCATTAATTTTAAAATCCGTCGGACACCCGGATCTTGCCAATAAAATTCAGGCCGCGGCAGTAATTTCAACCGTCTTAAAAAAGGCAGTTGAAACAACAACTGCACAACCCCGCCTGCAAACATGCCCCATGCCAATGCAGTTACGGGTTCAGATAAATACGGCGCTAATACAACCGTTGTTAATATCATCATTATATTTAGAAAAACGGGTGTAAATGCAGGCACGGCAAATCGTCCGTAACAATTTAGTATGCCACCTGCAAAAGCGGTTAAAGAAATGAATAAAAGATAGGGAAAGGTAATGCGTAACATGTCCGAGGCTAACGCTAAACGTACCCCCGATCCCGTTGTCGCAAAACCTGGCGCAAATAGCATCACCAATAGCGGTGCCGCCAATATTCCCACAATAGTAACGCCTGCCAAAATCGTTGTTAAACAACCGAATACACGACCCACAAATTGCTCGACTTCTGTCTGTGTTTTTTGAGTATGGTATTCCGATAAAATAGGCACAAAAGCTTGGGAAAACGCCCCTTCGGCAAATAATCGACGCATATAATTGGGGATTTTTGAGGCCACAATAAAAGCATCGTACCCGGAACCTGCACCAAAAAAGTGCGCCGCAACCATATCTCTCACAAATCCTAAGACTCGAGAGATTAAAGTCATTCCCCCGACTATTGATGTCGATTTTAAGAGTTCTTTGCTCATCTGTTTAAAAAACGCATACTGACTGCTATTACCCGATTTAACCGTTGAATTTGAAGACCGTTAATAGTAACCTGGCCAACATCACAATGCTAGACAAAGTCTTGCAGATTATTAGGATAAGAGTCACATGCTACCCACGATCGAAATCATTCCCAGTTATCATAAACGGTTTTTATCCGGTTACCCCTGGTTATATGCCAATGAAATTGTTCAAAGTCAATTAACTAAAGCTTTAGAGCCTGGCGAATTGGTTGCTGTAGCGCACCAAGGCAAGCGTATCGCAACAGGCTACTTTAATCGACACTCCTTGATTGCTTTCAGAGCGCTTTCAACCTGGGATACTGATATTCATGTCGCTTTTTTTAAACATCGTCTACAACACAGTTTAGCGCTTCGAGAACGGTTTTATCATACGCCTTATTATAGGCTTGTCCATGCAGAAGCTGATGGTTTGCCAGGTTTGATCATTGATCGTTTTGATAGTGTATTTGTGATCCAAATCAATACACAAGGCATGGAAAAACTTAAAAGCCTATTAATAGAAGCGCTTCAAGTCTTATTTTCGCCAACGACCCTCTATTTTAAAAACGATTCGACTGTTCGCGCACTAGAAGGCTTAGCAATCACCGAACCAGAGGTGATCGGCGAACCACTTTCTACCTTAACCGTTATTGAAAATAATATGCCCTTTGAGATCGATATGACATCTAGCCAAAAAACCGGTTGGTTTTTTGATCACCGCGAAAATCGCGCATTGATTGCCAAACTGGCAGGCAACAAAACCGTCATTGACTACTTTTGTTATAGCGGCGGCTTTAGTTTACAGGCGGCCAAACAACAGGCCAAACGCGTGATTGGCATCGACCGTAGCGAAGGTGCACTTAAAAATGCAAAGCGCTCTGCCAGTTTTAATCATCTTTCTGATATTTGTGAATTCCACTGTCGAGATACGTTTAAAGACATGGACGATCGTCTGCAAAAAGGAGAGAATTTTGATATTGTTGTTTTAGATCCACCTGCTTTTGTGAAAAATAAAAAAGATCTCATTCCTGGCCTTAAAGGTTACGAAAAATTACTGGCTAAAGCCCTGCCATTAGTCGCACCGGGCGGGTTTTTATTAATTGCTTCTTGTTCTTATCATGTAAAAGAAGCAGATCTTAAAATCTGTCTTATTCGCGCGTTACAAAAAACAAAACGCGAAGGGCGAATTGTGCAAACCCTTTCTGCTGGGTTTGATCACCCTATACACCCGATGCTTGAAGAGTCCAGTTACTTAAAAGGTTTTTTAGTCGCAATGTAGTAATGGAGAACGGAGTCAGCTCTGGGATGTAGACTTAATCTGATGATTATATTTATCCGGAATAAACCTAAGTTTCAAATTCCAGATCTGAACTCCTAGAATTTTATCATTGCTTTTTTTGACTCTTCTTTCTTCTGTATATGGCCTTCTTCTTTTGATTCTGGTAAATGCAACTTAAACTGCCATAATAAAGAATGTCTTACGATCGCTTTTTGAAACGTTTTTACATTTTCAGGAATATTTTCTGCAATAGAAGGAGGTATTTGGTAATGTGAATATCGTACAGTAGCTTGCATATCGCCTGTTAAATCATGTTTCCACCCCAGTTTGCTGGAGATATGAGAATCTATTCCATAACATTGAATTTCCGACCTCTTTAAGGCCCCATCATACGCTGTTAAAAAATAATTTAAGGCTTCATCACCGAGCTTTTCAAATATAATTTTTTGCAAACCCAAATTTGAAAGGTAAAAATTTGGTTTTAATAAGGGAGAATCACTCCCAAAAGTTCTTAATACGCGAGGGATATGGTATGTATTAGAAATGAATAACAACTTTGGAGGCGCACTAAATAAGTGCTTTATCTTTTCCAAAAAAAGCCTAAGAGCAATGCCTTGCCCTAGCGTACTATCCATCGGAATATCATCTATCATAATCCATTGAGAGGGATATCCTAAAAATTTCTTTTTGCTGGTTACAATCGCTCTTAGCTGCTCATTCTGTTCTTTTGTTCCATTAAAGTAAATAAGTACTCTTTTCTGACAATTGAGTTTCTGATTGTAAGCATTTTGAATTTTTGCAAGAGTAACACTAGCTCGAAAACGATCCATAGTATCTAGGGTATCAATAGATAAACTATTTCTACCCTGTTTAGCCAGTTTGCCTTTATCTGCTAGACATAAAGTTCCCTGTAGATTGCCACGTCCAGACAAACAAATCACCATATCAAATGGGCTGATATAATGAGCCTTAGAGTGTAAAGTTTCGAATAACTTGTATTC
>DATLWY010000038.1:0-3953 GCA_035576045.1 Gammaproteobacteria bacterium | reverse complement strand
CGCTTAAGCCGTCGCCGTTTATATCGCCCGCACTGGCAACAAAGACACCGCTCTGGTCACCGGCCAATGCGCCATTGATTCTAAAGCCGTTAGCACCGTTTAGCGTGGACAACTCCAAGGTCGCGCCCAAACTTTTATTCGTTCCAAAAACTACAAAGCTTGAGCCGGCATAAGTCCGCCCACCGGAGGAAGCCCAGTTCGCGCCGATAATCAGGTCACTTAAGCCATCCCCGTTAATATCACCCGCGCTGGCCACAGAGTAGCCGGTCCGGTCATTAATCGCTACGCCATTGAATCTGGTGCCGAGGACACCGTCGAGGCTTGAAAGCTCTAGAGTGGCTGGAAAAATGACGGGTGTTTGCGACATGGGAAGACTCCTTTAGTTTAGGGCAGCGGCCGTTTTTAAGGCAGCCGCGGATTGTCGTCCTTTGTACTGTTGTATAAAATCGGTGGAATGCAAATAAGCTATTTCGAATCCGCCTTGATTGGCTAAATAGCTAACCTCGGCGCAGGCGTAAGGATAAAGTTGATTCATACAAAAACCATTGAGCACAGATTTTTCAGCATCTAATGTGAACCCTGTAAACGCATAACAACCCGCTTGTTGAAGCTGCACGCACCAGCGCAATGCACCGTTGTGTTTAGCCGAGACTTGTAGAGTTAGAACCACTTCATGCGTATTTTCGTGTGCTTCCGGTGAACAAGCATAAACATTAAATTTTTAATATGCTAAGCTTGGTTATGACCGAACTGGTGATCGAGCTTCTACTTTGATTCTTACTTCATTATTCTTATCGTAATAAAGCTTATATTCTCCCAAATAGTATTGATATTGGCTAAACTGGTTTCGTTTTCTTGTTTTTAGAGAATCTAAAAGTTGTTTTACATTATCTGGCATATGCTTAGGAACGAGCTCATCCATCCATGCCAAAAAATCAATTTTATTGCTAGGGACTGTTTCTGCAACGAGCGCGTTCCAAATAAGCCATGGCATTTTTAATATGGATTCAATTTCTTCAAGGCTAGGTATTTCAGGGATCCCTTGCTCGGCTCTATCACGTAATAAAGCAGCTAAGTAAGGCTCAACATATTCCATAAAAGCCTCAGAGACTTTTTTGCCTTTTAAAGGTGGTGGCAATTGATTTTCCATATCGAGGTTTAAAACTCTTGCTAAAAACTCGTTCCAGTTTAAACCGAATACAGCATGAAAGCCAAGCGTTATTTAACAGTTGCATACGCACTTATCTTATGGCAATATTTAGTTTATTTTGGTTCATTATAATGAAGAAGCCTATACCAGAAAAGATTGATTTAACAGAAGAAAACGCTAATCAATTAATTGAAAGGATTAGCGCCAGTAATTTATCTTGTGACGATATAAAAATAGTCGTTGGGGTTATCCATTTTTGCCTGTGGCTACAGACAAAATTAGTTGAAGCAAAAATAACGATTCGCAAGCTTTCTAAGTTTTTTGGTGTTTGCTCAGAAAAAAGATCTATCAATAACAAAAGTTCCAATCCCATTGAAGCAAATGATGAGGCATTGAATAGCCAGCCAGAAGCACCTGCTAAAAATGATGAACCGCAAACTAATAACAAGAAACAGGGAAAGAATAATGGCCGTCTTCCAGCGAGTGATTATAAGGGTGCTACTAAAATTGATGTAAAACACCCTTCTTTGGCATCGGGTGACCCCTGTCCTTTAGATTTATGTACGGGCCGTGTTTATCTCACTAAGAAGCCGGGCAATATTATTCGCATTGTGGGTGGTAAGATGGCAGAAGCTAAACACTATATTCTTGAAAAACTGCGATGCAATGTATGTAGCGCTTTGTTTTCTGCAACTTTGCCTGAGGAAGCAGGTGTTGAAAAATATGATGCTCGGTTCAAAGCAACTTTAGCCGTGCATAAATATTTTTTAGGTCTACCTTTTTATCGGATGGAAAGGATGCAATCTTATCTTGGCGTTCCTTTGCCCGATAGCACGCAATGGCATCTCGTTGAACAAACGGCAGATAGCGTATACCCTGTGTTTTATTATCTGGAATACTTAGGTGCTCAAGGAAAAGCTATTTTTATTGATGATACAGGTGTTAAAATCATTTCTGTTAAATTGGCCATTAAAGATAATCCAGCGTTAAAACGTACGGGTACTTTTACTACCGCTATTATATCTAAAGTCGCAGAACACAAAATTTATCTTTTTTACTCTGGTAAAAAGCATGCAGGCGAAAATGCAACCGCACTTTTAAAGAAACGCAACCAGGATTTAGATCAAGTTTTATATATGTGCGATGCTTTACCAAGTAATGTGCCTGATTTTATCGTTATTATGATTAATTGTCTTGCACATGCAAGAAGAGAATTTATTGATGTAGAAGCTTATTTCCCAGACGAATGCGCGATGGTCATTAAAAGTCTCGCCTCTGTTTATAAATATGATAAAGAAACCAAAGAACAGAAATTATCTGATGAGGATCGTTTATTGTATCACCAAAAGTATAGCAAACCGATTATGGATGAATTAAAAATATGGGCTGAAAGACAATTAGAACAAGGACTAGTTGAGCCTAATAGTGGTCTCGGGAAAGCTATAAACTATATGCTAAAGCGATGGAAAAATTTAACGCGTTTTCTTGAAGTAGCAGGTGCTGCTCTCGATAACAATTGTTGTGAAGAAATTTTAAAAATTCCAATCAGGGTGCGCAAAAATTCAGCGTTCTTTGCAACATTACATGGGGCTTTTGTTGGCGGCATGCTCACCAGTTTAATTGTCACTGCTGCTCGTGCGGATATCAATCCGGTTGAATACTTAACGGCGTTACAACAATACAAAACGCAGGTTTTTAAAAACCCCCAAGATTGGTTGCCTTGGAACTATGAAAAAACAATATTGAAGCTTCAAGCCATCACTTCTTCCCTGGCTGCTTGAGAGGATAAAGGTTTTTCTTCGATTTTTCGCCATGGAAGAGGCGTAAACATAAAACGGGGATCTCCTTGACTTAATAATACGCTCAAAGCTTCCGCTTGTACTTCCATAATATTTTTTGCTTCGGTTGGCCACCAAGCGAGTTTGCCTTTACTGAAACGCTTCAAAACGAGCCAAAAACCATTGGAATCATGCACTAATAACTTTACAGCGGTTTTTTTGCGATTACTAAAAGCGAATACCGCGCCTGAAAATGGATCTAACGCTAGCTTTTGTTTACAAATAGCAGCCAGGCCATCAATGCCTCGCCTAAAATCGGCAGGCTCAACGGCCAATAATAAACGTTGATGTGGCGTTAATTTTAGCATTATACTACTCGCATAAATTGTGTTAAAAGGTTAGTGAGTGTTGCTTGATCTAAGCGATCAATAGAGAGTACTGCTCCATCAGACCTTTTAATTTCAATTTTTCCGACAATGGGTTCTTCAACGCTTAGTGGTATATTAACCGGAACAAAAGTGGGTAATTTATGTTTGGCATCATTGGTGTTCGTCATAGATTGCATTTTAGCTTTAACCTGGCCACCACTGAGATTTAAGGTTTTAGTGACTTTGCTGATAGGATATTTCCTCAGCAAAAGTACGACCTGTTGCCATAGGGCTTCTGGTATTTTACTTTTTTTAGCGCGTGTTGCTCTCCACTGTTCGAATGCTGCGCCAACTTCTTTTAGTGATAGTGGGGTTAATTGGTCTTGCGATAGCGAGTGCATCATAATCTCTCCATAATTTATTACTATGGTTAGAATATAACGCAATTATTTCAACAACTATGCTTGTTCACCGGAAGCACACCATAGTATCTAGGGTATCAATAGATGAACTATCTCTACCCTGTTTAGCCAGTTTGCCTTTATCTGCTAGACATAAAGTTCCCTGTAGATTGCCACGTCCAGACAAACAAATCACCATATCAAATGGGCTGATATAATGAGCCTTAGAGTGTAAAGTTTCGAATAACTTGTATTC
>DATLWY010000037.1:0-3782 GCA_035576045.1 Gammaproteobacteria bacterium | reverse complement strand
GACAATCGCCCTTTCTCCCCGTCTTCTAATATTGTCCATGAGTTCCAACATACAAATCGATTTACCCGTACCTGTGGTACCCGTTAATAAAATATGCTGCATCTCGGCATCTTTTGCTAAGGGAGTTTTGGCAATCTCAATGTCGGAGGCTTTGTTGTTTTTTCTTAAGTATTTTCTTAAGGCTCTGGGAGTTACAAAGGCAGAGCCTCGTAGCAGCCGTTGACGTTTTTGTAGGTGTCCTATAGTAGTGAGGCCTATGACAAATAACACGACGCCTAATCCCGTATAAATACCGCTTTCAATCAGTGATGCTTGAATGCCTTTAATGCAGCGCGCTTTATAATATCGTACGCTTGGATGCACTAAAAAATGAGCTACTTTCAGTGTGACGCGCTGTCCCTCCGGATCTTTAAACTGATAACGTGCCTCCCCGCCTGAAATCGATTGATGCAATTCGGCAAAATAATAATGCAAGCCCATCTCTCGTTCATAAGAGGTAGTTTTTTTATGGATCAGATAAGCCGATGCCCCTAAAAAAGCAACCGCCGCCACTGTTAAGACTGTTCCGTTAATCTGCCTAAACATCCGGTAAAAGTGCAGTGCTATCTGACCGCCTCGGATATAATTTCTCATTTCATGTTCCTCCTATTTTCAGTTGCTTAAATTCATTGACATATCAGTCCTTCTCACTTTCAAACCAGGCCTAACTGTGCTATCCTTGTTTAACCATGTACTTTGGTGACAAAGGTAGCCATTTGAAAGTCTTCCAATATCTAAAAGCCCTTGATCCAGACCAAAAGCGTGTCGTTTACGCCTACTTATGCGCACTTGCGATTGGATCGCTTGCCAGCATCTTGAGTTTCGGCTTTGGCGCAACGCTCGCACTCTTTTTATCTCCTGTCATAAAAGTGCATTTTGCGCGGCTCAATACAGCTGATGTCATAGAAACCCACGATGGCAAAATATTGACCATTAATGATTACGCGGGGTACTTCAAACTTTCGAATATTTTAACCCCCTGCTTAATATTTGCTTTATTCGTACTCATCGCGGTTTTTCTCGATTACGACTTCTTTGGAGTTCTCGCTTTCCTCCTCATCCTGAGTTATTACGCGGTTTTAAGTGCTTATATGATCCAACATAAACTTCCACTTTTAAGCGCAAAGCGCGGCGCAAGATCATCTGATTTTCAAATCGCTCCTTTAAAAAGTAAGCTTTGGGAACAGGACGATTGGAATAGAAATATATTAAATAATCCTGCTCATTCTCATATAAATAATCCTGCTTATTCTCATATACCCGGCAACATATTTCATCGATCATAAAAGTCTTCGGTTGATTAATCTTCATTTTCTTTATCCTTATTATGTTTTTGTACTGACCGAAATAAATTTGCAAATAAATTTTTATCTCCGGCCTCCTCTTTTTCTTTTATTTTCTTTTGATATTTTTCATCCATTCCGGCTGATTTTTCTTCCAAAACACTTTGCTTTTGAGCATTCATTTCTTCCACCGTATCTTTAACTGCTGGGTTAAAGTCCGCATTAAGTTCTAAATCGTCTTTTTTAGCTTTTTCAAGGAGACGATTAATGCCCGCGTTGTTTTGACTTTCTAACTCTAATTGAAAAAGTTCTAGGGTTTTGTCTTTAAACTTTGTTTCTAATGATGCTGGCGTTGACATATGTTTTGATGCAAATTGTTCTATCACTTTTTGTGTTCTTTGTTCTTGGAATGCTTGAATATAATGCTCTCTTTTATCAGCCAAAGGCCCTGAAGTCGCATCCATTATCTTACGCGCTGTTTCTAATCCCAGAATGGATTTTCTATCAACACTGGGTTGATTTGCAATAAATTCTAAAACATCTTGGGTTAAATTTGTTCTACTATCAAAGGATGAAGTTTGCATTAATTGAGCGTTTTTACTTAAACGTTCCGCTTTTTGATGATGTAGCTGATAACTGTCTCTATGTGATCGTAGTTTCTCTAAACTCATAGATACCGCAGACGATAAACTTTTGTCTTTGGTGGAACTGTTACCATATTGTTGATGTTCGATTGCTTTTTGGATGGATTCTATGCTTTCATTATAATTTTGTTCTTTAGCAAACATTTTTAAATCTTCAAAACTAATTTTTCTGCCTGCGTCTTTGGAATAATTTCCTTGTGCATTGGCACCAATTGTGATGCTGTCAGATACTTCATATAATTTAGCAGCAGGTTCGTCTTTTCCTTTTTTTTCATTTTCCCCGCCTTTTTTCGGCGGGTTAAAATCATATCTTCGCGCCACTGCAAGAGAAGCATTCAATGCTAATTGCATGGCTTCTTGTTGGGTTACCCCAAAAGTTTTTTGTAAGTTTCGTGTAAAACGCATTATATTACCGAAACTTTTACTTTCAGCACTGCTGTTATCTACGGTATAATTTTTACCGCTACTTTCCCCATGACCAATTCTCTTAAATAAATCGATAGCGTCTCGGCTTGCTTCTGAGATGCTATTGGCTACCTCAACACCTTCAGACTCCATTAAAGACTGTTCTTTCTGGCTTGCTTGTGACAACTGTGCTGAGAAATTATTACTGCCAGTGACCTCGGTACCTAAACTCGATACTGTCCTGCCGCTGCCACTACTAAACACACGACCTTCGGCCATACTGACTTGAATAGCCCCATCGCTTAAATTGTGTGAGAATTGACCGGAGAAATGCTCTGAATTTTTCTTGGTCTGAAAAGCAGAATGATTATGCAGGCTTTGGGTGCCTTGGCTAAAATTGCTTAAAGATATATTACCACTCGAAACCTCATGCCCTGTACTCGCAATGGCAGATTGTGCAGCAGAGCCTAGATGATTGGCGAGGTGTACAAAAGAACCCGCCCCGCCTTTGACCATCATATAGGCAATGGCAGGAACGCTAAAGGACAGCCAGCCTGTGAGCGCACTCATGTCCTGATTGAGGTTGGCTAACCCCTGTGAAGTCGCCAGCGTTAAGCCTTGAGAACCGACGTAAGCCACACTTTTAGCTTGGGCTGTTAAAAGCATAATTAAATTTAAAACAGCATATAAAGGTGCCCACAATTGGATCCAAATCAATATTCCTAAATACGTGGCTAAAGTCTGATAACCATTGGGTAAGGCTATCAACGGAAAAATAAAAACAAAGGCACCATAAGCAATCGCTTCAAAAACATTTTTCATCACAGGTAGAGCATTACGCGCCATTTCGCCTGCAATCTCATAAGAAGCGCGTTGCTGCAAAGAAGCTTTAGCGCTCCCGTAGTGTGCCGCAGCCCCTAATTGATAGGCTTTATTAAGACTCGCGCTCTGGATGGCATTGACCATCATCTCTTGTTGTAGAATGTCTGAGGCTTGTAATGAAATTTTAGAAAGCAATGCATACGATTGAGGCAACTTTTCTAAAAAAGCGTTTCGGGCTTGAACTTCGGCTAAATTTGGAAAAAAATGCTTTCCCAATTTAAGGGAGGCTTCTTGAATAGCGAGCGTCCATTCTTCATTTAAGGTTTTAGCGCCCGCTTTGCAAGTCTTAATTTCGTTGTCTCCGGGATTAGGCATTTTATATAAAAATCCTAATAAGGGGGATGCTCTTTCTGAAACCAGTTGCCAAATATTCTGGGAGGTTTTTAAATCTTTCATGGTATATTTGTAACCAATCATCACATCATAAACGACGCATTGTTGTACAAAGCGTTGCATGTTTTCATTAAAGCGCGGATCTTGAATACGAAAAAGGCGGCTTTCGGCCATTAAGCGCGAACCAAATACTAAG
>DATLWY010000036.1:0-32864 GCA_035576045.1 Gammaproteobacteria bacterium | reverse complement strand
TCAGCACATTCGCTTTGAATTTGTTCCAAGAGTTGTTCGATACTCTCCCAATAAAATCCAAACTCAGCAGCAGATTTTTCTTGATTAATAATTTTTTGTAATAAGTCATTTGTTGCTTTTGGCATTATGATTGTTCGCTATTGCGCCCCATGTGCCTGTAGCATCTGTGCAATATCTGAATGGTTATTTTGATTTGCAATTGCTAGCGGGGTTGATTTGTGGGTTTTATCTAACAAATTAAGGTTAGCTTTATGTTCAACCAACATTTCTGCAATAACGGGGTCGCCGTTTTGAGCAACAAAGTGTAGCGCTGTAAAGCCTTCTTCGTCAGCGTGATTGATATTGGTTTTATTTTCTAGTAATAATTGAACAATTTGAGCGTGTTTAAATTGAGAAGCGACTAAGAGTGGTGTAATGCCAAACTTCATAACCGCATTTACATCGGCGCCTTTTTTAATTAACAGATTCGCGATATTTTCTCGGCCATAAAGTGCGGCTAGATGAAGGGGAGTTGCTTTGGTAGAAGTATCTTGCGCATCTATTTTCGCGCCATTTTGGAGCAGTACGGCGGCAATATTTTCTTGGTTATTAATCACAGCAGAATGTAGGGGTGTAATGCCTTGATCAAACGGCTGATTAACATCAATGCCACCTTGTTCCAATAAAATTCGCACATCATCCAACTGCCCCGCCTTGATTGCATTCTGGAGCAACATTTGTGAAGTAAATGCGCTTTCAGTTTGAATTTCTGCGACACAGCAAAAACTACCAAACATTAAAACGAAATAAGTAATAAACTGAGCAGCAGTTAGCGATTGTTTATTAAAAGGCATAAAATAGTCTCCTGTAAGGCGTATAAAACGATTAAAAAGCTATTCCCAGAGGGGATAATGTTTTAGTTCAATTTTTCCCGGAAAAAAAAGTTTTGCAATGGCTTCAAAAAATTCATTGTGATCAGATACATAAAAAGTTCTTTGAGAGGCACTATCGTTGAGTGCTGTTTCTTTAGATGTCGTGCCGGAATTCAAAAGATTATGTAAAGTCAAATGCTCTTTTAAAATCTTAGCCGTCATTTCAGATGCATCAATGATATCAACCTTATTTTTATAAAAATTCTGGATCATTGGTTTTAAAAGAGGATAGTGTGTACATCCTAAAATAAGTGCTTCAATATTTTCTAAATGTGGGTGAGCAAGGTATTCTTCCATAATGGTTGTTGTTACATGTCTTTCGCCAAAGCCCTCTTCAATCAATGGCACCAGTAAAGGAGTTGCAAGAGAAGCGAGATCAATATTTTGATCAAGCCTATCAACCCGTCTTTTGTATGTGTTCGACCGAATAGTTTGTTTGGTGCCAATTAACCCAATTTTTTTGTTGGTATGATGTTGTTGGATATGTTTAATAACGGGATCAACAACATTAATCACAAAAGCCTTGTTGCCAACATATTCCGCAATCAGCTCATATGCAGCAGTAGATGCGGTATGGCAAGCAATCACAATCAATTTACAGTGGTGTTGTAAAAGAACATCACAAATTTTAATGGCATAAGCTTGAATAGCCGCCGTTGATTTATCACCCCAGGGAGTATGGGCAGTATCGCCAAAATAAACAATGTTTTCATCTGGCAGGTATTCGGTAATGGTCTTTGCGACTGTTAGGCCGCCCATGCCACTGTCGAAGATACCAATTGGATGTGTTGATGATTGCAACATAGGGCTATAGTCTATCACATTATTCAGATAAACGTGCTCTATACTTAAATATGGAAAATAGGTTATTCATATTGTCAGGAGGGGGTTCTGATGTGGCATTTAAAAACCAGATTAGGTGTCTTTTGGGTGGTTCCAATGTCTTCCAGCGAAAAAGAATTCGTATTAGGTATAAATGATGAGGAGCTGGGTATTTATACAGATTCTGAGCAAGCTGCCAAAGATGTACACGATCAAGCAACAGGCTTTTTGAAGTGGGACGTTCAGCCTGCTGCGCGAGCGCCCGAGCAGATTGCAGAATGGGCACAGGGCGAGCCTAAAAGTTGGGAAAAGCATTAGTTTAACGACTCATCTTCAAGTATGTTGCAGCTATGACCTAATTTCGGTATGATCCCTCACGAGCACTTTGAGCGAGGGTAAAAAATTATGAAACCAGATATTCATCCACCGTATGCTTCAATTCAGGTTACGTGTAGTTGCGGGCATGTATTTAACACGGGTTCTTCTTTAGGAAAAGATCTTAATGTAGAAGTCTGTAATAAATGTCATCCATTTTATACGGGTAAAACGAAAATTGTTGATACCGCAGGCCGCGTTGATAAATTCAGTAAAAAATTTGGTGCTTTTGCTTTAAATAAAAATCAGCCTAGCGATGATAAAAAAGCAAGTGAAAACGCCGAAGACTAAGTTTAATCTGTTATTTACTTTTTTTATCCCTTTTTCATTTGGTGGATTTTTAATATGGTTCAAGCATTCAGTAAAACTGCGGATGAAGCCTTAAACAAAGCGGCAGAGGATGCGTTTAAGAAAGCCGCTTTGGATTATCATGAAAAACCAACGCCTGGCAAATTAAGCATTAATATCACAAAATCCACAGAATCTCAGAGAGATTTAGCACTTGCTTATACGCCAGGTGTGGCGGTACCCGTGCTAGCGATTGCAGCTAATCCAGCAGATGCTTACAAATATACGGCCAAAGGAAATCTGGTTGCGGTAATAACAGATGGAACCGCTATTTTAGGGCTTGGAAATTTAGGCGCCTTAGCAAGCAAACCGGTGATGGAAGGCAAAGCGGTTTTATTTAAAAGATTTGCAGATGTTGATGTTTTTGATATCGAAGTAGATGCAAAAACGCCAGAGGCATTTATAGAAACCGTTGTGAATATTTCGCCTACTTTTGGTGGTATTAATCTTGAAGATATTAAAGGCCCCGAGTGTTTTGAAATCGAAAAAGCGCTGACCGAACGCCTCAATATTCCTGTGTTTCATGATGATCAACATGGTACGGCAGTTATTGTTGCCGCGGCATTATTAAACGCATTGGAATTACAAAAAAAATCTCTTCAGGATATCAAATTGGTTTGCTTAGGTGCGGGTGCTGCAGGCATTGCAACCATGCGATTATTAGTATCGCTGGGCTTACATCGAACATCTATTATCATGGTCGATAAGCAAGGGATTATCCATGTTGGGCGCGAAGATTTAAACCCCTATAAATTTGCCTTTGCGCAAGAAACAGAAAAACGCACGTTAACAGAAGCGATGATTGATGCCGATGTCTTTATTGGAGTGTCTGGCCCCAACGCAATAACAGCTGAAATGTTACGCTTGATGGCACCTAATCCGGTGGTGTTTGCGTTATCAAATCCTGAACCCGAAATTAAACCGGAGATTGCGCACCAAGTCAGGCAGGATTTAGTGATGGCAACCGGTAGAAGCGATTATCCGAATCAAGTGAATAATGTGTTATGTTTTCCTTACATTTTTAGGGGAGCATTAGATGTGCGTGCGCGTTGTATTAACCAAGCTATGTTAATGGCTGCTGTACATGCTATTCGATCGTTAGTGCATGGTGTAACACCCCAAGTGGTCGTTAAAGCTTATGCAGATACAGAAAATTTAACATTCGGCCCTCAATATATTTTACCAAAACCCATGGATCCCCGTTTGTTACAAACGGTACCAGCAGCAGTTGCCAAAGCTGCCATAGAAAGTGGGGTAGCACAAATGCCCTATCCGGATCATTATCCTATACTATAAATAGTTGTAGTAAAATTGTTTTAGCAAGGAGCGCAACATGAGTAAACCAAAAATTGCATTAATTGGAGCAGGCAATATTGGGGGAACCCTGGCGCATTTAGCTTTAATGAAGGGATTAGGCGATGTGGTATTGTTTGATGTTGCCGAAGGTATTCCCCAAGGCAAAGCTTTAGATCTCTCACAGTGTGGTCCGATTGAAGGATTTGATGGTCGCATTACCGGTACAAATGATTACAAAGCAATCGAAGGCGCAGATGTTGCCATTGTAACTGCAGGGGTCGCGAGAAAACCCGGCATGAGTCGAGATGATCTGCTGGCTATCAATGCCAAAGTGATGAAATCTGTTGGCGAAGGCATTAAGCAATTTTGTCCAAATGCCTTTACTATTTGTGTTACCAATCCTTTAGACATCATGGTTCGTTTATTACAGGATTTTTCAGGGGTTACTGATAATCGCATTGTCGGTATGGCCGGTGTTTTAGATTCCGCACGATTTAGAACTTTTTTAGCAGAAGAATTTAAAGTGTCTATTCATGAAGTGCAGGCCTATGTATTAGGTGGGCACGGCGATAGCATGGTGCCGTTAACGGGACTCAGCAATATCGCTGGCGTGACTTTAGAAAAATTGGTTTCAGAAAAGAAAATTACACGCGAACGCTTAAATGCGATAGTCGATCGCACACGCAAAGGCGGCGGCGAAATTATTAATCTTTTAAAGACAGGCTCTGCTTTCTATGCGCCCGCCTCTTCTGCCATTTCTATGGCCAAATCGTATTTGATGGATGAAAAACGCATACTGCCTTGCGCTGCTAAATTAAAGCCAGGCCAATACGGTGTTAAAGAACCCTTATTTGTAGGCTCACCTGTTAAAATTGGTAGTAAGGGTGTTGAAGAAATTATTGAAGTCGAATTAACCGCAGAAGAACGTGATAATTTGCAAGTCTCCATCCAAGCCGTGATAGAACTTAATCAAGCGGTGGCAGCACTTAATCTCTAAATCTGGTTTTTTGTTGGCACAGAATAATTTGTTGCCTATAATCAACCTTAATACCCTTAGAATTTGTTGTTTATTTAAAAGTATCAACGCCAGTGCAAATTGAGCGGATGAAAGGTGGTCGAATACCCCTACTCCCAATCGCCGATCTAAAAGCATTTCTAGATAAACAACACCTTGAACGCGATAGCTTATTTGAAGAAGTGGCTACGCTCATTGTAGAGTCTACAGCTATTGAGGAAGATGTGAATAAAGTAATAAAAGCCCTTGAAGAATAGGCACTTTACATCAGGGGCAAATCTGATCCCTGATCCCTAAAACAACGCCTCTACACTCGTACCATAACTGCCGCCATTTCCCCCGTCCTCTTCATCAAACATGCCCAATGACGAACCTCTTTCCGTAGGCAATGTATCTTCGGTGAAAAATTCAGCCACGGCGCCAGATTGATCTTCGTGTGCCAGCAAACCTGTATTGGGATCAATTTTAACGCTCACAATGCCTGGCGGCGGTTCTAAAGGGCGTTCTGGTTTATCTTTAAGCACTGCTTCCATAAAAGATATCCACATAGGCAAAGCAACAACCCCGCCAAATTCTTTTTCGCCTAGAGTACGCGGATCATCAAACCCTACCCAGGTTGTTACAACGACATCGCGATTAAAACCAGAGTACCAAGCGTCAAACCATTCATTCGTTGTGCCTGTTTTACCTACGATATCATTACGTCCTAAGCTTTTGGCGCGTTGCCCTGTCCCGAAACTACTTTGAATATTGTCTTGCAATGCTGCTGTCATTAAATAAGCAATTTGTGGACCAATGGTCACTGTACTGGTTGGCGGCGGCGCTTCATACACTAAATTGCCTTGGTAGTCTTTTATTTTTGTAATTAAATTGGGTGTTACGCGGTTACCCCCATTTGCAAACACACAATATCCCGCGGCAACGTCGAGCGGCGTTAGCTCTCCTGCGCCAAGGGCCAAAGGTAAATACGGTGGAAACTTTTCAGGATTAAATCCAAAATTCTCTGAAAATTCAAGGAATTTTTTAATACCCACCGCTTGAAGTAACCGAATTGCAACCATGTTTTGTGAGCGTGCCAGACTTTTACGTAAACTTGTTGGGCCATAAAATTTATTGGTAGCATTATGGGGACGCCAAACAACACCCGACACGGGATCGGTAAACACGAGCGGTGCGTCATTAATCTTGGTTGCCAAGGTATAGCCTTCTGCTAAAGCGGCGGCCCAAAGAAAGGGTTTAAAACCTGAACCGGGTTGCCTTTCCGCTTGTGTAACGCGATTAAAACTACTGAGCCTATAATCAAAGCCGCCCACCATCGCGAGTATTGAACCCGTATCGGGTGCTAATGCAACGATTGCCCCACCCACTTCTGGAATTTGAACCATTTTCCAAGTTTGATCTTGCGTGGCTTCCGTATAGATTACATCGCCTACCGTGACAACATCGGAAGGTTTTTTAGGCGAAGCGCCAACGCGAGCGCCTTTCAATTGTGGTCTTGCCCACGATAATCCTGCCCAGGGAATCTCAATATGCCTGCCATCTTGCAGTAAAACAGAAATGTTAGTGTTGCTGACGTGCATAACAACGCCTGGCAAAATATCATTGTAGGCAGGGATGTCTCGCAGTTCCTGAGTCCAATTGTCGAGTTCTTGTTCGGGTGTTTTGTTGCGCGTTAATTTAAAATGTATTTGGGTTTTACGATAACCATGCCGTTGATCATATTTTAGTAGGGCTTTTTTTAAGGCCAAATTTGCGGCTAATTGTTGTTGGCTATCTATCGTGGTATAGACTTCGTATCCTAACGTATAGATTGCGTCCCCATAACGGGCGTAGAGATCTTGTCGCACCATTTCTGCAACATACGGAGCTTCAATTTCTGCTGCATGAGTATGTGATTTTGTTGGCAGCGGTGCATCGACGGCAGCTTTAAATTGATCTGGGGTAATAAAATCATATGATAACATGCGTTCTAAAACGTGTTTTCGACGTTTGAAAGCGGCATCAGGATCGTGTAAAGGATTAATGCTGGAGGGTGCTTGTGGAAGTCCCGCTAACATGGCAATTTGATCTAACGAGAGTTTATCAACCGTGGTGCCATAATAAACCGCTGCCGCAGAAGCGATGCCATAGGCACGTTTTCCAAAATAAATTTTATTTAAGTAGAGTTCTAAAATCTCATCTTTTGTAAGCCCTTTTTCAATTTTAAGTGCAAGCAAAATTTCAGAAAGTTTTCTAATAAACGTTTTCTGTCGCGTTAAGAAAAAGTTTCGAGCGACTTGCATAGTGATAGTGCTGCCGCCCTGTTTAATAGATGAATTTGTCAGTAAACTAACGCCTGCGCGCAACAAACCTCGAAAATCAACTCCAGGATGTTCATAAAAACGCCTGTCTTCTGTCGCGAGAACTGCGTGAATGAGATCTTTAGGCACTTGTGCTAGGGGAATGGGTGTACGCCGTTCCTCTCCGAATTCCGAAATCAGCTTTCCATCATTTGCGTAGATTTTAAGGGGTACTGCTAGACGCATGTCTTTTAGCATATCAACTGAAGGGAGGGTTGATTCTAAATAAAGAATCGCTACGATTCCACCCACTACCAGTAAAGCCAGGGTTCCTAATAGTGAACGCCGTATGATTTGAAATAATGTTTCCATAAGTTATCCATATAATTAAAAAAACAGGCGTCTCTTTATGAAAGTATAATACCAAACATAAAACGTACTTTACCACTGTAATGTTACTAGAATTGTTGGCCTTTTTCTCAGGGAAGGCTAGTCTTAAGTTAGACCGCTCTTTTGTTTTTCGGTCCAAATCTTGTTTTTAGTTCCATGTCTTTTGTTTCTGATGATAGGGGTCCCTTGTGTTTAGTTTTTTAAGGCCTAAGACAACGCCATTGGTCGGGGTGGATATCAGTTCATCTTCCATCAAGATATTAGAACTCAGTCGAGCGCATGGTCGTTATGTGGTTGAAAATTACGGCATTGAATTTTTGCCCTTGCAAAGTGTGGTCGAAAGAAATATTAAAGATGTCAATAAAGTAGGTGAAGCCATTCGAAAGCTGATAAAGCGCATGGGGTGTAAAGTGCCGTTTGCAGCAGTGGCTGTTGCGGGATCTTCTGTATTAACGCGCATCATTCAACTCAATATGGATCTCAGCGAGGCTGAGATGGCCGATCAAATTGAGGTAGAAGCAGATCGATACATTCCTTATCCACTGGAAGAAGTGTATTACGATTTTGAGGTGCTGGGTTCTATGCCCAAACGTCCCGAATTTGTGAATGTTTTGTTAGCGGCAACTCGAATTGAAACTCTCGACATGCGGGTAGCAGCTATTGTAGATGCAGGGTTGCAGGCAACCGTGGTGGATGTTGAGGGATTAGCCATGGAAAGGGCCTTTGGACTCATTGCCGAACATTTACCCACAAAAGACGCGGGTAATAACGTTGCAGTGATCGATCTGGGATCTAGCAATTCGACGTTGTATGTTTTTAAAGATCGGCATTCAATATACAGCCGAGATCAGGCGTTTGGCGGCAAGCACCTAACTGACGAAATTCAAAGACGATATGGATTATCAGCGGAAGAAGCGGTCGCTGCACAAAAATATGGTGGCTTGCCCGAAGATTATACAACAGAGGTATTAACGCTGTTTAAAGAAACGGTGATTCAACAGATTGGGCGCGCACTACAGGTCTTTTTCTCTTCGAGTGAAGAAGCAGAAATCCATTATATTGTATTAGCAGGCGGTGTTGCCATGTTGCCTGGTTTAGATGCATTAATTCAAGAAAAGTTAAATATTAAAACATCTGTTGCGAACCCATTTTTAGACATGGAAATAGCAGGACGGGTGAACAAAAATAATTTAATAGAAGAAGCCTCAGCGCTAATGTTGACGTGTGGGCTTGCGTTAAGGACCTTCGACAATGAGTAAAATTAATTTATTACCTTGGCGCGAAGCATTAAAGAAAGTCAAGAACCAGGTTTTTTATGTCATTTTAGGAAGCTTAATCGCTGTTAGTATGTTGGTTACAGTACTGATGGATAGATATATTAATTATAAAGTAGCAGTCGAAAATGCAAATATTGAATATATCAATAAAGAATTAAAAAAGGCAAAAGAAGAGGTGGCTGAGGTTAAATCACTACAACACAATAAAAAACAGCTTCTAGAACGGATGAACATTATTCAATCCCTTCAAGCAGACAGACCTTCTGCCGTTAAATTGTTCGATATCCTGCCTAGGGTGTTACCAGAGGGTCTGTATCTTGCTAATTTATCACGAAAAGATGCTGTTCCAGAAATAGAGGCACTGCCTACAAATGAAAAAGAAAGGACCGGCGAAATTGTCGCGAAAAAAACCGGACTGGGTAATAAAAAGTATAGAGTCGTTATTCAAGGGGTTGCTTTAACAAATGGAAGTATTTCTGTTTTCTTAAAAAATCTAGAAAAAATAAAATGGATCTCAGAAGTTAAATTAAATGAAGTATCCATTAATAAAGAGGGAGATGGCCTTAATTTTAATCTGGGTTTTACCCAGAACTTAATCGAAGGGGAGTAATGCGTGGAAATCGCTGGCATTAAGATTGATGAACTTGATTTTGAAGACATTGGAAGTTGGCCCGCAATACTTCGATGGATTGTTATTGTTTTTGCATGTGGTGTAACAATTTTTTTGGGATATCTGTTAGATTGGAGCGATAAAATAGTTTCGTTAAGCGCTGCGCAAGATAAAAAAACGGCCGTTAGAATTTTGTTCAGCGATACACAGCTACAGGTGGCGAATTTAGAAGCTTATAAATCAGAAGTAAAAGAAGTAGAAAAAAATCTAAATAAATTAACGGAACAATTGCCATCTAAGAATGAAGAGGCAGGTTTGTTAGAGGACATTTCTCAAGAAGCGGTGAGTAACGGCTTGCAATTAGTGACGATTAAACCTGGGAAACAAGAAAATAGAGGCTTTTACCAAGAAAACCCCATTGAGCTAACTGTTACTGGAAATACGAATGGTTTTGGTGCATTTGTGAGCAAAGTCTCAAATATGAACAGAATTGTCACTTTCCATGATTTCTCAATTAAGAAGAACGATACGAGCGGAAAGGGGCCATTAATGATGGTGGTCGTTGCAAAAACCTATTGGGCAACAGGGAAGAGGTAGTTGGCATAATGAGACTGATAGGCATATTTGTTTTGATATTTATTTCAGCAATACTAAGCGGTTGTGCACCCCAAGTTGACGAAGATGTTGTTGAATTTATTAAAGAAACAAAAGAAAAAAAATCAAAGTATGTGAGTAAAATTCCGAAGATTCCAGAGACGACTTCTTTTCAGTATAAAGCTTTTGCGTTTCGAGATCCTTTTGTTCCTTATTCGACGCCGAGCGCCAAAACCAGCGTTTCGTCATCTCCAGGAGGGCCTGATCTCAATCGGCCGCGAGAGGCTTTAGAAGCCTTTCCTTTAGATTCTTTACAAATGGTTGGGACAATAGAACGTGATGGGATATTTTTTGTTTTGTTAAAAAATACTGCTGGCAATGTTTATCGTGCCAGTGTGGGTAATTATGTAGGACAAAATTCGGGAAAAATTGAAAAAATCAATGCGACAGAAATAGCCATTAAAGAATGGTTGTCTAATGGGAAAAGCGGATGGCGCGAGCATGTTTTGACTATTCCACTGCGCAGTAAAAGCAGTGTGACAAAGGGAGCGTAGTATATGAATAAGGACCACCAATTTCTGAAAAGATTGAGAGGGATTTTTTTAGGGTTATCGATAGGGTTATTATGCATTATAGGTAATAATACCGTGTTAGCGGTTGAAATAAGCCAGTTGATGAACCTCGAGGTGCGTCCGCAAAGTGCCAATAAAACGCAGGTGGTATTAGAGTTTTCTGGTTCGGCTGTTTTCCCTAAAAGTTTTTCTGTGGAAAATCCCCCCGCCATTGTTTTTGACTTTCCGTCTGTTAAAAACAAACTTTCTAAATTACTAAGCAACCAAACGCTATCAGATAGTATTTTAAAAAAAATAAATGTTATAGAAACCGATGCTAAAACTCGAGTAGTTATCGATATGACACAGCGCAGTTCTTTTGATGCTGAAGTAAATGGTAATGTTCTAACAATTACGTTTGAAGACAGTATGCCGCGCAAAAATGCTCAGAAAAAAAGAGGATTCAATAATGCGGGTTATCAAATAACATCCATTGGTTTCAGGAGAGGTAAACATGGGGAAGGAAGACTTGAAGTTGATTTGTCAACCGCTAAAGCGCTTATTGACTTTAGAGAAGAAAATGGAAAGATTAATGTTGAATTTATAGGCGCTGCAGTGCGGGATAGTCTAATCAAGCGTTATGACGTTATCGATTTTGCAACACCCGTTCAAACGGTAGCAGTTTCGAAAACGGGTTCAAGTGTAGAGATGCAAATTGATGCAATAGGCAATTATGATAAAATTGCCTATCAGCTTGACAATAAATTTATTGTAGAAGTTCGTAATATTACAAAAGCAGAAAAAGATGCTTTTAAAGAGTTAACCGGGAAGTACGCAGGCGATAAAATATCTTTAAATTTTCAAGATATTGAGATTCGGGCTATCTTGCAAATTATTGCCGATTTTTCGAAATTCAATATTATTGCTAGTGATAGCGTTAAGGGCAATATCACATTACGTCTTCAAAATGTGCCTTGGGATCAAGCTTTAGATATTATTTTAAAAAGCGAAGGATTAGATAAAAGACAATACGGCAATGTTATGTTGGTGGGGCCTGCAGCAGAAATAGCTTCTAAAGAAAAAGTTGAGCTCGATAGTCAAAAACAAATGGAAGAATTGGGTTCTGTAAAATCTGAATTAGTTCAAATTAACTATGCAAGTGCAGAAGATTTAGCAACTTTATTAAAAGACAAAACAAATTCATTAATGACATCACGCGGTACAGTGTCAGTTGATAAGCGAACCAACACCTTGTTGATACAAGATATTCCAGCCCGGCTGGATGAAATTAAAGCCTTGTTGAAAAAATTGGATATCGCGGTTCGACAAGTAGAGATTTCAACTCAAATTGTTACAGCAGATAATACGCTCGCCAGCACGTTAGGCATGCGATTTGGTGGTGGGGCTAATGTGGGGCTTGGTCATCGCCGCTTAGGTGTTGGCAGTAACATAGATAGAGCAAGAGCGATTGGTGATTTTAGGAATGGCGTAGGGCAATCGGGAATGCCACCTTCTAATGCAACTATAACCAATGGAAATCTTGTGCCAACAACATTAGGACCAATGGTGGCTAATTCAGAAGGGTTGTTTAGTGATTTAGGGGCAAAGCCGATTGGGGGGGGAGCCATAGCGACAATAGGCTTAGCTTTAGCAAAATTGCCGAATGGCACATTATTGGATTTAGAGTTACAGGCAATGGAATATGAAAGTAAAAGCAAAACGATTGCTAGACCAAATTTAGTCACCATGGATCAAAATAAAGCCACGATGGAAAAGGGCGTTGAAATTCCTTATTTAGAAAGCACTTCAAGTGGCGCTGCCAGTATTACTTTTAAAACAGCGGCTCTCAAATTAGATGTGACGCCGCATATTACGCCCGATGATAAGATTACATTAGATCTGGAGATTTCAAATGATTCTCAAGGAGATATTATTACAACAGGAGCAGGCCCTACCGCGAGTAGTGTTCCCATAATCAACACGAATAAATTAAAAACCAAAGTACTGGTTGATAATGGCGAAACCGTAGCGTTAGGCGGTGTGTTACAGGTAGATGACAAAAAAATAATTTCTAAAGTACCTTTTTTTGGGGATTTGCCTATTATCGGTGGCTTATTTAGAAACAAATTTTCAGAACATAAGCCAAGAGAGTTGATTATTTTTCTCACACCCAGAATCATTAATCCGTTGCTTAAAGAGCAGCGTTCGAGATCCTCAGATTATCAAAGCGCCAAGAACAATGATTGTGATGTTTCGTGTGAAAACAAAAGAGTAGAAAGTAACACTTGTTATATTCCGCCGGAAAACGAATGTAAAGATCGCTGATCTAAACCTGAATTTATAGCCAGTATTTAAAATGGTCTGACCCCGCCATTTTGTCATGATATAATTTCTGTTTTACAAAATAGGATAGGATTTTACGTGGCAGAAAGTGAACATCGACTGATTCGTGCATTATTTCGACAATCCGTCGATCGTACCCCTGTGTGGATCATGCGACAAGCAGGGCGCTACCTGCCTGAGTATCTTGCTGTTCGAAAAAAGGCCAAAAATTTTTTAACGCTATGTAAAACACCTGAGCTCGCTTGCCAAGTTACCTTACAACCCCTCGCACGTTTTCCGTTAGATGCGGCGATTATTTTTTCGGATATCTTGACCATTCCCGATGCTTTTAATATGGGGCTATATTTTGCAGAAGGAGAAGGCCCTTGTTTTTCAAAACCTATTTGTAACGCTGCCGATATTTCAAAATTGCCGGACTTGGATCCCGAAATTGAATTAAGGTATGTGATGGATGCTATTCGAATGGCAAAACGCGAATTGAATAACAAAGTGCCACTGATCGGATTTGCGGGCAGTCCTTGGACGATTGCAACGTATATGATCGAAGGGCGATCTTCAAAAAGTTTTTCAAAAATTAAAAAAATGTTGTATAGCGAACCCGAGTTATTGCACCAATTGCTCTCAAAGCTAAGCACTAACATTACACGGTATATCAATGCGCAAATTATGGCAGGGGCAGATGCAGTGATGTTATTTGATACGTGGGGTGGCATTTTGTCTCATGAAAATTATCTAGAATTTTCTTTGCGGGCGATGGAAATTATTGTAAAAAATACCTTGCGCATTCAGGGCGATAAAAAAATACCCATTATTTTATTCACTAAAAACAGCGGACAAGCTTTAGAAGCTATGGCAGCTACGGGGTGTGATGCATTAGGTATAGATTGGACAACCTCCTTAGGTCGAGCACGTCAGTTGGTCGGGGCGAAGGTTGCGTTGCAAGGGAATCTTGACCCCGCCGTTTTATATGCAGAACATGATTGTATTCGAAAAGAAGTGAAGCAGGTATTGGCAGAATATGGCAGTGGCTCTGGGCACGTTTTTAATTTGGGACATGGTATTAATCCTGACACCGATCCCGCAAAGCTTGCAACAATGATTAACGCCGTTCACACTGAGAGTATTCAGTACCATAAAAACACAGGAGCATGAGATGAAAACGAGGGTTATTTTCCCCGGCACTTTTGATCCCATAACCAACGGACATCGAGATCTGATAGAACGTGCGGCTAGATTATTTGGAACGGTTATTGTAGGTATTGCAGAAAATAAAAGGAAATCGCCCTTTTTCTCTTTGAGTGAACGTGTTAGCATGGCAGAAACTATTTTATCGCATCTCGATAATGTCGAAGTATGTGGGTTTGGTACGTTATTGATGGATTTTGCTAAAAAAAATGGGGCAACTGCGATTGTTCGGGGCTTGCGGGTAGTATCTGATTTTGAGTATGAATTCCAATTAGCCAATATGAATAGACGCTTGGATGCAGATATTGAAACCTTGTTTTTAACCCCTGCTGAACAATATTCCTACATTTCTTCCAGTCTGGTGCGAGAGATTGCGTCCTTGGGAGGTGATGTATCTTATTTCGTGCATGAAACAGTTTCAGATGCGCTTAAGGCGCGTTTTAAAACATATAGTTAGAGGTCGTTGGTATGGCATTGATGATAACGGCAGAATGTATTAATTGTGATGTTTGCGAACCCGCTTGCCCAAATCAGGCAATTTCAGAGGGCGCTGATTATTACGTGATTGATCCGAATCTATGCACGGAATGCGTAGGTCATTTTGGCGAGCCGCAATGTAGACTCGTTTGTCCAGTCGATTGTATTCCCAGCAATCCGGATTACATTGAAACGGAAGCAGATTTATTGATTAAATTTAATCGTTTGACACTTCTGTCGTAGCGTAATGTCCTAGTACACTCAAAATAGTTTTATTAGCCTGTTTCATGGCAGAGCTGATTTTTTCTTGTTCTACTTTTCTCGTATTTTCTTCGATTATTTTTGATTTTTCTGCGGCTTTTCTTAAACACTGTTCGGATTCAAGTAATATTTTAAGTTCAGCTGATCTGGTTGCGAGTATGTTGTACTTTTCTTCTAGATTTATTTTTTCTTGGTCGAGATGTTGTTGTTTAGCAACAAGTTCAGAAATTTTATGTATTGCTGTTTCTTTTTCATTTATTTCTTTTTGTTTGACATGTTCTAGGCTATAGATTTGTTCTGTAAGCAGTTTGTTTTTTTCTTCTAACTTTGTTTTTTCTTCCTCGAGATGTTGTTGCTTGTCAACAAATTCAGAAACTTTGTGTATTGCTGTTTCTTTTTCATTTATTTCTTTTTGCTTCGCCTGCTCTAGGTTATAGATTTGTTCTGTAAGTAGTTTGTTTTTTTCTTTTACCGTAGTGTACTTACCGAGGGCGGTTAAAATCGTGTTGTTAGCTTGTTCTATATCAGAGCGCATTTTTTCTTCGGCTGCTTTTCTTGCTTGTTCTTCAATCATTTGCAACCTTTCTGATTCCTTTCTTAAGGCTTGTTCAGATGCAAGCATTATTTTAAATTCAACTGATTTTGTTACGAGTGCGTTGTACTTTTCTTCTAGAATTGTTTTTTCTTGCTCAAGATGCTGTTGTTTAGCAACAAGTTCAGAAACCTTATGTGCCGCTGTTTCTTTTTCACTTGTTTCTTTTTGCTTATAATATTCTAGGCTGTAGAGCTGTTCTGTAAGCAGTTTGTTTTTTTCGTTTAGCTTTGTTTTTTCTTGCTCGAGATGCTGATGTTTGGTAACAAGTTCAGACACTTTATGCGTTGCTGTTTCTCTTTCATTTGTTTCTTTTTGTTTAGCTTGTTCTAGACTATAGATTTGTTCTATAAGCAGTTGAGTTTTTTCTTGGAGGCTTATTTTTTCTTCCTCGAGCTCTTGTTGTTTGGCAACAAGTTCAAACATTTTATGTGTTGCTGTTTCTCTTTCATATGTTTCTTTTTGTTTAGCCTGTTCTAGGCTATAGATTTGCTCTGTGAACAGTTTATTTTTTTCTTCAAGATTTATTTTTTCTTGCTCGAGTTCTTGTTGTTTGGCAACAAGTTCAGAAGCTTTACGTGCTGCTGTTTCTTTTTCATGTATTTCTTTTTGCTTGGCCTGTTCTAGACTATGGATTTGTTCGGTGAACAGTTTATTTTTTTCTTCGAGGCTTGTTCTTTCTTGCTCGAGCGCTTGTTGTTTGGCAGCAAGTTCAGCAGCTTTACGTGCTGCTGTTTCTCTTTCATGTATTTCTTTTTGTTTGGCCTCTTCTAGGCTATGGATTTGCTCTGTGAACAGTTTATTTTTTTCTTCGAGATTTATTTTTTCTTGCTCGAGTTCTTGTTGTTTGGCAACAAGTTCAGAAGCTTTACGTGCTGCTGTTTCTTTTTCATGTATTTCATTTTGTTTGGCCTCTTCTAGCCTATGGATTTGTTCTGTAAGCAGCTTGTTTTTTTCTTCCAATAGTGTTGTTTCGGTCTTTTCATTAGCTAGCAAAGTCTTGGTTTTATGTATTACACCAAGGGCGTTGTCGTGGTCTTCTTGACTTTTGGATTTTTCAAATTCTAACGCTTTAATTTTTTCTGTTAGTTCGAAAATCTTTCTTTCAAACAGTTTTTTGTTGCGAGTCATTTCCCTCGTCTCTTTCTCGCTAAATTTTTCTTCAAGCAGAATTCTTAATCGCCGTTCATTGTTTGCAATAGACTGTAAAGTTTTCGATTTGCCAAGCGTATCTGTAAACGCTGTCGTTAATTCAGCCTTTTCATTTTCAATGGCAATGAATTTTTCAGTCAATTGTTGAATTTGTAGGCTTAGGGATTCCATGTGGGTTTTGGTGTTGATTTCTGTTTGGCGGGCAGCATTTAATTTCGATAAATTTTCGGATAGTTGTTGTTTAAGAGAAAAATTCGCAATGTCCATTAATGAAATTTTCTCATTCAATTGGCTAATCTGTAGGCGTAAATCATTGATGACAGATTCACATTGAGACTTTTGATCGGCGGCATTTTGAATAGCGGCCGCCAGGTTATTTTCCACTTCAGTTTTTTGGATTTCAATTTGGCGAGTGGCTTCCTGGGATTTCTGAAGCCACTGTTGCGCTTCAATTTTTGCTTTTCCATGAAAGCACGCCTTTTCTTCAGCTTCGGCAATTTTGAGTTCTGCTTCGTATTGAATTTTAAGTGTTTGGTCTTTATGTTCGTTTTGAAGAGTCTTAACACGATCTTCGAGGGTTTGTTGAATGTTTTTTTCTCTTTCTATAGAGTCACGTAAATTATCCCTAATGGCTTTTTCTGCTTCTAGACGAATATGATGTTCTTTTTCAGCAAGAAAATTTAGCGTTTCGTTTAGTTTTCCTTCAGCAATCCGTCTGATTTCGATTTCTCGTGCAATTGTATTTTCGTTGTCTTCTATAGCACGGAGGGCATTTTTAATTTCTGTTTCTAAGGATTTCTTAATGAATTCTTCTTTAGTTTTTAATTGTTGTTCCATGTGGAGCTGTTGTTTGGCCTTTTGTAGTTCGGATTCAGTGAGTTGGAGTTGTTGCATAGCGCACAACGCTTTTTCTTCGGCAACATTTCTCGCTAGCGCTTCTTTTTTTCGAGCCAATTCTATGTTTTCCGCCTTCTCTAAGGCAGCTGCAATTTTTAAATGAGTAGAAAGTGTTTGAACTTCCTGTTCTTTGCTTTTAGGTTTATCCGTGGATGTGTTTGATTTTTGACTCTGTTCCGCTTCATCGGTTACTTTCGATACCTTTGGAAATGAAAATCCACCGATCAATAAACGATCGCTATCAAAAACACTTAATTCCTTATTGCTTTCAAATAATACCGGGGCATCTTTCTGAATGGGGGGAGTCCAAGGTCGGTGATTCTGCTTTTTAAACACGGTTTTATGTTTAGTTGAATCCAAAGAATCCATTCTTTGCATTGTTGAAAACTCCATTGTTGTAACTTTCGAAAACTATCTTAAGAGTGTAAGACGCAATGAGGGTATTATCAACTTAGCCATTTGTAAAAATCCCGAAAAAAAGCATGTCAACTGGCAAAAATAGCGAATTAAACTATATTTATGGCAGATCGTTGTCGTCGCGCTCTTTTAATTTGCCAGCCAATGAATAAATAAATCAATGGTAGACAAAACGGAAAGATGAATTGGGTGGTTGTTGCGGTGAATGCGCTTTGGGCAAAAGATAAATCTACTACCGGTTTTGTTCCATTACTTACTAAGACATCAGAGCCCATTAACCAAGTAAAAAGATTGTTCGCCAACTGTAAATTGCCGTAGTTGTGGAGACTGGCATTGCTCAGGAAATGTGTGTTTCCAATGACCACAATGCGTTGATTATTTTTTTCGAGCGCAATGCCAATCGTAAAAGGACCTCTTGGGGTTTGTTGTGCTTTTTTTGTTGGATAGACTTCTAGCGTTGTAGAAGCATTGGTCACTAGTAGAGGAGATGCCTGCCAACCCAGTTTTGAGGCTGCTTCATATTGCAATGGTCGTGCGCGTGGGAAAACCGTCAGGATATTTAGTTGCTCTGTTACCGTGTGCACTGGGTATTGCGTCATAATACTAATTGCTGGATGGGGGGTTCCCATCGCGTGCGATTTTTGATCTATAATGGTTCCGGGTTGCCAGGTAATGCCGAGATGCTTCGCGAGTTTATCTAAATGGGGCACAGCATTTGGGTTAACCAGCCATAACAAGTTTCCGCCTTGGTTGACATAATTTAAAATTTGATTAGTTTCTTGTGGTAAAAAGGCAATTTTTGGGTCGGCAATGACGAGCATTTTGGTATTGCCTGGAATATTACCTATTTCTCCCAAATTTAATGATGCAATATTGATGCCTGTGGTTTTAAGTTTATTGGTTAATTGGCTCAAGTCTTGATTTGCGTTGCTCAAGGGATCGCATTCGCCATGTCCAGATAAAAAGACCACCCAATCTTCTTTAGTGCGGATCATGTGTTGTACCAGGTTGCTAAACGCTTGTTCATTCCATTTTGAAGGATTGATATCAATGGCTTTTTTGCGATCATCATAAGTCAGAAGCAAGTTGTTATTGGTTTCTAATCGTAATCGGCTTTTGTCTCGTGTATTCATTGGTTCATGATGGAGATTGAGCACAATATGGGCGCTTTCTTTTTGGAATAAAGAAAGTATGGTTTGGACATGCTCAATGATATTTTGTTGGGTAGAATAAAGTTCGACTGTGAGGGGTTTATCTAAGGTAGATAATAATGTACGATTAGCTTCACTTAAGCTATTAATTTTGTTTGCAGTCAAATCCAAAGATAGAGGAAACTGATAGACAACGACGGATGTTAAAAAGAGAAAAAAAATTAAAAGTGTGTTTTTAAAGTTGCTGTTGCTTTTCATGATTTTTGTCTAAAATGGGGTTCTTTATCTAAACGGAGTATACTGAAGCGCAGAAAAATAAAAGAAACCAAGGCATAATAAAGAATGTCTTGCGTGTTGATAATGCCAGATAAAAAGTTTTTACAGTGATAGAGCAGGGCAAGCTCTGTAACCCAGCTAAAAGTAGGAGAAAAAAAATGTGTTATCCATTCTAGCAATGTTAACAAAAGCAGCGTGATAAAAATCACGAATGATGCGATTAACGGTTCTTTAGAGAGACTGGCGATAAATATCGCGATGCTTGAATTAGCGCTTAAAAGCAACACTAACCCAAAAGAGCTTGATATAAATTGCCCCAAATCTAAACTATCTTCAACGGCGATTAATAAAGGCATTAAAAGCACAGGAAGTAGTAAGAAAAGTTGAACCACGAAAATTCCGACAAATTTACCTAAAATAATTTTTTTGGCTGTAAGGGGGGCGCTTAAATAGATTTCTAAAGTGCGAGATTTTCTTTCTTGGGTTAGGCAGTTGGTCGCAAGGAGTGGAGTGATAAAGAAAAAAAAGAGTGCCGTCCATGCAAATAAAGGGTGAATGACTTCTTCTGTTACCCCAAGCGACAGTTGGTTTTCAATTAAAAGATTTTGACTTTTTAATAAAAACTCTGTCATATATCGATAGAAGATCAAGCCCAAGATACATTGACATAAAGCAAGAAGTTTCCAGATATTTCCTGTTTTAAACAGCTTTAAGAATTCATGTCGTGCAATGGTTAAAATCATAAATTTTGATCTCTTCCGTGCTGAATTGCAATGCGTGATCACAAATAGACTTTACTTCATTTAAATAATGTGTTGATAAAATAATCGCAGCATTTTTTTTATATTGACTTAATAGCAGCTGAAAATCTTCGATTTGATTTTGATCTAAACCTTGAGTGGGTTCATCTAATAAAAGCACAGAAGGGCGATGTAGTATGGCGCTGGCAAGACCAACGCGCTGTTTGAGCCCTTTAGAAAGGGTGCCAATTAAGTGATGTTGATATCGTTTTAGATTAAGCTTTTCCAAAGCTTCTTCAACGTGTTCAGGAATGTCGTATTTTGAAATTTGTCTTAGCTTAGCAATAAAGCCTAAATATTCTCTAACGGTTAATTCAAAATATAGTGGACATTGATCAGGTAGAAAACCAATAAATTGTTTGGCTAAAATCGGTAGGGTGTGAATATTGAAGCCTTGAATTAAAATGTGTCCGGCATGTGGCTTAATAAGTCCGGCGATTAAATTTAGCGTGGTTGTCTTTCCGGTACCATTTTTGCCAATGAATGCCATGCATTCGCCACGATTGACTGTGAAGCTTAAATCTCGCATCGACCATTGTGGCCGCGTATAGCTAAGATTTTTGACAGAGACCAGGGGGAGTGCTTGCATATCAAAAAGTATAGCTGGGGATATGAAATTGTGGAAATAGGATTGTATAGCTTTTAAAATAATTATCTTAATGAGGGGATGCATGTCTGGGCGAAGCGGGGTTTGGCATGAATCAAAATAATTATTTGAAAATGTATAGTATGTTAGTTAGATTTATCTCTAGTAAAGACTTCGTCTTTTGCGTAAACTGTTTATAGATAATCGCTTTGTAGAAGAGGTCTCTGATATGTTTTACGGTATTTTAGATTTGTCATGGTGGGGGTACATTATTGCTACCCTAATTCTTACCCATATTACCATTGTGAGCGTTACTATTTTTTTGCATCGTGCTCAGGCACACAGAGCGCTCGTTTTACATCCAGCCATCAGCCACTTTTTTCGATTCTGGCTCTGGTTAACGACCGGAATGGAAACAAAAGCATGGACGGCTATTCATCGCAAGCACCATGCGAAATGTGAGACGGTAGAAGATCCTCATAGCCCCCAAGTAATGGGACTGTCAAAAGTCTTGTGGGAAGGCGCTGAGTTATATCGTAAAGAAGGTAAAAATAAAGAAACTCTGGAACGTTATGGCCAAGGAACCCCCGATGACTGGTTAGAACAAAACATTTACACGCCGCACTCAGCTAAAGGGGTAGCATTGCTAGTAGTGATTAATCTTTTCTTATTCGGCGTACCGGGTCTAACCATCTGGGCTATTCAAATGGCTTGGATCCCTTTCTTTGCAGCAGGCATTATAAATGGTATTGGGCACTATTATGGTTATCGCAGTTTTGAGTGTGCCGATGCAGCAGCCAACGTATTCCCTTGGGGTATCTTAATTGGTGGAGAAGAATTGCATAACAATCACCATACTTATCCAACTTCCGCTAAACTCTCGGTTAAGTGGTGGGAATTTGATATCGGTTGGCTATATATTCGAATTTTAATGGCTCTAGGGCTTGCAAAAGTCAAACGCACGGTGCCTAAGCCTAAAATTATACAGGGAAAACAATTTATCGATGCCGAATCCCTGCATGCATTGTTAAATAATCAAGTGCAAGTTATGACTACTTATAGCAAAGCAGTAATTTTGCCCTTATTTAGGCAAGAAAAACAAAAAGCCTTGCCTGCAGATCGGCGTCTCTTGCAGCGGGTAAAAGCAGCTTTAATTCGTGCAGATGTATTGGTAGATGAAGCAGGAAGACAAAATTTAAAAGTGGTTTTAGAAAAAAATCGCGCTTTGCAAATTGTATACAATTTCAGAGAACAGTTAAAAATTATCTGGAATAGAACAACCGCGACACAAAAAGAATTGTTGGATGCTTTGCAAGAGTGGTGCCAACAAGCAGAAGCAACTGGCATACAGAAACTTCAGGACTTTTCGAGCTATCTGAAAGGGTATACGATTTTACATTGTTAAAACGTACAAAAATTATAGCCACCCTTGGGCCTTCTACCGATAAACCGGGAATGTTACATCGAGTGCTCGAATCAGGCGTGGATCTCGTGCGCGTCAATTTATCTCATGGCACACTCGATTCACATAAAGAACGTATTGAGGCGACGCGTGCTTGCGCAGCAGCACTTGGTAAAACGGTCGGCATTATTATCGATTTGCAAGGGCCTAAGATTCGTATTGCGCAGTTTAAAAAGGGTTCTATTGATTTACCAGTTGATGCAAAATTTATTATTGATGCCGATCTCGCGATAGAGGCAGGCACCGAACAAGCAGTGGGTATTGACTATAAAAACTTACCGAAAGAAGTGTACCCTAGCGATATTTTACTACTGGATGATGGGCTTATTATGTTGTCCGTTGAAAAAGTAGAAGGTCAAAAAATCTATTGCGTTGTAAAATTGGGTGGTAGCTTATCTAACAATAAAGGCATTAATCGAAGAGGCGGCGGATTAAGTGCAGAACCTTTAACACATAAAGATAGGGAAGATATACAATTTGCGGCAAAAATGAATGTCGATTACGTTGCAGTGTCTTTTCCGCGTTCGGCAAGCGATATACATCAGGCACGTTTGTTATTAGAGCAGGCGGGGAGCGTTGCTGGCATATTAGCCAAAATTGAACGTGTAGAGGCTGTAGATGATCTGGATAATATTATAGAAAGCGCCGATGGCGTTATGGTTGCACGTGGCGATCTTGGTGTAGAAATTGGGTACGCCGAATTACCTGCCATTCAAAAACGTATTATTGCAAGAGCACGTGCTTTGAATCGTGCAGTCATAACCGCTACACAAATGATGGAATCTATGGTGCATAATCCTATTCCTACACGAGCAGAAGTCTCTGATATTGCGAATGCCATATTGGATGGCACTGATGCTGTGATGCTTTCCGCTGAAACTGCGACAGGAAATTTTCCAGATAAGGCGGTTGAAGCTATGGTTGAAGTCTGTTTAGCGGCAGAACGCCAGCGTATTATGAAAATTTCGCATCATCGCTTAGAATCGCGTTTTGCACACGTTAATGAAACAATCGCGATGGCAGCAATGTATGCAGCCAATCATATTGATACACGTGCGATAGTGGCATTAACCGAAACAGGTCTAACACCTTTATGGATGTCGCGTATTCGTTCAGGTATTCCTATTTATGGGTTAAGCCGAAATGTTAGTGCGCGTGGTCGGATGACGCTTTATCGCGGCGTGTATCCGATTAATTTCGATGTTACGCGCTCATCTAAAGATCACGTGACATCCGATGCCTTAGCTGAATTATTACGATTGGGTGCTATTACCATTGGGGATCGCGTGGTTGTTACCAAAGGCGATACCATGGGAAATAGCGTGGGTGCAACTACTTTACAGATTATTACGGTATGAGGAGATAAATCATGGCTTTAATTACTTTGCGTCAGTTGTTAGATCATGCCGCGGAATATCATTACGGTGTTCCTGCTTTTAATGTCAATAATTTGGAACAATTACGCGCTATTATGGAAGCAGCCAATGCAACCGATAGTCCTGTGATTGTACAGGCGTCCGCAGGCGCTCGGCAGTATGCCGGCCCACGTTTTTTAAAACATCTTATGTTAGCAGCGGTTGAAGAGTTTCCGCATATTCCTATTTGTATGCACCAAGATCATGGGGCCTCCCCCGCGGTCTGTCAGCGTTCGATTCAATTGGGATTTACGTCGGTAATGATGGATGGTTCTCTTAAAGATGATATGAAAACCCCTTCAAATTATGAATATAACGCAGCAATCACGGCTGAAGCTGTACAGATGGCACATGCGTGTGGGGTTTCAGTGGAAGGCGAATTGGGATGTTTAGGCTCGCTAGAATCTGGATTAGCTGCAGAAGAAGATGGCTCGGGTGCCCATGGAACATTAAGCAAAGAGATGATGTTAACCGATCCTGATGAAGCGGCGCGTTTTGTCAAAGCAACCAAAATTGACGCGTTGGCCATTGCGATTGGCACAAGTCACGGTGCGTATAAGTTTCATCAACCACCCACAGGTGAAGTGTTGGTGATGGATCGTGTTAAAGCCATTCACCGTCGTATTCCCGATACACATCTTGTGATGCATGGCTCTTCATCTGTTCCCGCTGAATTGTTACAAGAAATTAACGAATATGGTGGAAAAATTCGAGAGACTTACGGTGTGCCTGTGTCGGAAATTGTAGAAGGGATCAAGCATGGCGTACGTAAGATCAATATCGATACGGATTTACGTTTGGCTGTTACAGGCGCTATTCGTCGTTATTTTGCAAAAAATCCCAGTGAATTTGATCCACGCAAATATAATCATGATGCCATAGAAGCGATGAAAGCCATTTGCAAAGCACGATATGAAGCTTTTGGTACGGCAGGTTGGGCTTCAAAAATTAAGCCATTGTCAGTCGAAAAAATGGCAGAGCGTTACATTAAAGGAGAATTAGAGCCCCGTGTCGTTTAAACATTTGATGCATATTGGTATGATTTTTGTCACGTTATTATTAACGGCCAATGTTATTGGTGAGAAACCAGTATCTTTTGGATTGATTGTTTTACCCGCAGGGGTTCTGTTGTTTCCCCTTACTTACTTGTTAGGCGATATCATAACCGAAGTTTATGGGTTTAGAGAAGCTCGACGGATTATTTGGTTTGGCATGATCTGTAATTTATTTATGGCTTTTATGTGTCGTTTGGCTATTCTGGCCCCTTCGCCAGATTCCTGGCTGCACCAGGAGGCATACACGCAAATTTTAGGCAATGGCAGCCGTTTGATGGCTGTTTCTACACTCACGTATTTTATATGCGAATTTATGAATGCCTATATTGTTGCAAAATTAAAAGTAAAAATGCGTGGCCGAGCTTTTTGGCTGAGGTCATTATGTGGCAGTTGGATTGGCGAAGGTATCGAAACAGCGCTGTTTCTGCCATTGGCATTTTATGGGATCATGTCTAATGATGAATTGCTAAAATTCGGATTATTTTATTACAGCTTTAAAGTGGTATACGCGTTTTGTACAGTGCCGCTTGCGAATAAATTGGTTAATATATTAAAGCGCCGAGAAAAAATAGATCAGTACGATCAGCTGAGTGATTTTAGCCTATTAAAACCAACGTATTAATAGCTGCCAACATTTCTCTCCGTTCAGGCATTGCCAGCTCGAGTCTAAGCTAGCGCATATTAAGGCGTTTTTTGGCTTCTAAATCGCTTAACCAAACATAATGGTTCTCTAGATAATCAAATTGGTACTTGCCCAGAGTAGCATTAAAAATATTGTGCGTTTTCAGGATTCGATTGTCATGGATCCCAGTGTAACTTATATTAGCAGTATTACAAAAATTTTCTATGTCAGCGACATTTTTTAATTTGTCATCGATAAAAATAATGTTCGTCGGACTCAAGTTGGCTTGTTTTAAAAAAGCGCCTAATACTTCCCCTTTATTAGCATAGTGGTTGGTATATATAATGCCATCTTTATAAACCGGATATGCCTTAGCACTTACTTTATCAAATGCCGTAATGTTAAAATAGCTTTTAGAAATATCCGCTGTAATACTAAAATCTATGTGATGCTTTTTTAAGTGTGTGCTTCTCCAATCCTCAACTGATTTGAGCTTTCCCATTTTACCTGTCCAAAAAGTAGTCAAGGCAATAACCCTTATTTTTTGTCGTTGTAAGTCTTGGATCAAGCTGGGCATCTCAGCGTCGGTTAATTGCCATTTACTTTGTAATAACATAATACTGTGCAATAGATCTCGAGTCGCTTTTCCTCGGCGTTTTTCTAAGTCAGCCATAGTGGCTTCCCAAAAAGGTGCGGCAATTTGTAATTGGACAACGTTTTCAGGGTACACAAGTACTTCGTCCACATCAAAAATAACCAAGGAGCCTGGAGCTGCATTTTTTAAAACGCAAGCCAATTCCCCTGTTTCCTTGATGACAACTATCTTGGCAAAGAGTATTTCACCATACAAGAGACTGGAAAAAAATAATATTATAGAGGTCATGAATCGAGCAATAGCCATCTTTTGTTTGATTACACGGTTGATTGATTTTCTCATAGCATAATTCTCCTTTCAGCATTAAGTTTGTTAATAACATTTTTCATTTCGCGTATCCTTGTACCTATATGTTCGTTGTTTAAGTTTTTACTGTGATCGGATTTTTCTGCAAGTGCCCAATCATCCAAATATTGGCTGATCGTGGGAATTAATTTGATTAATTCTTTATTGTCGGGGTTGAGTGCATAAACTTCAACAATACGCTCTATAGTCCCTATCACTGCTTGATGAGGTTTATTTTGATAAATACGAAACTTACCTTCTAACGCTTCTTTTAAATGCTGTATACCCTCTGTAAAACGCTCCTTTTTATACAAACATAGGTAATATCCATAGGATCTTTTTATAGCTAACGTTTCATAGTTATCTTCATCTTTTTTACAATAATCTTTTGCTATTCTTAATGCTTCAGAAAGAGCTTTTTCAGCTTTCTCTAATTCTTTTAGTTTTATTGCTGTCCTACCATAGGCATTTTTAGTAATCGCTAATTCCAAGTTCTCGCTGTTGAAATTTTCCTGAATTTCTAGTGCTTTTTCTAAAAATCGTTTAGACAAATTAATGTACGCTGTTGATTGTTCAGTTGGTGAAAACAGTGCTTTTTTATAAAAAACTAATCCAAGTGAGCGGTTCGCTAAGGCAAGGTATTGAAGATTTTTATTTTGCTCAAGAAGTTTTAAAACTTTTTCATAAGCAATTTGCGCTTCATCGTATCTGCACTCATTGTATAGTATATGACCTTCTATAATAAAGGATAGAGCTGATGTCCCCTTTCTTTTGTGAACTAATTGGATTTCTTGCCGTGCTTTATTATATTCCCCATGATAATAATAAGAGGTTGCTAAGTCTTCCATGATTCTATTGGTCAGTTCTCTTGGTGCAGGCTCTATAAATTGCGCAAGGTACTTTGCTTTTTCAAGTAGACGAATCGCTTCGTGAGTATCCCTGAAGCAATGAATGTGGTAAGCACCAGATTTACTTAACAGATTAATGAGTTGGTGTGTTTTTAATAAAGGACTGTCCTTTTTGTGCAAATAGTTTAGAAAATACTCAACGTGAGGGATAATAAGTCTGATCTTTTCAATATTCTGCTTATTCCAAAAATCATAAATAAAATATTGATCCATTAAACTTAACACTTTGCTTTCTATTAAATTTTCTTTTTTTTCTTCATGTATTTGTATTTTAATACCGTCTCTTAATACATTATGCATATTTAAGTATAGCTCTCCATTAATGTTAATCATATCTAACATGGAATATTTGTTGAGAACTTCTAAAACGCCAGGGATATTTTTGATGTCTTTTTTAAAAATGGATACTGGAATGATATCATGCGAGAAATGTGAGCAGAGTTTAAGGAGATAATAAGCATCTGTCAGTTCCTCAACCAATCTATTTTTTGATATTTCAAAAGCAGTTAATGAAGTTTTGATATAATGATTTTGTTCAAAGGAATGATAGCTTAAAAAGGCTTTTCTTCTCTCATATAAGCTGTCATATTCTTTAATATAGTCATCCATTGCGATCATGTTGTTATTTTTAAGATAATTAATTGCTTGAGTGATAGCTAGCGGGTAATAACCTAATTTGCTTGCTAATTTTTGTGCATTTTGGTGAGTTTCTTTTTTAAGAACTTTTAAAATCAAACCTTCAGCCTCTTCTTTTTCTTGATCAAATTCCCTGAGTTCTAAAATATCCCAAGCATCCCATTTTTTAGAGCAAGAAGTAATCACAAGATGGTGTTCTTTAGATTGAATAGAGGCTAAGTCTCTAATGCTGTCATAATCATTCACATTATCAAAAATAAATAACATCTTTTTTCGATTTTTTAGATTATCTTGTAGTAATGGGACAATTAATTTTTTGACTTGATCGTCATTAAGGCGATAACCTTCACTTTGAGTAACAATTCCCATTACAATTGCAAAGGCTCGAATAGAATTAATCAGAGATTGTTCTGAGTCTGCTTTAAAAATATATGTTCCTCCTTCATACTCATAGGCATTTTGTCTTGCATATTGATAGGAAACTTGTGTTTTTCCCATCCCTTGATATCCTACTACTACAATTTTTTTATTCTGTTTTAAGATAGCTTGAATTTTTTTAATAAAATCCGTACGCCCTGAAAAGAATTCACAGGGCTCTGGGACCTTACAGATTTCTTTTGCTTCAAAATTTGTTATGGCATTGTAATGGTTAGTATTGTTATCAACTACGATTGAGTTGTTTTTTATTTTCGTAGATGAACCAGCGTAAAAAAAGATGAGACAAATAAGTCCGCTTGTCGATAGTGTCCACCATTTCTTTTTGCTTAAGACATTTAAAAGCCAATCACCTTTGTATTGTTTTTTTAAAGCGGCATTTTCATGGGTCTCTGTCTTATGGAAAGAAGACTCATGAAATTTATCACGTTGTATTTTAAATTCCAAAATGTTTTTCTCTAAACGGGTATTAGGCCACAATCTTTTTAAAAGCTTAAAAAATAAATTATAATAATTGCCTTCTGTTGCCAAATTTATACAGTCGACCTCATTGAATTGTTTAGAAACAGTGATAGAAGTATTATCGGCCAATAAAAGAAAAGTTATGGCATTAAGCTTTTCACTGTTTTTTTTCGTTAATTCAAAAAATTCAAGCTTTGCTAGGGGATCATTGTTTTCAAGTCGCTTTATAAATGTTTCGGACAAGCTGTAAAGAATTCGATTTACTTTTTGAGCTTGAATTTGAGTGGTAAAATCATTAAGAGCATTGTGTTCTTCCTTCACTTCGATTAACGTTGTTATCCCAATCTGATCTAGATGAATTTTGAGTTGATTAATATAAGTCATTTGGTCTTTTTGCTCTTTATGATGGACAATGAGGCAAAGTAAATTTTCTTTGCGAGTCGGCATCATAGCTGATATTTTTTTAAGTTCGAGCTCAAACCTAGCTTGAATCATAAGGCTCGAATAGTATTTCTTGACTACACTAAATTTATTCGAGTTTTCTATAAAATCTATGATATTTTCCTGAGCTCCTCCCCCTTTTAGTTTTAAGCGAATATTGCGAATGTGGTTTTCAATGGTTTTAGGTGCGAGGAATAATAAAGAAGCAATTTTTTTGGTTGTCCGGCCGTTGAGCATGCAAGCAATAATATCTATTTCCCTTTGGGTAAAAGCTATCTCATTGATTGTTTTTAGAGAAAAATGATATATTGCTCGCGGTAGGACAATTTCGCCAGTCCTGTCTTGCTGGTTGCTAAGTTTCACAACTGAACGTTCCTGTTCCAAAATTGACCTTCCTAGTATATCACCTATCTTCAATTTATTTAAGTCTTAATTATTCAAGGAATTTAACAATTTTTTGCCCTCCAATCTATGGGAACCTATGAGGGATTTTCGCCCAAGGCTTTTACTTAGGTGTATTTCCAGGATAGTTAAACATTATTTTCTTCAATACTCTTAGACCGCTAGTAAGGTTTTTATTTAAAGAGGAAATTTAATATGGATACGCATAATAACTCAGCAGATTTTCTAAATTATCAGTCAAATGCAAATAAGGAGCTTTAAGATGTTGACCTCAAACGATACAGAAACTACAGAAACTAAGGAAGCTTTAGATAAATCTTTCGCTAAAATCCGATTTGTAGTAGATGCGCTCGAAGAGCTAAAAGCACTTAATCTAGATCTAAGAGAAGCAACTGTATTTCTCGAGGTTGTCCATGGTAATGAAAAAGGCATTTTAAACAAACAATGTATCCCCTTATTTTTGCAGCCCGAGCCAAAAATCTCTCTTGATCAAAAAACGCACGCTGAACAAGCAGGTGTTGCCCCGAAAGCATCATACACTGCTTTTTTCGATACAAAAGCGATCACGGATTTTATTTATAGAGTTGCTCAACAAAACAAACTCGCCCCCTTTGTGTTACCCACGCCAGGCCTAACCTTGGGTAAAAAATTAACGCTGTGTATTCCGATTCTTGGTGGGGAATGTCAGTTAGCCTTTACGCCAGAAGGGAATGTGTGCATTAATCGTGTTCCCCCTCATCTTGATTTAACGATAGAGACACCCGGGTCAATTAAAACAGGCGCTGATTTGTTGTGCGGTACGGTTTACTTATCCGCTAAGGATATTCTAAATGCACATTCATTCATAGCAGAAACCCTGGTCATAAGAACCGATCAAGTTCCTGAATTAGCCCCACAATCGGTTACGCATAAACCACCACGCTATTCATTCCGTAACCGAGGGCATATCATTATAACAAAAGGTGATTTTACCTTTATTAGAGGAGAAGGATTTTCTCATACCGCTGGCACGCTTACGACCAATCAAAACATCGTGATTACGGCCATTAATATTAATCTTCAAGCCCAAACGGTTGCTAGCCAAAATATCATATTACATCAGGGCGGTGGGGACTGTGTTGTCAGCGATAAGGTAAAAGCAGCGGAGGAATTAGGCTTTTATTTGCCGGAAGGCATCACTATTACAAAAGCGCGTACTGTGTCTGGCTCTTTACACTACGTATTGTCGCCTTCTGCAACAAAACCGCTCTTATTTTTGGCTGATCAAACTGCAGAAGCGGGTTATGTGAGCATTGAGACACCTGCCCCGCTGATTATTGGGGACAATGAACATTCTGTTACATTGAAATCACGAAAGCCCTTACAATTAAAGTGTCAAGGTTTGGATTTACATAAAGGCCGGTTATTGTCTGTAGAAGGCGTGCGGCTTAAGGCGACAATAGCCATTGTGTTGGGTAGAGAAAAAGCTGCACAAGCAGCCATACTGTGCCTTGGTCCTGTTGAAATGGAAGCTAATGATATCAGATGGAATCAGCTGGAAATGATATGTGGCGGCGATTTCCATGCTAAAGGAAACGGAAATTTAATCAATACCAGTAGTCAAGTAAACATCCAGGGCAATGCCATCTGGGAGATGCCAACGAGACATCAATTGTTGGTAGAAGAAGATGCAACACATGCAGCGGCTTTAACAAAACCGTCGACCGTTATTATTGAAAAAAAGTTAAGCATTGGCAACCATGAGCTAGATATATTTGCCAGTCAAATATCGTGTTGTGCATTTGATGAGGCTGAGCCAAAAAGCCTGAAAAATAAAAGCTTTATACCTTTCACAACTGTTATGGTACGTCGTAAAATAGGCGAGCACAGAATAAAACACAAGTTTCATAGTGATGATGTACATGAAAAGTTTGCAGATTTTCCGACCGTTGTTTTAGGCACACCGATTAATGCGAGCTTAAGTATAGGGACAGATTTCAAGGTTTCAATTCCGCATTTAGATATTTCGAGTATCGTAGCCGCGATTAGCATCGAAATAAACGGCATTCAGCAAGGGTTAATAGGACAATTTGATGCACGTGTCAGCTTAGCCCCAATGGTCTTTAGGCCTTTCAAGGGGCAAGTTTCACTGCTTAATTATTTTGACCCGACATTATTGTATGAAATTTCCCCTGGTGGAGAAACGGTCTTTAAATCGGTGCTTGCACCGCCATTGAGTAACTTTATGCCAAGGTTGCCCCGGATGCTTTTAAGCACAGATGGAACGCTCACTCCAAGTCCTGGTAATTTAAAACGATTACTGCCGCGAGAAAAAGAAGAGCAGCTTTTAACGAAGGTGATGTTAGGAGAATTTGGTCGCGGCTTTTTAAATAAAGACGTAAACACATTGCAAAGCCTGATGCAATACTTTGAGACCAATGCCATTCGTTATAGCCAAAGCACACAAAAGCTGATTACCGCACAGAGTCCCGGCATGGTTCTTCAACAGACAGCGAATAACGCCTTAAGTATTGTACAGCCTAATTGTGTGAGGGAAGCCTTACCATTAGCAGAGCCTTGCATTGTTGATACCATTGAAACCATCGTTTTTGACGATGGTCATACGGAAGCTGTTTTAGTACCAACGGCATTTTTTCCGAAGCATTTTGATAACAGACGCTTAAGAGATGGAGCGGGATGCCTGTTTGCATTGGAAGATATTACACTTTCGGGTGTGCCTGGCAGTGCATTACACGCCCGGGGAAACTTCGAAGGGGAAAAAATTATTATTGAAGGTTTAGAAAATTTCACACGCACTCGAAATACCTGTATGCGTTATGAAACAGTCACTCACGAAAGCAAACGAAAAAGTCTACTGGGCAAGAATGAAACGACCCTCAGTTTTCAGCAGGTCGGCATCACAGAATTGCAGCCTGGAAATGAAATGGTTGCCAGACGAGGTGCGCGTTTTCTAAATGTGAATAACATTTATCTCAGTGGTGCTAAAGACCAATTGGGGCCAGAAGGAGTAGTTGTAGAGAATGCAGATTCGTTTGTAGATGCGGCAATCGTTCGAAACAAGATAGGTACGACAGTTTCAGTAAACCAAAAAGGGTTTTTGGGAATAGGCGGAAGTTCAACGAGCGTAACCCCTGTTTTACAAGAGGCTATTGGCAGTAATATTGCAACAGAGGGGAATATTAGTATTCAAGCACGATATGGGCAATTCGATGCGACTCAATTTAGAGGAGCAGCGGGTGAGGAGCCAAAAAAAGAATTTGAGATTTCGGAATTGCATTTTCATGAATTATTACGCTCAATCGAGACCAACAATAGAGAAAATGAAGCACTGTTGTTATCAGAATTAAAAGCGCAAGCAAGAACAGCAAAACGCAAATCGAGACAAAGCACAACACTGTTGTTAATTTCATTACCGGTAAGTTATTACACGGGGGGATTAATTGGTAGCTATTTGGAATCGATTATGGGTGTTACGATGAGT